>CAYTDB010000035.1:0-43406 GCA_964436455.1 uncultured Anaerolinea sp. | reverse complement strand
AGCCATGCAATTGCGGCAAGGGCAAGCATGGCAAACAGACGTTTGTTTGTATTCGGCAGGGATGGCGATGGAAGTGTTGTCATGGGCTATAAACTTTCAACGGGGATCAATGCAGGCGCGCATTGCGGACATTCACACGAGGGATTGACCTGCGTGTTGATCAACGCGGAAACGGTTTCAGCGGAGAGTCCGCTTAGGGTGGCGGAGGTAGTTACAAGGTCAAGGATTGAGGCGTCTTTCAGGCTGTAGAAAATGTAGCGTCCTTCGCGGCGGTCTAGCAGGATATCCGCTTTGCGGAGTGCCATCAAATGTTGCGAGATGTATGCCTGCCGCCATCCAAGTGAGGTTTCAAGATGACAAACGCAGGCTTCGCCTTTGCCGATCAAAAGCAAGATGGCGATGCGTTGTGGCGAAGCAATAGCGCTGAGCGGTGAAGCGATCTGTTCGGAAATTTGTAAAACGGGTTGCTTTTTTATATTCATATTCCTGAATATATTGTAGCGACATATTCAAAAAACCGAATATAACGAAGGTCACCTTGTGGGTTGATGAAATTCCCGAAATCTCTGCGAAGTTTTGTTATACAATGGGGAAAATCGCAGGAAGGTGAATATGGCTCAATATGTGGCTGCAATTGACCAGGGCACGACCAGCACTCGTTTTATGATCTTTGACCACGGGGGAAATGTGATTGCTGTTGACCAAAAAGAGCATCAACAAATTTACCCCAAGCCCGGCTGGGTGGAGCATGATCCGCTTGAGATCTGGGAGCGGACAAAGGAAGTGATGGAGGGAGCTTGTCAGCAGTTGTCAGTAAACAGTGATCAGATTGTTGCGGTTGGAATCACCAACCAACGTGAGACAACGGTCGTGTGGGATAAGTCCACGGGCAAGCCTGTTTACAACGCCATCGTCTGGCAGGATACGCGGACGGATGTCATCATCAATGAACTGGCAAAGGATGGGGGGCAGGACCGCTTCAGACTCAAGACGGGTCTGCCTCTTGCCACTTATTTTTCTGGTCCAAAACTGAAATGGATTCTCGACAACGTGGACGGTGCGCGTACCAAAGCCGAAAACGGTGACTTGCTCTTTGGCACGATTGACACATGGCTCATTTGGAATCTCACCGGTGAGCATGTTACGGATGTGACGAACGCCTCCCGCACGATGCTGATGAATCTCAACACCTTGGATTGGGATGAGGAGATTCTGGGCATTCTGAAAATTCCGCGTGTGGTGTTGCCGAGGATTAAATCGTCATCGGAGATATATGGTCACGTAGGGGTAAAGCAGGCTTCGCCCCTGCAAAACATTCCTGTTTCAGGCGATCTTGGTGACCAACATGCCGCGTTGTTCGGTCAGACCTGTTTCGATCCAGGCGAAGCAAAGAACACGTACGGCACGGGCTGCTTCATGCTGTTGAACACGGGCGAAAAACCTGTCCCTTCGAAATCGGGGTTGCTGACCACGATGGGATACAAGATCGGTGACCAGCCAGCCGTGTATGCGTTGGAAGGCTCGATTGCGATTACCGGGGCACTGATCCAGTGGCTGAGAGATAATTTGGGACTGATCCAGTCGTCGGTTGAGGTGGAAGCGTTGGCGAATTCGGTGGAAGATAACGGCGGCATCTATTTCGTCCCTGCGTTCAGCGGATTGTTCGCTCCATATTGGAAGTCCGATGCGAGAGGCGCAATCGTTGGGATGACTCGTTTCGTCAACAAGGGACATATCGCACGCGCCGCGCTCGAAGCGACAGCCTATCAGACGCGCGAAGTGCTCGATGCGATGGAGGCAGACTCGGGCGTCAAACTGACCGCCCTCAAAGTGGATGGTGGCATGGTCTTCAACGAACTGCTCATGCATTTCCAGGCGGATGTGTTGGATGTCCCAGTCATCCGTCCGAAGGTGGCTGAGACGACCGCGCTTGGTGCGGCGTACGCGGCGGGGCTGGCTGTTGGTTTTTGGAAGGATTACAACGAACTCCGCTCCAACTGGGGCAAAGACAAAGAGTGGACTCCAGCCATGAGCGAAGAATTACGAAAGAAGTTATACTCGGGATGGAAGAAGGCAGTGACGAGAACGTTCGATTGGGTTGAATAAAAATTGTATCATGTTCCAAGTCTCAAGTTCCATTTAAAACCTGGAACCTGAAACTTGGAACTTGGAACCAAAAATGAATCGACAAGATGTTCTTTCTCATCTACGTGAAAATCCAGAAGTCTCCGTCTTGATCGTCGGCGGCGGCATCAATGGCATTGGGTTGTTCTGGGAACTTGCCTTGAACGGCGTGGATGTTCTGCTCGTGGAGCGCGAAGATTTTTGCTCGGGCGGGTCGGCGGCTTCTTCGCACATGGCGCATGGCGGCATCCGTTACCTTGAGAACGGAGAGTTCCGTCTTGTGCGTGAAGCGGTGCGTGAACGCAACCTGATGATCCAGAACGCGCCGCATCTTGTAAAACCTCTTCCCACAACCATCCCCATTTTCAAGCGACTGTCTGGTTTGTTGAATGCGCCGTTGAAGTTTTTCGGCAAACTTGATAAACCATCCGAACGCGGCTCATTGGTAATCAAGATCGGCTTGATGATGTACGATGCTTACACGGGCAAGCAGCGCATAGTTCCAAAACATACATTCCTCTCAAGAAGAAAATCTCTAAAGATATGGGCACGCTTGAATCCCAGGATCGTAAACACTGCCACGTATTATGATGGCGCCATTCTCCAACCCGAACGTCTCGCCGTTGAAGTGATGCTCGATGCCGAGCAGGAAAATTCCAATGCCCATGCACTCAACTATATGAGCATGGTCGGCGGCATGGAGGATACCCTCATCCTGCGCGACGAACTGACGCAGGAGAACTTCGATGTCAAACCGAAACTCGTCATCAACGCGACAGGTGCGTGGATCGATGCGTCGAATAAAAAAATGGGGTTATCGTCGCGGTTTATCGGCGGTACCAAAGGTTCACATATCGTTGTCAGGCATGATGAACTCCGCGAAGCCATCGGCGATCACGAATTCTTTTTCGAGAACAACGACGGTCGCATCGTGCTCATCTTCCCGCTATATGACCGTGTGTTGATCGGCACCACAGACATCCCCATCGATAACCCGGACGATGTGAATTGTACGGATCAAGAAATAGACTATTTTCTCGACATGGTAAAACACGTCTTCCCTGACGTGAACCTGTCGCGCCAAAATATCGTTTTCCAATTCTCGGGCGTTCGTCCACTCCCATTTTCCGGCGCGAAGACCACCGGACAGATCTCGCGTGATCACAGCATCGAAGTGCTCAGCGGCGATTGGACGGGACTTGCCTTTCCGGTCTATTCTCTTGTAGGTGGCAAGTGGACATCCTTCCGTGCGTTCTCTGAACAAACAGCAGACAAAACTTTTGAATTCCTGGGTGTCAAACGTACCAAAAACACGCGCTCCCTCGCCATTGGCGGTGGGAAAGGGTACCTATCCGCCGCGGCAGATTTGCAGCGTCAGATCGACAGCCTCTCCGCGTGGACGGGTGCACCACGCGAACGATTGCAGGCTCTGTTCGAGCGCTATGGCACACGTGCAGAAGCCATTGCCACCTTCATGAGCGGCGGCACTGATCATCCTCTCACGAACTTGCCCGATTACTCGCTGCGTGAAGTCATGTTCATCATTACACATGAAAAAGCCCTCCACGTGGACGACTTCCTGCTGCGCCGTTCCATGTTGGCGATGCTGGGACGTGTGACGCTTGAAATGGTGGACGAACTGGCGGACATCTTCGCCAACGCCCTCGGCTGGACGAAGAAACAGAAAGAGTCTGAGGTGGCGCACACGCTGTCCATTCTGGAATACAGGCACGGGGTCTTCTTGGGTGGGGAGCCGAAGGTCCGCTTGTAAGGCGGGTGGGTGGTAGAATATTGCGCATTATGAATCTATCGATCGTTGTTCCCGTTTACCGAGGGGAATCTCTTATTGAGCCTTTGGTCGAGCGTTTTCGAAAATCCCTGCCTGGTATATCAGGGGAATATGAAGTCATCCTGGTAAATGATGGAAGTCCGGATGGAAGCTGGGATGCGATTCAGCAGCTCACGAAAAAATATGAATGGGTGAGGGGTATTAGTTTAATGCGGAATTACACTCAACAGAATGCCACCCTTTGTGGGATACGTGCAGCTCGTTATGAAATAACTGTCACCATGGATCAGGATTTGCAACACCAACCTGAAGATATCCCGCTTCTGCTTGCAGAACTCGAAAAGGGATTTGACGTGGTGTATGGTGTACCCAAGAAACTGCCAAATGGTTTCATCCGGAACCTGCTGACAACGAACATTAAACAGATCCTTGCAAATGTCGTGGGGGTTCCATCGCTAAAATATATTTCTGCCTTTTGCGCTTTTCGAACGCACTTGCGGAATGCCTTCGAAAATTTCCAAAGTTCCTCGGTGATCATCGATTTGCTGCTTTCCTGGGGGACAACCCGTTTTACATCTGTTCCCGTCAATATTGTGGAGGCTGGCGATTCGAACTACAATTTCAGGTCTCTACTCAGGTATACGCTATTGATCTTGATGAGTTTTAGCAACAAACCGCTTCGACTAGCCAGTTGGATTGGTTTTGTCATGACCATGTTTGGTATTGGGGTATTTATTTATGTGTTATTTACTTATTTTGTTGTTGGGAGCCTGCCCGGTTTCCCCTTCCTAGCATCCATTATTGCTTTGTTCAGCGGAGCGCAGCTGTTTGCGTTGGGAATATTTGGAGAATATCTGGCTCTTATGTTCGATCGCAGCATGGATCATCCGCCTTATGTCATTAAGCAATCAGCGGGACAGGGATGATATGGCATCCTGCTGTTCTTGAATGTTCATTGGTGTTGCATTTCTATAGCGTGATTGAATATGAATATTTCTGTGATTGTCCCTGTATATCGCGGCGAAGCTCTCGTCGCACCTTTGATTAAACGTTTAAAAGATGTTCTTCCAACAATATCCCCAAAATATGAGGTGATCCTGGTAAACGACGGCAGTCCTGACAATAGTTGGAAATCCATCGAGCAGTTTGCTAAAAAATACAGGTGGATACGGGGTGTCCGCTTGATGCGCAATTACGGTCAGCATAATGCCACCCTTTGCGGCATGCGCTTGGCGCGATATGAGGTGACGGTTACACTGGATCAGGATTTGCAGCATCCCCCTGAAGATATACCCGTATTGCTGGCAGAACTTGAGAAGGGATTTGATGTTGTGTATGGTTCTCCCAAAAAACTGCCGCAGGGACTCGTTCGCAACCTTCTAACGGCAGGAATCAAACGAATCCTTTCGTATATTATGGGCGTACCTTCGGTTAAAAACATTTCATCTTTTCGTGCTTATCGAACGCATCTTTGTTCGGCTTTCGAGAATTTTCAGAGTCCTGCAATGATCGTTGATGTTTTGCTTTCCTGGGGGACAACCCGATTCACGTCGGTTGAAGTGAATATCGCCGGCACCACCTCCTCAAATTACAGTTTTATTGGATTGGTAAAAATGGCGCTGTTGGTTTTGACAAGTTATAGCACCCGTCCCCTGCGCCTAGCCAGTTGGATCGGTTTTGTAATGACACTTTTTGGACTGGGTGTGTTTGTCTATGTGGTGGTTGTATATTTCAGCCAGGGCAGTCTGCCGGGGTTTCCATTTTTGGCATCGATCATTGCATTGTTCAGTGGCGCACAACTTTTTACACTGGGTATATTTGGCGAGTATCTTGCACGGATATTTGACAGGAGTATGGACAGACCGGCCTATATTATTCAGCAGGTGGTGGGTAATTGATGAACGTGGTCATTCTGCAGCCTTCGTATATTCCATGGCGCGGATATTTTGACCAGATCCGTCGGGCTGATCTTTTTGTATTCTATGATGATATTCAATATGACAAACACGGCTGGCGGAACCGCAATCAGATCAAGACCCATCAGGGGAAACAATGGCTGACGATCCCGGCCCATACGAAAGGTGTAACCAGCGGCACCCCGATCAAGGATGTTCGGATTGACTGGTCAAAACCCTGGGCGAAAAGCCACCTGAAATCCATAACAAATTCTTATTCGAAGGCGCCTTATTTCAAGAATTACCTGCCGATGTTGGAATCAATATATGAACGCAGGGATGAATTTCTTGCCGATTTCACCATCGCCGTCTCTATTCTTTTGGCACGTGAATTGGGGTTCACTTCGACCCGTTTTTTGCGATCTTCCGAATTTTCGAATCTTAAAGGGCAAAAAACGGATCGGGTTATTGATGTGCTGCAGCGGATTGGAGCCACATACTACATATGCGGTCCGTCAGCCAGTTCCTATATGGAGCCTGAAAAATTCGAGGCGGCCGGGATCCCGTTTGAGTATATGCAATACAATTATCCTGAATATTCACAATTACATCCCCCTTATGACCCGTATGTGACAATCCTGGATTTGATGTTTATGGTGGGCCCCCGGGCTGCCGAATTTATTTCGCAAACAATGAAGGAGCCGCGATGAGGCATGATGAAACTCAGAAAAGGTTAAACGAGTATTTCATCAGCAAACTCGATGAATTCGGCGCAACCTCAAAAGGTGTGGATTACAACGATCCCGAAGCACAGGCGCAGCGATTTGAGCAATTGACGAAAATCATCGATCCATCATCTCCGTTCACTGTAATCGATTATGGAAGCGGATACGGTGCTTTGTTTGATTTCTTGTTCAGGAAGGGCTGGCAATTTGAATATTACGGCGTAGATTTGGTTGACCGGATGGTTATCGCAGGGCGTGCTTTTTATAAGGATTATTCGAACGCGCATTTTACTACGGACGAAAATGAACTGCCCAAGGCGGATTATCTTATAGCAGGCTCTATCTTCAATCTCAAGCTGGATGAATCGTACGAGCAATGGCAGATCGTTGTTTCAGAAACTCTCATGCACATGAATGCTCTTTGTTCCCGAGGGTTCTCGTTCAACATGCTTACTAAGTATTCAGATTTTGACCGGATGGAAAAGCGCCCAGACCTGTTCTTTGGTGATCCGTTGTACTTTTTCGATTATTGCAAACGCAATTTTTCGCGTAATGTTGCCCTGCTCCATGACTATGGGTTGTACGATTTTACGATACTGGTTCGTAAAGAGATTTAGTTATTCCATGCGAGTTATTCAGGCGCCGCGCGCATCTGCCATTCTTTATAATGTTTTAGTCGGTCAAAAAGAAAAAAGACCCTGGCTCCTGCCGGCGAATATCTGCCCAATCGTCCCGATTACATTTTTCAAGGCGGGTGTCCCTTTTGAGTTTGTAGATATCTCAGCTGAGACACTGCACATGGATCTGAAGCAGGTTGAGGTCCAGATAAAGAAGCGCAGGATTGGTGGCGTGTTGTTTGCCCACACGTATGGCAAGGCAGATACCCCTCATCCATTTTTTGAATTTGCCAAATCCCTCGATCCTGAACTGATTATCGTGGATGACCGGTGTTTGTGTGTTCCAGATTTTGAAGGAAGTCCGTTCGCTGATGTGACCTTGTACAGCACCGGGTATGCCAAGATGGTAGACCTGGGTTTCGGCGGGTATGCCTTTATCAATAATGAAATCTTGTATAAGCCTGCACGATTGATGTTCAACGAACATCACCACGCTCAAGTGGAGGATGCTTATAAAAAGTCAATACAGAACCGCTCTCGCTATACCTACCGGGATTGTGACTGGCTCGATACCAGCGAGTCCCTGCCCGAATGGAATGAGTATCGCCGACAAGTCGAAGACAACTTGCACACATCTATAGTCCACCGGGAACAGTTGAATCAAATCTATGCGTCAACTTTGCCGCTCGAAATACAACTGCCGCAGGGTTTTCAGATGTGGCGGTTCAATATCAGGGTTGAGAACAAACCGCGCATGTTGGAAGCCATCTTCGATGCCGGATTGTTTGCGAGTTCCCACTATGTTCCTCTTACTGGTATCATGGCAAATGGAAATGCTCCTGAAGCGGATAGGCTTGCAGGTGAAGTCATCAACTTGTTTAACGATCATCACTTTGACACGCAAAAGGCAGGTCGGGTCTGTGAAGTGATTTTGAATCATTATGATGGTTGATCCCAACCTCCCGATTTTTGTGGGCGGTATATTTGAATTTATCTGGCGGGAATCTTATCCGTCGCAATTCAGCAAGCCATATATCATATTGGCTTAATTTGATAAAATGACAGTCGCTTTAATCTGTAAAGCGGTCCGGCTTAAGTACCTTATCAGTGAGATTCTCTCTTTTAGTCTACACTGAGCTGCAGGCACAAATGTACAGGGATTTTTTAACCGCAAAGTGCGCTAAGGTTGCCAGGAAAACCTTCTACTAACCTTCGCACTCTTTGCGGTAAAACTCTTTCGGCTTGTTTGAGTTAAGAGTTCTCAGATATCAACTTCCACCAAACCTGAAAGATACCATTTTCTATCCAATCTTTGACACAGGTAGTGACATTATGAAAACAAAACATCTTGCTTTCTTTGGCGCACTTAATTTTTTTGAGGGGGTGCTGGCAGTTATATTTTTACATTTTATGCATCTCGATGCAGACCGGGGAAATTTACTTAACTACCAGGTCCTTCGCCCAGTGTTGGAAATTCTGGTTGTACTCATCCTGTTGGGATTGGGTTTCCTGGTGGTTCGCCTCTTGCGTGATATAACATGGGCGCAGACTGTCGCCAACCTTTTGGATGAAAAACTGACAGGTGGAGCCGCACCGCGTTTGTTCGTCGTACAAGGCTCTCTGCTTATTCTTTCCATCTTCCTGGTCGAGTGGTATTTTCTTACCTATCTGGTTTTTCCTGTGCCGCTGCGTCCGCTTTTTGCCTGGGCGGTCTTGATCTGCCTTCAGTCCTGGCTGTTCCTCCGCCGGGTGTATGCCGGGGTGTACCGCCAAAAGCCTTCGCTTGGTTCCGTTCTCGTGGCAAAATGGCGGGGATGGAAGCCGGTTCAGCGGGAAACCCTGATTGTCATGGCTGTGATCGGCGCGCTCTATTTTCTGGCATTTGTCCCTATTAACTATCTCAGGGATAAGAACACGCACTTTGACTTGCATCCCGATGAAGGGGTGATCTATCCCGATGTGGCTAAAGTCCTGGTATGGCAGGGCAGCCTTGACGCGACTGTGCATAATGTATTGGACGGCTGGCAGTGGTGGTATGGATACCCGTATCTGCCCATGTCGGCATCTGTGTTGGTCATTCCGCGCCTGATCTATGGAGAGACGTTTGGTCAGAATGTGCAGTTGAATATTTTCCTCCTGCGTCAATTCGTCAGCGTTCTTCCCATGATTTTGTCGATCTTCCTCCTCGTTTTCCTGGTGACTCGCTTCGAGAACAAGCTGCTTTCGGTTGGCATGTTCGTCTTTCTCTTGTTTGTCCCCGGCGTCGTAAAATATAACATCCAGTTCTGGCATCCTGATGGAATCATCGTGCTGTTGACCGTATTGACTTTCTTCTTCCTTGAAAGGGACCAACTCCGCTTCGGACGCAATTTCTATCTGGCTGCTGTGACTTGTGCCTTATCGTTGGCTATTAAACTCTTCGGGGCATTTTTCGTGCTGGCAATTGCAGGATACCTGCTCGCGGGTTGGTTGCAGAAAGCCCTGACATTCCGGAAGATGGTGCTGGCGGGGCTTGGCTTCCTGCTGGTGATGGTTGGTGCCATTGCCATTTCCAGCCCAACTTATCTGGTTCCTTACGCTGTACGTACCGCTTTAGGTACCTGGGTATCTCAACAAAATGCACTTCTTCAAGGGTATGATATACCAGACCCGGCAGGAGTCTACCAGACCGGACTGGCGAACTCGTTGCACTTTTTCTCCATATACTACATGAAAAGCCATGTTTTTTTCCTGTCCTTCGCCTCGCTGCTGGTCGGATCGTTTTGGGGCACTCGGAAATACCTGAGCCGCATCATTCTGGCGTGGTGTGTGGTTATCGGTTTCTTCCTGATAAATTTTGCTGCCATGAAATCGGTTCATTACATGCTTCCCCTGATGGTTCCGCTTTACAGTGGTCTGTTCCTGCTCCCGTTTATAAGCCAACCGTCAGACGACTCAGAATCTTCGCTTTTCATCGCCAAACCGTTGACACAAAAATTGCTGTGGGGGGTGTTGATTATCGTAAGTGTCATTCAGTTTATCTCCAATGTACTCATTGTATTTACCTCCGGGGCAATAGGAATAAACAGCTTTTTGGCGATGTTGCCGTAAAAACTCCTGTTTGCACGATTACAGCTATCACGGTTTTCCCATTCTGGCGCGAAGCACCGATTTCATGGGCATGGTAGAATCTTTCCGATGTCTCCCAAACGTAAGCTGAAAATTGACCTTGTTATCCCCGTATACAACGAGGAGGGGGTGGTCGAGCATACCTATGCGGATGTTCGCAAGGTGATCGACGCGTTGCCACACAAGTTCACGATTTACTATATAGACGACGGTTCCTCCGATAACACGGTTGAAATCCTTTCTGTCCTGGCAAAAAAGGATAAACGAATCGTTGTACTGGAGTTATCACAGAACTTCGGTCATCAAGCCGCATTGACTGCCGGTCTTGACGCCACACAAGCTGATTTTGTCATTTCGATGGATGCAGATGGTCAGCACCCGCCTGGAATGATCGTGCAGATGATTGAACTGTTCGAACAGGGATATGATATTGTCCAGGCGCAGCGGATGGAGTTTGCCAGATCGTTCTCATTCAAAGCGTTTACTTCAGCCGTTTTTTACACGCTGATCAACAATATCAGCGGCACAAAAATGATCCCAGGCGCGGCGGATTTCCGCGGTATGAGCAGGCAGGCAGTGGATGCAGTAAAGTCGATGCCTGAATATCACCGCTTCCTGCGTGGAATGATTTCGGCTATTGGCTACAAAAGCGTGATTTTGCCATATCAGGAAGCGGAACGCATTTCCGGCGCATCGAAATACTCGCTTGGCAAGATGGTGCGCCTGGCAATGGATGCGATCTTCTCGTTTTCGCTTGTACCCTTGTATATCGGCTTGAGCGCCGGGGTTTTGTTCTTTTGTCTGGCTGCGGTCGAGATGATCTATGTGTATTCTCTGTGGTTTAAGGGAGATACATCCGCGATTGCACCAGGTTGGAGTTCGTTGATGTTTGTGATACTGTTCGCCAGCGGTGTCATCCTGGTAGTGCTGGGATTTATCGGTGTATATGTCGGCTACATCTTCCAGCAGGTGAAGCAGCGTCCCGTTTATCACTTGAAAAAGAGGGCGGAATGAGTACCACCCCAAAGCCCGTTTATCAATTTGTATTCCTGCGCCATGGTGAGTCGCTGGGGAATGCACAGGCGCGCTGGCAGGGACAGTCCAATTATCCGTTGACCGATAAGGGACGCGCACAGGCAAAGGCGCTTGCCGAGAGATGGAAGTCAGAAAACGTAAAGTTTGACCTGGTACTTTCCAGTCCATTGGGGCGTGCAAAAGAGACAGCGGAGATCATCGTCTCTGCATTGGGTCTCAAGGTGGAATACGACGATGTCTGGCTCGAGCGTGCCATCGGTGAAATGGAAGGGTTGACTGCCGAGGAAGTTCGTCAGAAACCGCGCCCTCCCTATACAACACCTTATGATTCCATCGGTGGAAATGGCGAAGGCGACTGGGCTTTGTATTTACGCGCGGGGCAGGCGTTGCATAATTTATTGAAGCGGCCTCCGGGTAGTTATTTGATCGTTTCGCATGGTGGCATGTTGAATCAAGTCATGCACGCGGCCACGGGTTTGGCTCCACATGTCGATCCTTCGGGTGTGCGTTTTCGGTTTGAGAACACAGCTTTTTCACGTGTGATCTATTATCCGTACCAGCATCGCTGGGCAATTGATGCAGTTAACGATCATGCGCATCTAAAAAATCTAAAAAAAGAGTAATCATGGCATTATCAGAATCATCCAGTCGTATTAACAGCAAGATAAAAGTTCTCACGTTTGGAGCGGGCGCCATCGGCACCTACATTGGCGGGAGCCTGGCGTTGGCCGGGCATCAGGTTGTCTTTGTGGAACAACAAAAAGTGGTTGATGAGTTGCGTGAGAAGGGGATGCGTCTTGATCTGACATTGGACTCCCGACGCAAAACAAAGGATGCTTCTCTACTGGACTCATCCGCCTTTGTGATCGTTTCCTCCCTGGAAGAAGCGCTTCGTTACGGACCGTTTGACGTGGCTCTGTTTGCCCTGAAATCGTTCGATACCCAAACCGCATTGGAAGGCATCAAACCCTTCGCGGACAAAATGCCGCCAATCCTCTGCCTCTCGAACGGAGTCGCGAATGAACCCGCCATCGCCGAAACATTAGGTAACGACAAGGTCATCTACGGCACAGTGACCACTGCCATCGGTCGGCGCGGCGCGGGCGATATTGTCCTTGAGAAGTTGCGCGGTGTCGGCGTGGCGAAGGGGCACCCGCTTTCGGAGAAGTTGAACGAAGCCCTGAACAAGGCGTACCTCAATTCAAAGTTGTTCGAACACGCCGAAAGCATGAAATGGTCGAAGATGTTGACCAATCTCATTGCCAATCCCACCTCCGCCATACTGGATATGACTGCGGGTGAAGTCTTCGCAAACAAGGACTTGTACAAAGTTGAAATTGACATGTTGAAGGAATGTATCGCGGTGATGCAGGCGCAGGGCTTTGAAGTCGTTGACCTGCCTGGCACGCCGGTCCGCGCGTTGGCATTTGCGACGATGTTGCCTTTGTGGCTCTCGAAGCCTTTTCTCAGTAAAGCCGCCGGTGCGGGACGCGGCGCAAAGATGCCTTCCTTCCACATTGACCTGCACTCCGGTCGCGGCAAAAGCGAAGTGGAATATCTGCATGGCGCAGTTGTACGTGCGGGTGAAAAATCTAATGTGCCCACACCTGTCAATAAGGTGTTGACCGAAACATTGACGGCTTTGACGAACACGGAAATTCCGTTGGAGGAGTTCGCACACCAGCCGGAAAAGCTCGCTGGTTTGTTGAAACGTTAATAAGTTGACAGGTTAACTTCAAACTTTCAAACCTGCCAACGTGAAAACAGGCTGTTATGTCTATCCAAATTGTTGAACCAAGAAATGAAGTTGAAATTCATCTCCCCAATGGACGCGTGTTATCCGGTCCGCGTGGGGCGAAGGTGGGGGAGTTCTTGAAAGCAATTGAATGTCCCACAGTTTGTGTGGGGGCGGTTGTCAACGGTGAACTGCGTGAATTGACGTATCCCATAAAAATAGAATCAAAGGTTGAACCAGTGTTGATGGATTCGGCGGATGGCGCGCGCATCTATCGCCGCTCGTTGACCTTCCTTTTGGAGAAGGCGTTCACTGATCTATTCCCTGATGGAACCTTGTATGTGGACCATGCGGTCGCTTCAGGCGGATATTACTGCCAGGTGACTGGGCGCGAACAGTTATCCAAGTCCGAGATCGAATCATTAAAAGCCCACATGCAAAAGTTGATCGAAGCGGATATCCCCTTCGAGCGCAGGGAAATCCCTTTGCAGGATGCCATCGAATATTTCCGTTCGAAGGGCTATGAAGACAAGGTATCTTTGTTGAAGCATCGCAACAAGGACTACCTGACCTTGTATCGTCTCAACGAACACATGGATTATCACCACGGCTATATGGTCCCATCCACTGGTTACCTACAGGTCTTCGATATCAATGGGACGGATGGCGGTTTCACGTTGAGTTATCCGCGCAGGCGTAAACCCGATGAGTTATTGCCTGTGCCTGAGTATCCAAAACTGCTGGCGGCATTCCGTCAATACGGAGGCTGGCTTGCGCGCCTGGGAATTGATAATGTTGGTTCGTTGAACGAAGCCATCGAGCAGGGACGTGCGGAAGAGATCGTGCTGGTCTCGGAAGCCTTCCATGAACAGAACCTTTCTAACATTGCCCGCATCGTTGCAGACCGACTGGATAAAAGCCGTCTGATCTTCATTGCTGGTCCATCGTCTTCCGGTAAGACAACTTTTTCAAAACGACTTGCCATTCAACTGCTTGCGTTGGGTATTTCACCATTTCCGCTCGAACTTGATAATTATTTCCTCGACCGCGAGAAAACGCCTCTCGGTGAAGATGGCAAACCCGATTTTGAAACCATCGAAGCGCTCGACCTGTCGCTTTTGGCGGAGCAGTTGCAGAGTCTGATTCGGGGGGAGGAAGTTCAGTTACCAAGATACAACTTCAAGTCGGGGAAGAGCGAGGCGGGAAAAGTCATCCAACTCAAACATGGACAGCCGATCATCCTGGAGGGTATCCACGGCATGGACCCGCGGCTCATACCTGAAAGTTTGAGAGGCGAGGCGTTCCGTATCTACGTTTCGGCTCTGACTCAGTTGAACCTGGATCGCCACAACCGCGTCTCCACCACTGACACCCGCCTCATCCGACGCATTGTGCGCGATGCGCGTGAACGTGGCTACAAGGCGTGGCAGACCATTAACATGTGGGAGACGGTGGGGCGCGGCGAAAAGCGGCATATCTTCCCGTTTCAGGAAAATGCGGATGTGCTGTTCAACTCGGCGCTGGCGTATGAGATGGCTGTGCTGAAGCCGTTTGCCGAGCCGCTGTTGATGCAGGTACATCACGGCACACCCGAGTACATCGAAGCCAAACGACTGCTTGCATTCCTTGAATGGTTCCTGCCATTGGATGTGAATCTCATCCCTGATAATTCGTTGATCCGGGAGTTTGTGGGCGGGTCGATCTTGAAGGACTTTACGGTGTGGAGAGATGGGTAATATCAACCTCATGGGATACGGAACACGCAGAAAGAACGGAAGTATCTTTATCATCGCTGTAATCCTTATACAATAGGTTCTCCCATGCTCATCACCATTCTATCCATTGGCTCACGGGGCGATGTCCAGCCTTATATTGCGCTGGGCGTTGCGCTGAAGAACGCGGGTGCGTCCGTCCGTATCGTTACGTTCGAGAATTTCAGCCAACTCGTTAAAGAAAACGGCTTGGAGATTTACCCGATCAGCGGGGACGTTTCGAAGGTGGCAACCAGTGAAATAGTACGCTCTGCAACCCAGGCGGATAACCCACTCAAGGTTCTGCTCAGTTTCAACACATTGAAAAAACTCGCGGCAGATCTACAGAAAGGTCTCTTCGAAGCTTGCCAGGGTTCAGATGCCATCCTCTATCACCCAGGTCCATCCATCGCATATTTCATCGCACAGCATTTAAAAGTCCCCAGCATCCTTGCTTCACCATTTCCAATGACTCCCACGCGTGAATATCCGTCGCTGATTTTTTACGACAAACCGCGTCTTGGGAGAACCTACAACTATTGGACCCACAAGATCTTCGAGCAGATCATGTGGACCGCGTCAAGCGGACCGATCAGGCAGTTTTGGAAACAGAAATTCGGACGCGTGCCAGAAAACTTCGGACCACCCTTTGAACGACAAACGCTTCCTTCCGCCCCGACAATTGTTTCGGTCTCGAATCACGTTTTCCCACAGCCGAAAGATTATTCTCCTCACGTTCACCATACAGGATACTGGTTTCTCGATGAAAATGAATGGACACCGCCTAACGACCTGCTCGCGTTTCTCGATGAGGGCAAGCCTCCAGTCTATGTCGGTTTCGGCAGTCTTGGTGATGTCCGATCAGCGGAGCAAACCACGCGGACAGTGATCGATGCGCTCAAGATGTCAGGTCAACGCGGGGTACTGGCAACGGGTTGGAACGGTATGTCCAAAATGGATAACCTGCCTGATAACATATTCATGCTCGAAAGTGCACCGCACTCCTGGTTGTTTTCACGCATGGTGGCAGTTGTCCATCACGGCGGGGCGGGGACGACTGCCGCGGGTTTGCGCGCAGGGGTGCCGAGCATAATTGTCCCGTTCAGCAACGATCAATTTGCATGGGGACGGCGCGTCTATGAACTTGGCGTTGGTGCAAAGCCAATTCCCAGGAAGAAACTCACATCAGAGAACCTGGCAAATGCAATTCAATTCACGTTGAGGGATGATGTCAAAATGGAGGCAAAGGATTTGGGAAACAAGATCCAGGCTGAAAGAGGTGCAGAAGCGGCTGCGAGGGTGGTGATGGAATGTGTTGGGTTTACTCGTTGATGGAAAGCTTTACCAGGTTAATAAATGCTTTGGGGTTAATAATCCCTGCAGGTCCATTTGTATCGTAGACAGATGTATACAATAGATCCAGAATTTGAGCGTTTGATAAATCTGGATTGACCTGCCAGCCCATTGCCAGTACACCTGTCAAATAAGGTACGGTCCAACTAAGTCCTCCCGGTCCATCATATTGATAATAAAAAACAAGTCTTCCATCACGCCCCTCTTCTGTTGCAGTAGTTCTCCGTATGGGAATATTTATCCGCTTATGTGGAGAATCTGTTGGTCTGTCCCAATTTGGAATGCACTTTGCTATATTGTCTGGATTGTTAACATCATAGGTGCAGGGAACTGTAATTCCCTGTTCGTAAGTACAGTCTAAAACAAGAATGCCGGCTTCCACAGCCCGTTGGTAAGCGGCGTCCCACGCCTCATTGTTTTTGGTAAGAAGTTTCCCAATACCGGATGGCATTGTAGATACTGAAACAGCACGGATTTTATTTCCATCCGGCAGTTTTTCGTTTTCAGCGATGATCCAATCGAGAGCATCCGCATAATATTGTGCCTCTTCCAACCACGAGGGTGCCGCAACATAATAAACGCTTGCGTCGGGCGCAGTGCCAATATTGTCACCAACCAGAAGACTGGTGACAGCAGGTCCATGCATGCTTCCTGTGCCTGCAGGCTGATCAGTTCCCACATCGTAATATTTGACAATTTTTTCCCTGGAACTCCGGATGATCCAGAACCAGATGTTGATCAATGATGGCTACAGTGACACCTTTTCCTGTAATGCCTTCTGCATGCAACTCGCGGATGCCCATGCCGGGATTCATACCAAGCTCCAATACTTTGTCTGCTATCTGTTTATCCTCACGGCTCCATATCGTTGATTGGTCAAACCATAAAGTCTCGATCAATGATTCACCAAGATTTCTATTCACGTTTGAGATGTTTTGGAACCTCACATCTTGATATGGTTCGATGACCATGCCACTTTGTGTATATGGAGCTTGGGACGGTAGTATTGTAATTGTTGTTGTGGGAACTGCCAAAACAGGAGCAGAAATAACTGTCAACATTTCTGATGGCGTTGGTGCAACTGAATGAACCGCACTGCATCCCATCAAAATGGAAACTGGCAAGAACATCAAAACGGTGATTTTGTGGAATGGTCTTGTTCTCATACTTTACTTTTTTCTCCCAATATAGAGAAGATGCCTTGATGCTCCAAGAATGGAACCCTCTGTGCTGATCTTGAAGAGCAGATCGAGCCATAATTGACGCTGTTTCCCCTCAAGTCTGTTGTAGCTTTCATCGTCCGCTGAGATGGCGGGTTCGACACCCGCCAGTGTGATCGTTTCAAATCCAACCGCTTCATGCAAGGGCGGAATCTCTGAAACCTGCGCGAAATATCCGCGGAAACTCTCTTCCGGATAATGGTCAGGGTCTTTCCCATGTTCCAGGATCGAACGGACTTCTTCCTGATCTTCAATCCACTCGGGTACATCTTTCATCAAATCACCCATGATGCCAAAGCGGCTGATGAATGATGAGAAGATGACGCCACCTGCCCGCAGCAGGGTAAAGGCTTCTTTTAGCGCTGTTTTCCGATCCGCTTCAATGACCAGATGATAAAGTGGACCCATGAGAAGCACTGCATCAAAACCTTGCCCGGTTACTTTGCTGAGATCGCGCGCGTCTGCCAAGACAAATTGAACCTTTCCTTCCAATTCATCACCCGCAATACTTCTTTTGTTTTCATCCAAGAGCGCCGCAGACATATCCACGGCTGTGACCGAATACCCCCGTTTTGCCAATTCCAGCGTGTACCTTCCTGTCGCCGCGCCGATCTCCAGAATAGCGCCGTGTGCAGGCAGATACTTGTCCAAGTAACGCCAGGTCAGTTCATACTCCAGTTGATGTCGTTCCAGACGGGTGTGTTCCCTTGTAGGATCGTTGTTGTAATAAGCAGCAATATCACTGACATCATCGCTCATTTTTCTGTCCTGTTTTCTTATCGATGCCCCAAAAGGGAGGTTGGAATGGTGATGTTTTATGGCACTGTCGGCACCTTGAAGAGCCAGCCAACCACATATCCTGCCAGTGCGCTGAGTGTACCGATAATCGCCATTTCCATTCCGCTGCGGAAGGGTTTGCCGACTGTCACACGCGCTTTGTACACACCTACAATGAATAAGGTCACGGCGGCGATGAGGATCGAGAGGAGGATGCTCAAATTCACGTCAAGGAAAAAGAACGGGAAGAGGGGGATGAATGAGCCGACCAGCGCGGAGAATCCAACCAGCAGGGCGGAATTGACCGCCTTGGATTTTTCCGGCGGCATCAACTTGAATTCCTCAGACATCATCACATTAACCCATACATCCGGGTTGGAGGTGATGACATCCACGATCTTTTCGAGTGTTTCACCATCGAACCCTTTTTCACGATAGATATCACGGATCTCTTCGACCTCCACATCCGGCGCGAGATGAATGTGGCGATACTCACGTTCGCGTTCGCTGTGGTAGAGATCGTTTTCCGCCAATGTTGAGGTGTAGGCAACAGCGCCCATCGAGATGGATTCGGCAAAGGTCGCCGCCAGCCCCGCCGCAATGACGATGCGTGAATCCGAAGTGGCGGCGGCAACTCCGAGGATGACACCCAGTACGTTGACCAATCCATCCTGCCCGCCGAGGATGACATCCGAAAGGCGGAACTCGCCGTGATGCGGGTCATGATGATCATGCAAACGGACTTGTTGAATCAGGGCACTGTTTCCCTGCTCTATAGGTTCCTTTGACATTTTTACTTCCTTCTTCTTTAGCGATCCAGATACATATCGTCCATGGAAAGTTCATCTTCCACAGGCTCGAGATGTGTGAACACTGTTATAACACCGTCAAGGGCAGTACGGACATCATTCTCGAAATCCTCTGCGATGTGATGCGCATCATGAACTGTCCAGTCGCCGGGGAAAAGGATGTGCACTGAAATGAACCTTCGTGCCGCAGCTTGACGCGTGCGCAGCGCATGGAAGTCTACACCCTTTTCACGATATTTTTGCATGATCGTTATGATCGTATCGCGGTCGCTTTCTGGAATTGCTGCATCCATCAGACCCGCAACAGAACGTTGGATAAGTTGATACCCGGTCCAGATGATATTGAGAGCGACAATAATGGCCACGATCGGGTCGAGAGTGCTCCAGCCAGTATAGCCTGCTATTGCAACGCCCCCAATCACAC
The DNA here is from genome assembly GCA_964436455.1 of uncultured Anaerolinea sp. GTDB lineage: Bacteria > Chloroflexota > Anaerolineae > Anaerolineales > Villigracilaceae > Defluviilinea. The sequence continues at coordinate 24,044 of CAYTDB010000035.1, read as the reverse complement.
CAACAGAAGTCCATACATCGGTCATGAGGTGGTGCGCATCTGCTTCAAGCGAGATGGATTGACGCTTCCTGCCTGCATTGATCAGGATGCGTGAGACGATGAAATTTATCACTGATGCGGCTACGGAAACAACCAGACCAATTCCCAGTTGCTCCAGTGGTCGCGGATCGGTCAACCTCTGAACTGCTGTAATGATGATGCTGATCGCCGCGCCAAGGATTAGGATGCCTTCCGTGACGCTGGCAAAATATTCCGCCTTGCTGTGTCCATAGAAATGCTCTTCATCAGCCGGGCGTGCCGCGATGGTGAGCATGACCAACGCCATGATCGCACCAGCCAGATTGACCAGTGATTCGATGGCATCTGACAGCAAGCCAACGGAGCCTGTCAGGAAATACGCGCCAGTTTTCAGTCCCATGGTTGCAATTGCCGCGCCAATGGAAAGCCAGGCAAATTTCGTTAATGATGCACGCGATTGCATCAGATCGTTATTTTTGATTTGTGAATGTTGCATGAAATTATCATACATGTGTGCGAGATTGTTGGGAATGGATGAATGTCACAATTTAACAAAAAACGGGATGGAAGTGCTTCCATCCCGTTTTGAATTGCTGTTCAGTAATCAGGAACTGATCACCTTTTCTCTGGATGACTCTTATACCAAGCCACTGTTTCTTTCAATGCTTGGCGCATCGGTGTGGCTTTCACGCCAAATATTTTCTCGAATTTACTCGAATCCACAATGAAAGGCTGCTCAAATTCATACATCATCTCCACCGACTCTTTCGCCTCAGGGATGAAGAAACCACCCATCCACATCATCAGCTTGCCCATGCTGCTCATCCTCGGCTCCACACCTGCAATCTCTGCAAAAACCTTCACCATTTCGCCCTGCGTGATGCGGGGCATGTCGTTTGGCACATGCCATGCCTGCCCATCCGCTTCACTGCGTTCGCCGAGGACGACCAATGCTTTGCCAAAATCCTTCACATATGTGTGAGTGTGAGGAATATCCAATCGACCCACCATTTGTGCAGGTTTTCCATCCAACAGGGGATAGAATGCACGTTCTCCCATCGTGGATGGCAACCCCCACGGACCGAAGAAGTCCGATCCGCGTGCCGTAGTCACTTTCAACCTTCCATCCTGATGCGCTGCCAGCGCGGCTTTGCTCATTTCGCTGCGAGTCCTGCCTTTGCGGGTATGCGGGTTGTGCGGCATATCTTCTGTCATTGGTGTACCGTTTGTTGCACCGTACATATAAAGGTTTTCGACAATGACCAGTTTCGCACCGCTTCCCGACAACCCATCGATGATGGATTTCTGCAACGGAGGGAATTTTTCCTGCCACTCGTTGTAGTTCGGCTGAGCGGATTGATACACCACCTTTGCCCCTCGCGTCACTTCCTTGACCTTCGCCTGGTCATACAGATCCGAAGCCACCACCTCCACCCCGAGAGGTTTTTCGTCCATCCTCCCGGATCGATTCACCATACGGACAGTTTCTCCGCGGCTGACAAGTTCTTCGGCTATTGCGCGCCCGATCGCGCCCGTTCCCAAGATGACATGATTTACAGACATTTGGTCTTCTCCTTCAATTTGCGATTACTTTATTATCAAGCCCTGCTTCGGGCAGGATCAGATTTTCCGTGACGTTATGTTCATCGACCCGCAGGCGTTTGATGACTAAATCATCCACCTCAAGCGTGATGATCTTCGTTTTGCGAACAAACAACTGCCCGATGGCAATCCGCCAGATTGCCATCGTTCCAATCGCCAGCGCCCCGACCGCCAGGGCGCCAATCGCCTGTGCACCGATGGCATGACTGCCAATGGCTTGTGCCTTAAGCGCTACTCGTCCATTGTGATGTTCCAGTTCATCGGCAGTCGCAGCCTCTGAAATGACATCGTTCTGTTGTAATCCTTTTGATTCCATTTTTTCTCCTTTTCATTTTCTCACGTACAAGACTCCATCATTTGCTACAGAAAACCTGGAAGGACATTCGCCAGGTACAAAACTATACCAAAGAGCCACACGCCCCAATGGACAGTCTGGGGACTAGTCTCATCTTTTTTCTGGAACAACATGATGGACATGACCAGCGCCCAAACCACATATAGCGCCCACAACGCAATGGAAATATCTGCCAGAAACTTGAGGCTCTCACTGGCAACTGATTCGTAGCTTTGGATGGAGAGTGCAACGCCTGAAACCAATCCAAGCCAGGCAAGTTTTTTGTCGAACGCGTTGTTTTTCACCAGAACAACGCCCAGTGCGATCAACCACAACCCCGTGAAAAGCGACCCATGTGCTCGCCCACCGTCATGCCTAAATAGGTGTTTGCAAACTTTTCCAGGAAGAAAATGGTTTCCGAAGACACTTCCTGTGCAACATACGCCCTGGAAAGCATGGGGATCAGCACAACCCAGCGGAAGAACCCCAGCATTTGGAAGGTACCCGATAAAACTCCCGCAGTGAAGGCAAAGATGTCAACCAACCTTCCCTTTTTGGTTAGGTGATACATTGCCGCGACCATGAAAACCTGCAACAGGGAAGTCATGGACATCCTGTAGTATGCCGGGATAAGGGTTCCCTGGTTGGCTTGAAAGAGCGTAAATCGCTCGGTTGGGCTTTGGCGCAGGATATCCGGGAAATCGAACGCGCTTGCCAGCAAGAGATTGCCAATGACGATCAATAGAAAAAAGCCCAGGAAAATAACGGCAGTTGTCTTGTAATCAGATTTTGCAATCATGGTGTTCTCCTACAAGTATTGAATGATGAGATTCTTTATTTCACGCCGAAACACTTCGGCGGGATCTTCAATAAACGGCGGGATGTGGTTACCGATCTCCAGCATGACCAGTCCATGCACGCGGCTCCAGATGATCAACGCGAGGTATAGCGCTTCGATATTTGAGCGTCCCTCAAACTTATGCCATGCGGTCAGCATGGACTTCAACCTGGGTGTCAGTGCAGCAAGCCGCTCCGCGCGCAGACAGTTTGCTTCGTGCGCGGACTGTAATGCGCTGATCAATGGAACTAAAGCGCGGGTTGCTGCTGGCAGTGTCATTTCATCGGGGGCGTGATAACCAGGGATCGGCGTCCCGAAGATGAGCTGGTAACGCTGGGGGTAGGTCACTGCCCATTCGCGGTAGGCAAGCCCCAGCGTAGAAAGACGCGAGGCGTGGTCCCCCGTAGAAAGGTTGGCGAGCGCGTTTTCCTGTGAATCTCCCAGCGAATTGTACGCGTCCACGATCAGCGCGGTAACCAGTGCATCACGGTTGGGAAAGTAGTTGTAGATGGCTGGCGCGGTGATCTTCAATTCGCGTGCGATGGCTCGCAATGAAAGGGCAGGGGCGCCGAATTCTGCAGTCTGTTTCCAGGCAGTTTTCTTGATGGCTTCCTGCAGGTTGGCAATTTGTTTCTTTCTGGTGGGTCTGACCATGTTGACTCCTAATTAAATATACGCTGTATATATACAGTGTATATTTAATTCTGTCAAGAGGTAAAAAGAACTCCGAGTTCTTCTAGAACTCGGAGTTCTGGTTATTGATTATTTCCCTTTTTCTATGATCCCGCGGATTTCCTTCGCGTGGGTCTCTTCGTGTTCGGTGAAGACCTCCACCAGGTCTTCGATGGTGCCGCTATCCCCCCATGGAAATACAAACGGTGTGTGCAATTGTTCGTCGGTCATCTTGCGGAGCAGGTCCAGCAGTTCCACGCGGGAGGCTTCCCATTCCTTCTGTGTCACTTCGTAGGGGATGGCTTCGCGCGAGGTGACGGTCTCTGCGTTGTATGCGTCGATGCCGCGGGAGGCAGGCGTGGCGGGGACCTCTCCTGCCAGAAATGATTGGATGGACGCGATCACCGCATCATCCCAACCCGTAAGATGATCCAACACCTCTTTCATTCTCCACGGCTGATAGACGGTCTGATTTCCCTGTGCCAGTTTGACGATCTCGCGCATTTCGGCGCGCGCAGCTTCAGAACGTTTTATGTAGGTGTCTTTATCGCTCATTGTTGCTCCAAGTGTATTACGGATCTTTAGGTGTGCTGAAGCAAGTACATTTTATCCTTGATAAGAATGGATGTGTGGAATTTTACTGTCGAAACCAGTGTCAAATATATGTGTTTGAAAAACTGCTGATTGAATTGCAATGCACGGAATGCTATACTGTTTTCAGTGTTTCGAAAGGAGGCGCCTCGTAAAAGAGCAATAAATTTGTTGTCTGGTTTGCATCGTTCGTGTTCAAAAATCCATTTTCCATCGGAGGAGACATGCGCAAGACAACCCGTTCGTTCGTTACGTTCGTACTGTTGCTCGTTTTGCTTTTGACCCTGTCAGGCACTGCTCTGGCTGCCCCACCTGTACCAAAAGACAAATGGACGGTGATGGTCTACATCTCGGGGGATAACAATCTCGAAGATTACGTTGTATTGGATATTGAAAATGAACTCGCACCCACAGGCTCCACGGTGGACGTGAACGTTGTGGCACTGGCAGATCGCGGTCCCGGCTACGACACCAGTTACGGTGACTGGCAGACCACGAAACTGTTCTACGTCACACAGGGAATGACCGCCGCACCCGAGAACGCTGTTGCGGATTGGGGCGAGCGTAACATGGGTGACCCGCAAACACTGGTGGAGTTTGTGAACTGGTCAAAAACCAACTATCCTGCTGACCACTATGTGTTGTACTTCTGGGGTCACGGCTGGAACTGGCATCCCGGCTATGTGATGGCAGATGATACAGATGCCGATACGTTGGATTATGAAGAATTGAAAACCGCACTTCCGGCTCTTGATTTCATTGACGTAGTTGGATACGATGGCTGCAACATGGCGTCCATTGAGATCTTCGACCTCTGGCATGGATATGCCACCGCGGTGACTGCTTCACAGGAATATGTAAACTGGGAAGGCATTCAATACGATCTTGTCCTTGCACAACTCGCCGCCAATCCCAATATGGATGCTGATGATGTTGCGATTGCCACCAGCCAGAGTGCAACGGACGATAAGACCTGGTCCGCGGTGGCAGTGGACATCCGCTATACCACGTTGAAGACGGCTGTAGATCAGTGGTCGGTGGCCCTGAACAATGGTCTCGCCGCCAACCGCAAAAAATATGACCGTGCCTTCGGTGCAACGCAGACCTTCTGGCAGGCGCCGATGGATAAAGACTTGTACGATATGGCGTACGAAATTAATCGTCTCATCAGCGACTCGAACATTAAAGCAAAGAGTCAGGCTGTCATGGACGCAGTCGATGGAGTGGTATTGCATTCATACCATACCAACGCCTATCCTGATGCGCATGGCATCACGATCTATCACATCTCGAAAGCAAGCGAGAAGGATTCCAATTACACGTATTACCGTTCCACGATTGATTTTGCCTTGACGACAGGATGGGATGAATTTTTGGACGCGTATGCGAAGTAGGTAGACAGAGAAACAAGTAGACACGTAAATGCAGACTTCCGAGTTCTTCAAGAACTCGGAAGTCTGCATTTACCGATTACTGTTCACTCTCAAACTGATTACTGAATCACTCCCAACTTCTTCCCAACCTTGGCAAAAGCATCAAGTCCTTTGCCAAGGTCATCGTTATCATGCGCGGCAGAGATCATCACGCGGATGCGTGCCTTGCCCTGCGGTACGGTAGGATATCCGATGGACATGGCGAATACACCTTCTGCATATAGCTCGCGGCTGAATTGCTGCGCGAGCGGCGCTTCACCCAGCATAACAGGAGTGATTGGCGTTTCACTCTTGCCTGTGTCGAAACCGAGTTTCTTCATTTCCTCTTTGAAGTATTTGGCATTTGCCCAGAGCTTGTCCACTAGCTCGGTGGATTCTTCGAGCAGGTCAACGGCTGCGAGACATGCCGCGGCATCAGGCACAGTGACCGCCGACGAGAACAGGAACGGTCGTCCACGCTGCTTGAGCCATTCGATGATCTCTCTCTTGCCAGCCACCATTCCACCCACTACACCAAAAGCCTTCGACATCGTGCCGACTTCCACATCGACCTTTCCGTGCAGGTTGAAATGATCCACGATGCCGCGCCCGCCTTTGCCGAGAACGCCTTCACCGTGGGCATCATCCACCATAAACAAAATGTCGTATTTCTGCGCGACTTCGTACAGGGCGGGGAGGGGGGCGACATCGCCGTCCATGCTGAAGACGCCGTCAGTGACGATCAAGGCTCGGCGGAAGTTTGAAGCGTGCTCTTTGATCGCGTCCTCCAACGCGCCCGCGTCGTTATGTTCATAGGCAACGATCTTCGCGCCTGAGAGTCGGCATCCATCAATGATCGAGGCATGGTTCAAACGATCCGAAAAGATCACATCATCCTTGCCTACCAGCGCGGGGATGGTTCCGAGATTGGCAGTGAAACCCGATTGAAACGTGATGACATCTTCCGCGCCTTTGAACTTGGCAAGACGCTGTTCGAGTTGAATGTGCAGGTCCATCGTTCCTGCAATCGTTCGCACCGCGCCAGGCCCCACGCCATATTTCTTCGTCGCTTCCTTTGCCGCTTCCACGATCTTCGGGTGATTTGCCAGCCCGAGATAGTTGTTTGAGCAGAAGTTGAGCACGTTCTTGCCGTCCACGGTGAGCCAGGCACCCTGCGGCGAGCTGAGCGTGCGGATGTTGTTGTACAAGCCCTGTTCTTTCAATCCGGCAATTTCCTGTGTGACCCAATCGAGTTTTGACATGGTATCTCCTTTGATACAAACGGTGGTCGAGTAGCGAAGCGTATCGAGACCACAAAGATATTATTTCAGGCTTACTTATTATTTCTGGTTTCGACACCGTACCTGCGGCAGGTGCAGGTGTACGCCGCTTCGCGGCTACTCAACCAGCGGTTTGCTTTAAAAATATTATATTGACTTAACATAAAACGGTTGTCATGATTCACCGATGACAACCGTTCATTCTTTTGCTTCCTCAACTTCCGTGAGCAGACCCAGTTCGGTTAACGCGTCCATCACTTTTTGGATGGCTCCGCTTTTGACGATCACCGTTGTTGGACTTAATACTTCGCCCAGAAATCTCGCTGCCTTTGATTTACGCATCTCTTCCAGGACCTCGGGCTTGCTCACTTTCAAAATGACCTGCGTCTGCACCCGAGCCTCTGTGCCGTTCACTTCCCAGCGTTTGAGCGCCTTGACCAGCGATGGGGGGACTTTGTTATTCGTGTGCTTGACAAGCAATGCCAGTAAATGTTCGGGCTTGAGTCCTTGTTCTTTGGCGTGGGTCAGGGAACGGGTTGTTACTCGGTACACATACTCATCTTTCTTCGGTTCCTCCCATTCGCAGAAACGCGAGACTTGATAGCGGACAACGCGCGGGGCATTTCGTTCAATGGTTATCTTTCCATTTGAAGAAACAGCGATCTTTCCTCCCTTCGACGAACTCAGGGCACCGCTTTCCTCTTTCACTCCTTCGAAAGGTGAAAGACGGAAAGAAGTCGGCTCTGTTGCCCCTTCCGCAATGGACAGATCTACTTGTCCAAGCCAATGAAGGATGTCCGTGATGAAATACTTGATGAGCGCGCCATCCACTGAGTCCCAATAAGCAAATCCGCGCAAGTATTGCCCGTCTGATGCGCGTTTGATAAACCAGGAGTCATAATCACCTGCGGGGCGTTGGAAGTCGGCATATTTGCTTTTGATGTCACGGATGAAGGAGTTGAGACTCCACCATTTGCCATCGGGGATGGCATCAAGCAGGTTTAGAAGGAACTCGCGCGTTTCAAGCGGTTGGTTTGTCCATTCGCCTTCGCAGATCAGACTGGGCATGAGTTTGAGTTCGTTGAACGAGTCGCTTTCTGTCCATGCATCTGCAAGTATCGCGAGTGCATCTTTACGCGATGCTTCAAGGAATTTTTTGATCGGTTCGAGTTGGGGAATGCCTTTTTTGTTGATGATCTTTGCGCTTTGTAATAGGGAATGGACTATGTTTTTGGGAATCTTTGTTTCCGGCGGTTCAATGCCGAGACGCAATGCCGCGAGCAATGTTGTTGCATCATCGAGGATGGAGTCGTCGGCGAGGAATTCCTGTCCGCGTTCACCGGGAGAGGCGGGACGACCTAATGGTTCGACATCAACCATTGTGACACCTTCCCGATTCTTTCCTCTTTCCTCTATTATCAAACCAAACAGGTCATCCGGGATGTAGGCAAATTCCTGTGGCCCTTTTTCGGTATCGAAGAAGGCGCGGGCGAGCAAGCCGCGATAGTATAGTATTTCGGTTGTGGATGCTGGGTTGCGGTAGAGTTTTTCCCGGTCACGTTTTCCCGCGCCAGCTTCACGGATGTCTCCATATTTGCGGGTGAAGGTTGTCCACGGTAATCGTCCGCCGGAGTTGACGAGTGAGGTGATGGCAGAGACCGCTTCGGGGGGAAGAGAGTCCATTAGTTCAGAAAGCAGGTCCGGGTCCAGGAGAGAAGCGGAAAGTTCCTCCAGTGCACCTTCCACCTTGGGGGAGTCCAATTCGAATCCCCAGAGCTCCGCGATGATGCGGAGATGTCCGATGTCTTGTTTGAGGAGCGAGTGGAAGAGGTCAGGCATGGCTGCGGATTACGCATTACGAATTATAAACGTATTGCGTAATCCGTTATTCATACTCAGCCGCGGATGATTTTCAGTGCGTTAGGCAAAATCTCGAAACTGACCTGCCGAAGATCGGTGCCGGGTCCGGAGAAGATTTCTCCATCCGCATGGATGTAGAGCGGGCGGTCGGCAGTGAGTGTGAATTTTTTGCAGCGGTCAATGGTGACTTCTTTGAAGCGTCCGTGCGTGCCTTTCATGACTTCAGGCACAATGCGGAACATTTTGAGGCGGCTGACATTTCCGATCATGGCATAATCGAGAAGTCCGTCATCGATCTTTGCATCGGGCGCAACGAGGAACCCGCCGCCTTCACGCGGACCGTTGCAGATGATGAGATAGATGATGCTGTTTTCAACCTTCTTCCCGTCTATCTCCATTCGCATTTTGATGGGGTTATGGTCGAAGATGATGGTTTGGATGACCGCAGTGAGATACATGATGAATCCGCGCAGGAGCGGGATTTGATGCGAATGGATGGTGACCCATGCGCCGAAACCGATGCCAAGCGTATTGTCAAAATATTCCTTACGACCATGACCATCTGTCATCAAGCCGAGGTCGACGGTGGTTGGTTCGCCGTTGATGGCGCGGTTAAGGGCTTCAGTTGGGGTGGTGGACGCGTGGATGCCATGCCCGAAGTCATTCCCCGAACCGACCGGAACGACACCGAGAATGGGGCGCTTGTCTTCCGGAAGTTTCATGAGCCCGTTCATCACTTCATGGACGGTTCCATCGCCACCCATGGCGATGACCAGATCGTAGCCCTGTTCCCCGGCTTGCCTTGCTAGTTCGATGGCGTGACCAGGGTAAACCGTCCCGCTCCAGTCTATGCCGCCGTGTTGTTCGGTGATGGAACGCAAGTCGCGTGCGGCGCGCCATGCGTTGCCCATATCTGCCATGGGGTTCAGGATGATCTTGATTTTTTTGTGCATGAGAGTTCCTCCGATGATGGAATGTCACCCTGAGTGGCGTAATTGCCACGAAGGGTCTCTTGCATTATTAGCGGGAGACTCTTCGGTCGCAACGAACGCTCCCTCAGAGTGACATGGTTTCGACGATTATAACCCCCAAGAATCAAATCGGAGGCTATACGCCTCCGATATTGTGTGTTGCAATGGGACCCGTGACTCCACGTGCCATTTGGAATGTGCCGCGGTTGTGCTTCTTGGCTTGATAAAGAGCCGCGTCCGCCGCACGCAGGAGATCTGGTCCATTGCGGGCATGGACCGGAAAAATGGCAATACCACCTGAGATACTCATTTTGAGCTTTTTCTTGTCGGGCAGTGTGAACTTCAGTTTTTTCATGCCCTCGACGATCTTCTCGGTCACAACCTTTGCAGAGGATATATCGGATTGAGTGAGAATCAGGGTCAATTCATCGCCGCCGTAACGGGCGAGAAAGTCCGTGTTGCGAACACCGCGTGCCATCTGGTTGAAAACCAATCGCAGAACTTCATCGCCGGTGGAATGTCCGTAGGTGTCGTTTACATCCTTGAAACCATCGAGGTCCATCATCACTACCGCAAAGGAATAATTGTTGCGGCGGGCAGATTGGACTTCCTCCTCCAGCCTTTCATCGAGGGCACGGCGATTGGGCAAGCCGGTCAACGTGTCACTATATGCCTGCCTGCTGATCATCTGGTGCAGGTTGGCGTTCGAGATGGCAACCGCCGCCTGGTCTGCGAGCAGACCGAGCAGGCGCAACTCGGATGGGGAGAACCCGCCGATTATGGAACGCGCCATATTCAACACGCCAACGACCGTATCCCCGATCTTGAGCGGGATACCGATGATCGAACCTGTCCAATCGTTGGGAGCATTTGTAAAGAGAGGGTGGTTTTGCATATCTTCCACGATAAGAATCTCACCACTTCGTGCAACGGTATGGGTAAGTCCGTTTGAGCGTGGTTTGGACCAGCTTGCATTCTTGTTGCCCGCGGCGTCCAACGCAGCGCCAAAGGAAAGCTTCCCGTTCTTATAGAGGAAGATGTGAACATCACGGGCGTTCTGGATCAACTGCATGGCTTCGGATACAAGCGCATCCAGCACATCCGGCAGGTCGAGGCTTGAGGTTAGGTTGATGCTCAATTTCTTGAGCGCATCCAACTCTTCGGTCTGTTGTTTGAGCATGGCAAGCAGAGCCTGATTATCGACCAGCGCATTCACAAGTGCGAGTTTATCCGAATGATTGTTGGAATATTTTTCAACAGATGTGGCAAGGATCCCGATTAACTTAACAAGGACATCCTTATCGCTTTGAAGGATGTTTTTTCCTTCCAATATTTGACGCGCTTCCGCCATGACTTTCAAAGTTTGTTCTTTCATGGTTATTCGCTGTCATTATAGCAATACCGCCGGCATTCCTGTATTACACGCACGTTACAGTGCGGGATGGGTTAAAATGGACATATTCATATCTGGAGGAAACGTGTCAGACTCACCCATATCTGCCCCTGCAACCCCGCTTCATCCACGCCGACGCTGCCTCATCGTCGGTGCATCCATTGGGTTGGGTGCGGCGCTTGCCCGTAAACTCGCCTGCGAGGGATATACACTTGCATTGCTTGCACGAAGTGAAGATAAACTCATTTCCCTTTGCAACGAAATTACCATGACCGGGGGACATGCCCTCCCGTATGTTCATGATGTCAGCGATTATGACAAGGTCCCAGACCTGTTGCGAAAGATTGTCTCCGACCTGGGTGGCTTGGATCTGGTCGTATTCGTTGCTGGTATCAACTATCCGCCTGGCGGTATCGACAAATATAACTTTGAGAATGATCGTCAGATGATCGAAGTCAATCTGATTGGTGCAATGGCATGGCTGACCCCGATTGCTGAAATGTTCCAAGCGGCGAAAGCCGGTCAGATCGTTGGCATTGGTTCTGTGGCAGGAGACCGAGGGCGTGTAGGCAATCCCGGTTACAACACATCCAAGGCTGGTCTGGCAACCTATCTCGAGGCATTGCGTAATCGGCTCACGCGCTACGGCGTGAATGTGCTTACGGTCAAGCCCGGCTTTATGAAAACGGAGATGCTCAAAGCCGCGCAGGGAGCCACTCCCTTTGCCATAGAGCCTGAAAAGGCTGCGGATGATATTGTGCATGCCATGAAGAGGCGCAAACAATTGATCTACACCATGTCCATTTGGCGCTGGATCATGCTGGCGATCCAACATACGCCTTCGTTCATTTTTAGAAGGTTGTCATTTTAAAAAGAAGCTTCGAAAAACTCTGGGATTTCCCAAGCCTGAATATACAATGAATCTCACTACGCACTTTACACCACTTGAAAATTTTGGACACTCGCTCAAAGCATCCTGCTATCGAATATCCATCAAACAAACAGAAGATATATATGAAACCTTTCAGCTCGCAAAGCGACTCGGACTGACAGTAACTGCACGCGGCACAGGCATCAGTTATAACGATGTATCCATCAACAGTGGCGGCATCGTACTGGATATGACCGGCATGGACCAGATTCTCGAATGGGATCCAGCTACCGGCTACGTCCGATGCGAGGCTGGTGTCACACTTGAAAAACTTTGGAAGACAGTCGAACCGGATGGCTGGTGGCCCCCCGTTGTCTCCGGTACGATGAAGACCACGCTGGGCGGCTGTCTCTCAGCCAATATCCACGGCAAGAACAATTTCAAGGCAGGTCCTATCGGTGACCATGTAACTGAGTTCACTGCCATGCTACCAACCGGTGCTTTGATCACATGTACTCCAAAGAAAAATGCGGATTTATTCCATGCCATGATCAGCGGACTTGGGATGCTGGGCATCTTCACATCCATCACATTGAAGATGAAACGTATCTACTCTGGACTTATATCTGTGGACGCGTGGCATGTGCCGGATCTCAGGCGACAGTTGAACGGGCTGCTCGAGCACGCGCCCGACCACGATTACATCGTGGGCTGGCTCGATACCACAGCAAGAGGAAAAGAACTCGGCCGTGGGCAGATCCATGCCGCGAAAAGCCTGGAGGAAGGCGACGATCCGAACGCACAAGAAACGATGAAGCTTTCCTATCAACACCTGCCCGACCGGTTGTTCGGGGTAATGCCGAAATCGATGCTGCATTATTTCATGAACCCGTTCTTGAACAACTTCGGCGTGATGTTGATCAATACAGCAAAATATATTTCTGCATTACGTGATCATACGTTCCGCGAGTCACACGCCGAGTTCCATTTCCTTTTGGATTATGTCCCCAATTGGGAGCGTTCCTTCGGACGTGGCGGATTGATCCAGTATCAATCGTTCCTGCCGAAGGAAACTGCCGAAGACGCGTGGCGTGCGATGCTTGAATTATCGCATCGCCGCGGCTTGCCTTCCTATCTCGGCGTGACCAAACGCCACCGCCCGGATAACTTCCTACTCACCCACGCCATGGACGGATTCTCACTTGCAATGGATTTCAAGGTGACGGACAAACACCGTGTAAAGCTGAGAGATCAATTACAGGAGTTTGATCAAGTTGTTCTTAATGCGGGCGGACGGTTCTATTTTGCCAAGAACAGCGAGACTTCAGCAGAAACGACACGTGCATTTCTCGGAGAAGAGACCATCAAGAAATTCAAGAAGCTCAAGAAACGCTGTGACCCGAACGGGTTATTGGAGTCCGATTTGTATCGGAGGATGTTCAAATAACATGGGGCGGGGAAATCCCGCCCCTGCGAATTTAATATGGAATTTAATGTCCAAGATTTGGGTTTGATCGAATACGAAACCGCGTGGAAACTGCAAGACCAATACGCGGCGGAGATCGCGGAAGGAAAACGTTCCCCCACTTTATTATTGCTTGAACACCCGCATGTGTACACGTTTGGCAGGCGTGGGAAGCAGGAGAATTTGTTGTGGGGCGAGTCGCAACTCAAGGAAAAGGGAATTGACACTCACTGGGTGGATCGCGGTGGCGATGTAACCTATCACGGTCCGGGACAGTTGGTGGGGTATCCGTTGCTGCCGCTGACTCCCCTCTCCCAGCGGGAGAGGGGTGGAGTTAAGGGAGATACGCGTATCCCCAATACCGATTACGTTGGCTATATCCGCAAGTTGGAGAAGGTGATCATCACGGCGCTGGCACGGCTGGGACTTGTCTCCGGTCAACGGCAGGGACTCACGGGTGTTTGGATACAGGCGGATGTACATTCCCGCTGTCAGAGGTGCTCACCAGAAGACCGCGGGAAACCAGCCAAAATTGCTGCAATTGGCGTCAAAGTGGATGTACGCGGTGTGTCGCGTCACGGCTTCGCGTTGAATGTGAATCCCGATATGGAATATTGGGATGGCATCATCGCGTGCGGCTTGCAGAGTGAACCCATCGTCTCTCTCTCGGACCTGTTCCCTGACCCGCCTTCGATGGAACAAGTCAAGTTTGAAATCGTGAAGACGTTCGAGGAAGTGTTTGGTGATGCTTGACCATGAACAATAGACCAGCGACGATAGAAAATGGTTCATCGTCTATTGTCTATAGCCCGATATGTTTGAGGGAAGAACAGATAGATTAAACAGGCTCCGGCTAGAGTTGAAGCGGAGCCTGTTTTGTTTCAAGAATCAAGCTTCTTGAGTCCAAATCCAGACTTATGCTTTTGCTTGCGCTGTCACGGTGGTCCTAACGGGGATGGCGTTTTCCCGCCGCCAGAATATGGATACGACTACGCTGTAAGCGACATAGGCAATGATCTCTGTCAGTGACGGGTTACCGTTGTAACCAAAGAGAGTCTTAAGAAGTAAACCTATGATGGAGTTTTCATTAAGGATCATGTTCATGTCATAAACATGTTCGATGATGGATGGTATCCAGCCGACTTCGTTGAATTCATGCACACCGTGAGCGACAAGACCTGCCGCAAAGAGGATGAGCAGAATACCTGTGACTTGGAAGAATTTGCGAAGGTCGAGGCGGACGGTGGTGGCGAAGATCGTGTATCCGAGCAGCACGGCAGTGCCAAGACCGAGGATGGTTCCCGCCAGGATTTGGATCAGGCTTGCGTCGGCTTCACCCTGATTGCTAGCAAAGAACGCGGCCGTGATAAAGATGGCAAGCTCGATGCCCTCGCGGACAACCGCCATGAACGCCAGTGTGAAGACTGCGCGTCTGCCTGTTGTTGCAGCGGCTTTGTTGACACCGTCTTCGAGTTCGCTTTTGAGGAAACGGGCTTGTTTGCCCATCCAGAAGATCATCCAGGTGAGGATGCCCGCCGCGATGAGCATGGTGATACCCTCGAAGATCTGTTCGGCTTCTTCCTCAAGGGACATGCCGAAGGTCGTCAGAATGACAGCCGTGAGAATGCTTACGATGATCGCACTCAGCGCTCCCAGCCACACTGAGGGGGCGAGGTCCTTGCGATGAATTTTGCTAATTGCGCCAAGGACGATGCCAATGATAAGGGCGGCTTCGAGTCCTTCACGCAGGGAAAGTAAAAAAGTAGGTAGCATTGAGTCTCCTAAAGTTGAGGAATGTAATCTTAATTGCCGGTTTTATATCAAAGATTGAGAGATGAATCTAGATAAGAGTATGTAATTTCGCATAAACCTGCTTGAGTGGAGAATTCAACCAGGTTGAAGAATTTGGGTGGAAAAAGAAACAGCCTCCATGAGAGGAGACCGTTTTTGGTTGATATAAGGCGAACCTATCAGTTTTTGCGTTGAAAGGAAATGAATAAAACGCCTTATTCCCCGGCGAGTTCGAGCACTCTTGCCAACAATTTATCTCCATAGAAAATGGAAGATTGACGGAGTTTCTGAATATATGGAGTGATGTGGGGAAGTTTTCCGCGTTGTTTTGCAACAAGTAACAGCCCTAGCGCACCTATACATTCGATATGGTTATGTTCAGCAATCACCCGAGCACGGTGATCGTCAATCAATAATGCATCGGCTGAAAGCTGTTTGTACAGCGCCATGGCTTCAATCTCGCCGCGCCCAAGTCCGCCGGCAGTCAACACCCATCGACCTGTGTCGACCTTCACAACCCGCTCGGACAGGAAAGCCCCCAGAACATCTGACTGCGGTTTCTCCGGCGCGACTATTTCCGCATAAACCGCTTCGGGTATTTTCAGGTCATCATATAATTGTAAAATTACATCCAAACCATCACAAACGGCAAGAGCAATTAAGGCTGAACTATCGGCAACGATGAGCATACATTACTTCCCTTTACCAAATTTCATGAGATCTGCTTCCAGTTCTTCCGGCGTTTGTGTATGAAGAATCACACCTTCTCGTTTGCAGAATTCTAGAAACTCAAAACGATCCAGTCCAGCCAGTTCGCTTGCTGCTCCGACTGACACCTCCCCTGCTTGATACAGCCCCAATGCGGCAAACATGCGAATCTTTTTTGTTGCCTCTTCTTGCGACTCTGCCACGAATTGGCTTTCTGGGAGTGAAAAGGATATTTGCATAGTTTTATCCAACTTTCTCGGTAAGTCGTTTAGACCGCATCCTGATTATACTTTGATGTACGCAATAGTATACATTGATGAAAAGGAAAATGATCTTAGCAGAATCTGAAGTTGGATAAGGCGAAGTCTATTCCTAGTCTACAATGAAAACAGGTTATTAATGTGCAAATAGATTTTTCACCATGTGGAACTTATTAATCTGTATCTGGTTGACATAGAGCAAGATCTTCGGTCACATTACAAATCATGTCCGTTTGCGGTTCTCCCTTGTGCTTCCCAAAAACGACCGCAGAATGTGTCACTGCTCCATCGAAATATTATTTGTCGCTACTAGAATTTTCAGATGAACCTGATTCCTTATGGGTCTTGCCAATCTGCTTTATCTTATTTAATATGTCCGGGGAATAACCGCGTTTATTGAGGTACTCAGTGGTCTTCGATGTTATAACAAAATTGGCGCCTAAAAACAGGCATAACATAGCCAACAAGCCCAACGATATACCTAATGCGTTCCAAGAAAATCCGTTCTCAGAGATCAAGAAAACAAATAGGCCTAAACACGCACTTAGAGAACTCAGAAATAAATATTTTGTATTATCAATTTGCGCCCTTCGGCTAGGCAGGGATTTCATGCCCTTATAACTTACGTAAACACTTAATACGAAGAACACGAAAGTGTTTATGACCAAAATTATGGATATAGAGTATCCAAGATATTTCATCATCAAGTTTCCATAAGAACATTTTACCTTTTACCCTTTTAGGGGTAACAAATCTAGAAGCACCAATACCACCAGTCTTGAAAGAAAAATTGTTTTTGGAAATCTTTGTGTATTGGGGGCATCTGCCAGTTTGTGCTTATATCAAACACGGGGATATACCCGCCAGGTTTATTACCACCAGCGCGGTCCACGTCATATTTGACCTGGGAAATACTTACACCCAAATCAATGTAAGACTCCGGGATTAGACCTGCCAGAAAATTTCTCCCCGCAACAACTGTGTCCTTACCTGTGTACAATCCTATATCTGGGTCAATTCCCATACTTCCCTGTAAGCCATCACTTAAAGCAGTAAATAATAGAGAGAAAAACGCCGAACCATTTTCAACGAGTCCAAAAATAACCGTCGCTGCCATATCTGCAGTGAGTGCAAGAGCAAATGCAGGGCCACATCCAATAAATTCACTCGCAACACTAGCTCCACTTGCCGCAACATAAGCATCAGTAGCGGCAAGGCTTTCCAAGAGAGACATCCCCCCTCCTATTATGTCAAGTCCAAGTACGATGCCACCAAGGATATCGTATCTATCGTCGCAATATTTGCCTTTGCATACTGGTTCGCCAGGTTTTCTTGGATTATCGCTCTTATCCAATTCATCATCAGGTGATTCGCCACCACCGCCCAGATTTTCACCAGTTGACTCAGGCACATAAGTAGAACCACTGGAACCAGGGCAATAACCAGATGTTGAACTGCCACCATTGCCAAAATCTTCAACTAATCTATGCCCGCTTGGATCAATATATCATATTGGATTGTTCTGCACGTAACTGAAGCGATTCAGGCTTTGTGGATTGTAAAGGTTCGGAATGATGCTATCCGGTTGCAGGAAGCGGTTGATATAAGGCGAACTCGTAAGTTTTCAGCAAAAAAAAGAATTGCGAAAGTTCCGTTGCATTTACTGAAAGTCAAAGGCTAAGCATCCGGGTTCGTTGCTGAATCCGGATGTTTTATGTCAAGCGGCAATCGCCATTCTATGAACCTGACGTTTGGGGCGGTAACGTACCAAGTCATAGTTCGTCTGCAAGTTCAGCCAAAACTCTGGGGACGTTCCAAGCGCCTGCGCAAAAAGCCAGGCAGTTTCAGGGGTAACTCCACGTTTACCGCGTACGATCTCATTGACCCGTTGGGTTGGCACACCAATATGCGCCGCAAAAGCAACCTGCGAAACATTCATGGGGATCAGGAACTCCTCCAGCAGTATCTCGCCTGGGTGAGTGGGAATACGATTTTCGGGAAGCATCACTTTCTCCTTCTAATGATAGGCCGTCAGGGAAACTTCATGAACACCTTCATCCCAACGAAATATCAATCGCCATTGATCATTGACACGGATGCTATGAAAACCAGCCAAATCACCTTCCAGTGCTTCGAGCCGATTGGCAGGCGGGGACCTTAAATCATTCAATTGATGGGCACCATTCAAAACATCCAATTTGCGTAAGGCAATTCTTACAAGATCGGGAGGAAAGCGGCGTACAGGCGATGTCTTCCTTCCATGAAACAAGTCTTTTGTCGCTGCATCCCGAAAAGAGTGAATCGCCATAGCAAGGTTATATCGCTTACACGGTATCCATGCAAGAGCACAAGTGCCATCCAAATAAGGCGAATATGATTGTGTCAAAACCTGGCTTGTTGTAAGCGCAAGGCTTCTTATTTTTTGGCTTTTGCCGTCTTCCTTGCCTTCGTCGCCCTTCGATACGGGGGCATGTCAATCACGCAGACCTGACCTTTGCTCGTGTCCAAAATTTTGTTCCACAGACTCGGGTAACTCTTCGAGAAAGAGTCAGGGTCGAGCGTGGAGGTGATGACCGTGGGCAGGTCGGCGTAATAGCGATGGTTCAGGATTTGATGCAGTTTATCCTCTGCCCAAACTGAACTGATCCCGCTTTCTTTCAAGTCATCAAGCAGGAGAAGAGGCGTGGTGCTAATTTCGTAGAAACGCCGATCGAATGTCACATCCGAATTTGGCCGGAAGGTTGACTTGAGATAATCCAGCAGGGTGGAAACTTCAGCAAGGATGACCTGTCCTTTACTCAGTTGGCGATAATTCCCGATCGCTGCCGCCAGATGTGTTTTGCCGCAATACGACTGTCCCAACAACACCAGCCAGCCGTGCGGATTTTCGGCAAATTGCACTGCTGAATCCAAGGCTTCATGTAAACGCTTGATATGTTGCGGCGTGACCTTCTCGCGGACGATCTCCTTGTCCTTGAACGGGCGACCGAAGCGATCCTGTTTTTCCCTGACGATGGTGGTAACGACCTCCTTGCCGACTTCATCATCACGCGTCTCAAAATTGCCGAAAGACATTTCCTTGATATGCGAGAATGACAACATTGAGATGCCAGGATTGCTTGTCTCTGTGGGACGGCGGTAATCGGGTGCAGTAATGCGGATGTATTTTACAAAATCAGAGTCCTGCAAGCGGGAGCGGATGCGACTCTCGATTTCATCCAGGATCAAATTTGTTGTAATGACGGTTGGCAGTTTATTGATATAACGATAGTTGATGATCTGGAAAAGTTTTTCCTGCGCCCACGGGGTGGCATTCTGAGTGCCGAAATCATCCATCACCAAAAGGTCCGCGCCGCGAATATCTTCAAAGCGTGCTTCGAAAGTTGTCTCTGGGTCGTTGTATGCAAAACGCAGTGAATCCAGCAAGTCAGGCACAGTGATGAACAAAGTGGGAACACCATGTCGCACGCACTCATTTGCGATTGCAGCAGCGAGATGGGTCTTGCCACAGCCATAGGCACCCTCGAGTAATAGCCAGCCCTTCAACTCTTTCGCGAATTTTTCTGCGGTGTCGAAAGTTTCATGCAGGTTGGCAACCTCCTGCGGTGAGACAAATTCCGCTTTTGGATTGCCGGAAGTATTGAAGTTCTCGAACGTCAGGTGACTCAATCGCTCGAGGTTGCTCATTTCATAGAGGCGTTGTTTTGCATTCGAAGCAATTTCATTGGCACGGCACACGCACGGCTCGAGCCGACCAAACTTCTCGTGCCCCACAGGCACATCTAAACGCAAAAAGCCGACGCCTCCGCAGAGTGGGCAGTCAGGTTTGCCAAGGAGAGGCGCAGGATTAATCTCTTTTGAGATACTCTTCGAACTCGCTTTTTGTGTATCGCTCTGAACCTTTTCCAGCGTTTTGCTTATCTTTTTGTCCATGCGTTCCTTCTTCTTTCCAACGCTTTAAAATCGCTTCACAATATTTCCAATTACGTTTGTTGTTCGTCACCGCGATTTCTATCACATCCGCTACCCACTCATCCGAATATAATTCTTCGGCTTCCTTAAGCATATCTGCGATCATCGGCGTCAACGGACCGATATTTTCTTCGTATAACTTGAACACGTTTTGGCGTTCCATTGGCGGCGCAGATAATATCTTTGCGGATTCCCGCCATTGACCCTTTACAAACGCCTCAGCCGCAGCGCGTCCCCTCGGAGAGTTGAGGAAATAAAACACATCCGCATCATGCGTGGATTTGAGAATGCTCCCGCGCTTCACAGCTTTCTCCAGCCCAGACTTTGTCTCCTCTAGGCTCAACCCCATATCTTTCGCATCGAATTCCGTTTCACACAACGCCCGAAACGGACCGTCCATATGCTCGATACGCCACAAGAAATATATGGTTACTTTCAACTCGTCCGCATCCTGGATCTCTTTCAACAGATGATGAAAGAATCCATCGGGGAGTTGGGTGAAGGTTTCAGAGTGGGTAAAGCCTTTGAATTTATTCATTGCATACCCCTCTCCCTGTGTGACGTGTGCCCGATAGGGCAGAGGGCGGGGGTGAGGGCTACTCATTCGGTTTGAACACCCGCGTCGCAGCGTTCTCGAACTTCGCCAGTGCGCCGCGGAAGACCAATTCCACGCTCCCAACGGGACCATTACGATGCTTCGCCACGATGATCTCCGCCACGTTCTGTTTGACCGTATCCTTCTCGTACTGGTCGGGGCGGTAGATGAACATCACGATGTCGGCGTCCTGTTCAAGGCTGTTGTGAACGATGATGTTATTGGCTATGAAATTATGATGTCTGGGCACTGTGATGTCAAACACTTTCTCCACACCGTCCAGTTCGATTGAAACAACCGTGTCCCAATAGATATCGCTTTTGGCAAGGGCCTGCAATTCGCTTGACCTAACAACTTGTGACACGCGTGATGCGCGTTCACGGCTCACATTTTGTTTGTAGAGGCCGGTACCGCAATATTGCGTCTCGATTTTTGCCTGCATCTGACGGGTGGTCATCCCTATCTTCTGCATGGATGGCACAACATACATTCGCCAATTATTGTTGGGAATAACATCGCGGTTCGTGTTCGCGGGGTGTTTTCCCAGCCAGTCGCGAACTTCGCTTAGACGACCTTGTTTATATTCACCGACTGCTCCAACCACCTCTATAAAGGCTTCCAGGTCAGATTTGCCGGTAATGATTACATGATACTGGTCGCGTCCTTTTTTACCTTGGGTAATACGCTTTAAAATTGCGTTTATGCCAACATGTAACAACAGGGTCTGTACATCGCGGGCAAGGCATTCACTGCTGGTGGCGTAATAGGCAATCGGACGGACCATTGCTCCTTTGACTAATTGAATACTTCCATCGGTTGCCCATAAATGGCGCAGAAAGAGCGCAATGGCTTGTTGTGGTTGCTCGAACACCTGTGAAGGAATTCTTTTCTCGTGTGAGCGAAGCCCGAAAGCTTGCAAGCCCTCCAGCCATTCGGTCACAGCACTTCGAACATTGTGGGTGTGATGCCGTGTGGAACTCAAATACACTTGATACCATTGTCTTTCAGATGAAATGCGCGGATTCACCTCGCTTCCAAAGACTTTCACTGCCAGATTTACAACGGTATCTGCCAGATCCCTTTCGCGGGTGGTGTATTGGATAATATGACGCGGCAAGGTGCATCCATCGCCAATCAATTGGCCTAGCAAGGCAAGTTCCGCATCTGACATGGTTTGAGTGCGGTCCTCTGCGATAAGGTTGCGCGGTGTGGCGAGATATTCGCCTGTTGCAAGTTCATCCAATCTTTTCCAGCCGTCAATTGTCAGGAACTTGTGATTGCCGGTCGCACGGATCTCCCTGCCAAGGCGCGTAATCAGTTTGAGGACGGGTTTTGTTCCGGTTGAAAACACGTGACTGACTGACATCGTTTCCAGTTTATACGTTTCCGGGTTCAAAGCCTGAACATTGAAATTCTGCATCCCCTCCAGTTCATGAATAGGGACAGTCCTGCCATTGCCGAGTGTTACGAGTGTATTCCCGGCGAGACAACCCGACTCTCTCAAATCCGAGAGCACGGGTTTTTTATCCGAGCGTTGTTCGACCGCGCGTGATAACTGTGCCGCCGCAAGAACGGGGACGTTCAATTCACGCGCAAGGATCTTCAGACTGCGTGAGATATGGGAGACTTCTTGCACGCGGTTATCGTTGCGCGTATCGCCGCTCATCAATTGGAGATAATCCACAATGACGAGGTCGAGACCATATTCCATGTGCAGGCGGCGGCACTTGGTCCGCAGTTGAAGCGGAGTGATGGCGGGAGTGTCATCGAGATAGATGTGCGTATCACCGAATACTTCGATGGCGTGTGTGAACAGGGGCCATTCGCTTTCCTCCAACCGTCCCGTGCGCAGACGCTGCGAGTCGATGCCTGTCTCTTGCGCGATCAAACGCTGTACCACCTGCTCGTTCGACATTTCGAGCGAGAAGATCGCTACGTGCTTCTTATGTGTCAATCCTGCGTTCTTTGCTATCGAAAGCAAAAAGCCCGATTTACCCTGACCAGGACGACCAGCAATGATGAGCAGGTCGGATGGCTGTAATCCCGTCAGCAGTTTATCGAGGTCGATAAAGCCTGTCGGCACACCGACAATATCATCGGGGCGTTTGGCAAGGTCATCGATGCGGTCGTAGTAATCGCTCAATACGGTCGAGATCGGTGTCAGGTCATGCTTGAGGCGCCGTTCGCTGACGTTGAAGACCGCCTTTTCCGCTTCGTTCATCACATCATCCACGCTCGACTTTTCGTTGTAAGCAATGGACGCAATTTGGTTGGCGGCGTTGATCATCTTACGGCGTACAGAATATCCCTCAACAATGCGTCCGTAGGATTCAGCATTAAGCGACGATGGAACCTGATTCACGAGCGAGGTTAGATACGCCGGTCCGCCGATTTCGCTCAATTGACCGCGCCGCTCCAATTCGTTGGTGACAGTTAGCAGGTCAATGGGGACGCGCCCTTCGTGCAGGCTGTTGAACGATTCCCAAATCCACTTGTGTCTGTGGATGTAAAAATCATCGGCAGTCAAAAACTGCGCGATGTCATAATACACTTCAGGGTTAATGAAGACCGCCCCTACGACGGCTTCTTCGGCTTCTCGGCTATGAGGGACTGCCGTTGATGTGACGGGGGCGGTTATCTCTTCTTGTGGCAGGTAGTCGGTCATTTTTTCTTTGGCTTGTCCGGTTTTTCTGATGGATCATCATCACTGGGTTTGTCTTTATCGTCCAGTTTATCGAGGTCGAGCTTGCCGAGGAAATCTTCGAAGACGGACAAGCGCTCGGTTCCCTCCTCGGAAAGTGGAACTGGTTCGCTTCGAGCCGGCTTTTCACTACCCTCGGGCAGATTCTCCTCAGGCAGAATGCCTGCCTCGTCCATCACGCTGGGATGCACAAGGATCGGCACATGCGCCCGCACGGACAACGCGATCGCATCCGATGGACGCGAGTCGATGTGGACTTCCTTACCATCCACTTCAGCAACGATGGTGCCGTAAAAAATATCGTTTTGCAATTTGACGATCTCGATCCGGTTGACTTGTGCGTTGAACGCAGTGAAAACACTGTTCAGCAGGTCATGTGTAAGCGGACGGCTCATTTCCACTTCCTGTAATGCGACCGTGATCGCTTCCGCTTCATACGGACCAACCCAGATGGGGAGGTAGCGTTCGGAATTTTTCTCTTTCAATACAACGAGGCGTTGAGGAGTCATTAAGTGTACCCGTACGCTGTCTATTTGAACTTCTATCATCTCTGGCATGGGTTCTCCAAATTGAGTTGAATGTATTTTAGCATATTCAAGTGCCTCTGTCATTGAGTTGCGGGATTATTCAAACAGGACTATAATGTTGCCCTGCCATCGGGGCGTGGCGCAGCCCGGCTAGCGCGCTTGCATGGGGTGCAAGAGGTCGGA
>CAYTDB010000034.1:0-45532 GCA_964436455.1 uncultured Anaerolinea sp. | reverse complement strand
TTACAACCATGACAAACGAAACGTTTTCAGACCAATCCCGTGCCGATTTCCAGCGGGCTCTCTTCAAATCCTTCATGAACCGTGTCTGGGACTCGCTCTCCGGTCAGCGTACCACCCTGTTATCCTATGATGACATCAAAGAGAAACTCCGTATTGGCGGTCCCATCTATCGGGGAATGCAGACCGTTCTCGTGGATCAGATCGCGGGGAGTCTGAACCGTTACCACGAGTTCGACCGGGTCTTCCTCCCCGCATCCGAAAAACTCGCTGTGCGCTGGCAAAGCGTCAACCGCGCCTTCTATCAGGAGGTTAGCCTTCCGCCTGTAGTCCTCTATAAAGTGGGACAGGTATACTTCGTGGTGGACGGACACCACCGCGTATCTGTCGCGCGCGAGCAGGGACAGATCTACATCGAAGCCGAAGTACGTGAGTGTTCCACACGTGTGGACATCACTGCCGACATCAAACCCGAAGACCTCGAGATACTCGAAGACAAGGTGCATTTTCTCGAGCGTACTTCCCTGGATTCAGTTAGACCCGAAGCGGACATTCGACTGACCATTCCCGATGGCTTCGACCGCATGTTGGAACACCTTGCCGTGCATCGCTACTTCATGGGTCTCGATCTGCAACGCGATATCTCTGAAGAAGAGGCGGTTTCAGACTGGTATGATAATGTATACATGCCGGTCATCAACGTTATCCGCGAAACACACATTCTCGGAGAATTTCCCAACAAGACCGAAGGCGACCTTTATCTCTGGGTGCTGGACCACCAACATTATCTCGTCTCAGAGGAAGGGCAAACTCTTCAGCCCCCCGGGGATGCGGCGCGTAAGTTTGTTGAAGTAAAGAATAAAAAAGGTTCGAAAAAACGATTGGAGAAAAAATGACATCACCACATCCCCTTGCCGGAGTCTATGCGGCATCTGTGACTCCTCTGAAAGACGATACATCACTGGACCTTGAGTCTGTTCCCGCCTTATTGAAATTTTTCGCCTCCCGGGGCTGTCATGGAGCCTTGTTCTTTGGCACCACTGGCGAGGGACCCTCCTTCTCCCCATCCGAACGCGAGA
The DNA here is from genome assembly GCA_964436455.1 of uncultured Anaerolinea sp. Lineage (GTDB taxonomy): Bacteria > Chloroflexota > Anaerolineae > Anaerolineales > Villigracilaceae > Defluviilinea. The sequence goes on along the minus strand of CAYTDB010000034.1, from coordinate 44,456 downwards.
CGTTGCTCCGCTCCGTGCGTGCCTACCGCAACATCGTGCCGGGCTTCCGCCTGCTCGCCGGCACAGGCACGCCCAGCCTCTCCGAAACCATCGACCTGACCAAACTCGCCTTCGACCTTGGCTATGACGGAGTGGTTGTATTGCCTCCGTATTACTTCCGCAAGGCGACCGACGAAGGCTTGTTCAATTGGTTCAGCGAAGTCATCAAAAAAGCCGTCCCTTCGGATAAGTATTTACTCGGCTATCACTTCCCCAATGTGGCAGGGATTGGCTTCTCGGTTGAACTTCTCGCACGATTGAAAGACGCTTTCCCAACGCAATTCGCAGGCATCAAGGACTCATCACACGATCCTGCTCTTGCCAGCGCACTTGGAAAGAAATTCGGTACCGACCTTGCCGTTTTTAATGGAACAGACTCCTACTTCCAACTCGCCTTGCAAAACCAGGCTGCAGGCTGCATCACCGCACCAGCCAACTTGATCTCCCCTGAATTACGCGAAGTATGGGACTTGATGACCGAAGGCAAAGATGCATCTGAAGCGCAGGCACGCGCCACAAAACAACGACACATTCTCGAAAAATATCCACCCTTCCCGCCAACACTCAAAGCACTCATGCACCGAATGCACAGTCTCCCTAAATGGACTGTCAAACCGCCATTGGATGAGTTATCTGAAGAACTGGCAGGAATTGCCGAAAACGAACTGAAGGACATTCAAAAAGACTAATTCATCTATGACCACCTGGCGACTACTCATCACCTCTCCCACGCGCGGCGCGTGGAACATGGCTGTGGATGAATCGATCCTCGAACACATCGGACGCGGCGAATCGATCCCGACCCTGCGCCTGTACGCGTGGAACCCAGCCTGCCTCTCGCTTGGACATGCCCAACCCTTCACAGACGTGGAAATGACCCGCCTCAAACAACACGGCTGGGAAGTCGTTCGCCGCGCTACGGGTGGACGCGCCATCTTGCACACCGATGAATTAACCTACTCGGTCATCGCTCCGGCAGATGAACCGCGCGTGGAAGGCAGCGTTCTCGAAAGCTATAACCGACTTGCTCAAGTTTTGTTGCTCGCAGTGAAAAGTCTGGACATTCCCGTTGAAATGAAAGAACTCGTAGGTCACACTTCCAGCGTGACGCAGATAAACCCTGTCTGCTTCGAAGTACCATCCACATACGAAATTACAGTCAACGGGAAAAAACTAATCGGCTCGGCACAGGCGCGCAAAAAGGAAGGCGTGCTCCAGCATGGATCACTTCCGCTGACTGGCGACCTCGCACGTATCTGTGAGACGTTGGTATTCGAAAACGAATCCGCACGAGAGATCGCGGCAAAGCGATTACTCGAACGGGCAACCACGGTTGAATCCGCTTTGGGACGGGTAGTAAGCTGGGATGCCGCCGCGCAGGCTTTCGTCAACGCGTTCGAAGCGCAATTGGGGTTAAGGCTCGAGAGGAGGGAGTTGTCTGAATCCGAATCCAGAAGGACGGATGATTTGGTTAAAGCGAAGTACGATCACCCGTCATGGACGGAGCGTGTATAAAAACTCCGAAGTTTCAAAGACTTCGGAGTTCTGACTTAACCTTGGTCACTCACAAAGATCGTGTTTGGAAAACCAAGCGCATTGAAGAATTTCAACAAATATGCTTCGGCGTTGATCTGTGCCTGTTCCAGAATGCCATCTTCAAGCGCGGCTTTAAGGATTTCCTGCTCCGCTCTTTGGCGCACGAGTGTTTCGAGGTTTGGGTCGGGCTTTGTCAACAGTCCCGTTTCGCGGTCATAGACGTATGATTTTTCGTTATCGAGCGTTGCAATAAAAATTTCAGCTGGAGGCAGGTTCACAGTTAATACGCCGTTCTCATAACGCATGTGCTCAGGCTTGAGTTTATCCATATCAACCCCCGCAATGACCGTGCCATGCCCAACAAACAGAATCTTATCGCCGAACAACGTTTCAAAGTTGCCGCCGCCTGTTTCACCAGTGATCACCTTTTCGACGCTGTATTGAATGGTCTCCAAACGGGACAGCGCGCGGATATCATTGATGTACGTCACTGGGTCGGGGATGATCGTTGGCGTGGGATTGAGCAGGTTCGAAACCTGTGTCTGCAAAGACTGGTTCGCCTGGTTTACCTGCTGGAACGGCGCTGCCGCGGCTTGTGACGCCTCACGCACGGTCTGGACGATGAAGTAAACGCCAGCCACCAGCACGATCAGGATCAGAAGGGAGAACAGGTTATTATTTTTCATGAGCGTATTATAATCTCATCAAATCAACGTGAAACGCAAACACCTTTTGTTGACACCTTTCATTTTTGTCGCGATACTCTTATCGGGATGTAATGTGCCGCTCATTTCTTTAACACAACCAACCGGGACTCCTGTTCCCATCATCATACCTACTCTGGATGAAACCCCGCTTCCTCCGAAGGCGGAACTTGGTCTGGCGGAAAATCCCTTGATCCTCGCTCTAGCCCCTTCTGCGGACTCGCCCGAACAGGTCAATGCCGCGCGCGAGATCGCCGCCAAATTCATGGAACGGACAGGGTATGTTGTGGTGGTCATCGTCCCTGATTCGTATGTGGCACTCGTGGACGCGCTCGAAAACGGGAATGCCCACATCGCATTGCTCGATCCGCTTTCATACGCGCTTGCTTATCAAAAGGATCTGGTACGCGCTCAGTATGCAGTTGTCAGGGATGAGAAAATCAAATACGGTGCACAGTTCCTTGCTCCGCGCAAAGGCGGCTTTATACCGTATGTTGATTTGGAAACCGGAGAGAATACAACTGACGTCTCGATTGCACTCGCGCAGTTTACTGATAAGAAACCGTGCTGGAGCGAGGAGAGATCGCCGTCAGGGCATGTGATTCCGCTTGGGGTGTTGAATCAGGCACAGGTCCGGTTTAGACCCGCCGCGTTTGTGGGGAGTCAGCCCACGGTGGTGAGGTCCCTGTATGTGGGCGGCATCTGTGATTTTGGCGCGACGTACGTTGACGCGCGGAAATTTCCCTCGCTTGAAGATGAAATGCCGGACCTGATCGAACAGGTACTTGTCATCTGGCGAATCCCGGAGATCATCCCTTACGAAGTCCTGGCGTTTTCCACGAACATGCCCCAGCCCATGCGGAACCTGTTCTTTGACATGATCCCTGCCATCAAACAAACGGACGCGGGGGGCGCCGCGTTCAAGACAGCTTTCGATATTGATGAAATTCAAGCGGCAAATGATGGCGATTTCAATGAATTTCATATGTTCGTAAAAGAATCCAAGATAGATCTGTCATCTCTCGTGGGAAAAGAATAATGTTTTTTTAACCAAAAGTCACTTGCAATAATTCTGAATAGGCTGTATTATCATTTTTGTTAGGGATCTTTCCCACACCCATCCAAACTTTTTTCAAGAGGAGAAGAATGATGAAGAAATCACTGTATCTGTTCTTCGCCGTGTTGACGGTCTTTGCACTGGCGCTTGCCGCCTGTGGACCCGCCGCCACCCCGGCACCAACTGAGGAACCGGCTGCCCCCGAACCCGCGCCGACCGCTGTTCCTCCCACCGAAGTTCCGCCGCCCACTGAAGTGCCGGCTCCGGAACTTGGTTCGCCCGAATCCCCGATCAAAGTTCTCTTCGTCCCATCCGTGGACGTGGACTTCATGATCTCGAGTGGCGATCTGATCGAACAGGCTCTAACTGACGCCACCGGTTTAACCTTCGAAGTAAGTGTCCCGACTTCCTATGCCGCGACCATCGAGGAAATGTGTGCTTCACCCGAAGACACCATCGGTTTCATTCCGGCTCTCGGTTATGTGCTCGCCAACCAGTTGTGCAGTGTACAGCCGGGTCTGGCAGCCGAACGCCGTGGTTGGAACGTGTATTGGACCGGCTTCTTCGTCGCCCGCGATAGCGAATACCAGTCCCTTGAGGATCTGGCTGGCGTCACATGGGCGTACCCCGATGCGGGCTCCACATCTGGTTACCTGTACCCGTCCTCCATCTTTGCTGATCTGGGCATTGAACTTGGTGAAACCGTTGAGGCAGGTAGCCATACGTCAGCCGTGTTGGCTGTCTATAACGGCCAGGCGGATGTTGCCACTGCCTTCTTCAGTGCACCCCTGCTGCCGGAAGGTAAATGGGCAATGGGTGATTCCCCCGAAGTTCCGGATGATGTTGTCGAATCCTGCGCCCCGAATGCAGATGGCGAGCTATGGTGCGGTGGATACCGTATTCTGGATGCCCGCAACACTGCAATTGGTGATGCGCCTGACATCATCCAGAAGGTCCGTTTGCTGACTCTATCAAAGGAAATCCCGAATGACACCATGTCCTTCTCCCCCGATTTCCCTGAGGAACTGAAGCAGACGATCCTTGATGCGTTGGTCGGGTTCATCAGCCTTGATAACGAAGCCTGCGCCAACTCTCTCTGTAACGAGAAGTTCTACGGCTGGACCGCTGTTGGACCGATCGCAGATGAGAACTTCGATGGTGTCCGCATTCTGGTTGCCCAGCAGGGTATCACCCTCGAAAGCCTTGGTAAATAATTTTCGATGCTTTACCATTTTCTTGCCCCAGGGATTTTCCTGGGGCAAGATTTTAATTTAGACATTATTCATTTTTTATAACTTATTCCACTCGTCATTGTTCCTCCCTTGGGAGGGAAATTAAGAAAGGCGGTATATCACCATGTTAGAAGTCAAAAACTTGTCCAAGGTGTATGATGGTGACGTGCAAGCCCTCAAGAATGTAAGTTTCACAGTAAAGCAAGGTGAATTCTTGGCTGTGATCGGTTTGAGCGGTTCGGGAAAATCCACCCTGTTGCGCTGCATCAATCGGTTGATCGAACCCACGGGAGGACAGATCCTCTGGGACGGGCAGGATGTTACCGCTGCCAGCCAGGATGAAATGCGCCGCATCCGCCGCAAGATCGGCATGGTTTTCCAGCACTTCAACCTTGTTTCCCGCTCGAAAGTGATCACCAACGTATTGGCAGGCAGACTGGGCTATGTCAACCCGGTGTTAAGCGCCATCAACCGTTTCCCCAAAAGCGATGTTGAAATGGCTCTTGCCCAACTTGACAAAGTGGGAATTAAGAACCAGGCTTATAAACGCGCTGATGAACTTAGCGGTGGACAGCAGCAACGCGTGGGAATAGCCCGTGCCATGATGCAGGAACCAGCCATGATCCTGGCAGATGAGCCTGTTGCCAGTCTGGACCCCGTCCTGGCGCACTCCATCATGCAGTATCTTGAAAAGATCAACAAGGAAGATGGTGTCACTGTTCTCTGCAGCCTGCACTTTTTGGACTTGGTGCACCGATATGCCGATCGGGCTATTGCTCTCAATGACGGGGTATTGATGTTCGACGGCAAACCCGGAGAGATCGATGATGACAAGTTCAGGGAAATCTATGGCAAAGACGCAGAGCGTGTAGGATAAAGGAGCCAGGCATGAAAAAAAATTCATCACCGCTTAAATCACTTGCTGTTGGATTGGTATCACTCCTCGTCCTCATTGTTCTTGCGTATGGCTTTTCGGTAACCAACATTAACTTTGAGGAAACCCGCTCTGAAAGACGAGTGGCTTCATTACAACGTATTCTCAGGGCATTGGCACACCCCAGAATTTTCGATTTTGAATATGAGGTGGTGGATGTTGAACTTCCCTTTTATTTGGGTTGTCCAGAGGGAGGCGTGGAATCTCCTGAAGTGGATCGCTCAGAGGCTTTTATTGTCACGAGCGCGGCATGTGCCGAGCCTGGCGAAACCATTGTGATCGAAGGGTACAACTTCCAGGAAAATTCGTCCGGTCCGATTAATTTCATCGGTTTTAGTGCAGAAGCGCCAAATGGAGTTCCACTTCAGATAGGTGATTTCCAGGCAGATGCCCAGGGGAATTTCCGCGTTGAGGTGAACATCCCCAGGCGTCAGGTTAAGGAAGACCCGCAAGCCATCCGCGCCACAGGCAGGGTGCGCGTGGGAGCCCCCATGATCTCCCGCGAAGCCAAGATCACTTGGGACAAAATTGTTGAAACAGTGTTTATGGCGTTGTTGGCAACGGCTTTCGGCACATTGATGGCAATTCCGATAAGTTTCTTTGCCGCCCGTAACCTGATGGCAGATATCAAGATTCCGCTCAGCAATATTTCGCTTTCGCTGGTGGGGTGGCCCCTGGGCATATGGTTGGGGATAAAAGCGAATCAATTCCTTGTAGGATTGCTGTCTCCTGTTTTCAATTCGTTTATGTATACTCTGGCAGGTACCATCATCCTTCCCGTTTTTGGCTTTCTGTTCGCAAGGTGGATGCTTGCCGGCCAGGATGAAGATGCAAAACTCCAGTTTAAAGACCGGTTGATCAACTTTCTATATACCGTTGTAGCAGCCATCCTTGTAATTGCATCCATTCTGTTCCTGGGCAAACTTCTCCTTCAGATAGGCGATTACCTGACACCAAACGAGGAAGTCCCGTTGTACTTCCTGCGGAAATTTATTTTCCAGGTGGGGGACATCATCACCATGCTGGTATCTGCCATTGCTGCTCTGGCTGGCGGTGGGATCTTTGGTGGATTGTTTGGCAGAATTGGTCAGACAATCAGCGACAGGATCGCTCCTGCAACCGGAAAAACAATCAACATCATCATCACCCCAATTGCTGGTGCTGCGATCGCGGTGCTCATTCTCAGGGGAGTGGATTGGTTCTATCAGTTCAACAATCCGGCTGTTACGCTCTATTGGCCCTCTGGATTTGGCGCTGTTATGGGGCTGGTGCTCGCAATTCTGGCATCTCCAAAACGACCATTGCCAATAGGCATTGTTCTTTACGGTATCCTCCGCACCATTTTGAATGGTACACGCTCTGTTGAGGCGCTTGTCATGGCGATTGTTTTCGTCGCCTGGGTGGGGCTTGGTCCATTTGCTGGAGCGCTGGCTCTCAGTCTGCATACCGTTGCCGCTCTGGCAAAGCTCTATTCAGAACAGGTGGAAAGCATCCTCGAAGGACCATTGGAAGCCATTCAGGCAACAGGTGCCAATCGCTTGCAGACCATCGTTTTTGCCGTCGTGCCGCAGATCATCCCGCCATACATTTCATTCACCATGTATCGCTGGGACATCAATGTCCGCATGTCCACGATCATCGGTTTCGTCGGCGGTGGTGGCATCGGCTTTATCCTCCAGCAGAACATCAACTTGTTGAACTACCGGGCAGCCAGCGTCAATATGCTTGCCATCGCCATTGTTGTATCATTAATGGATTACATCTCGTCAAAGATACGGGAGAAATACGTCTGATCTTTCACACGCAAGCCCCGTCAAAAGACGGGGCTTGCGTGTTGTAATTATCAAAACATTGGAATACTATAAGTGCAGTCGAAGTGCTGTTTACTTGTTGCCTGTATCTCCACCCAGATCAGGATTTTCCTTCTGGATCTCTTGGGGATTTTGACCTGATTCGAGACGATTGACCACTTCATTGAACTCGGGCGGCAACTCCTCGCTTATTTCCTTTCTCATCTTCATCCAGTGGATTCAGCAGCAGGTATTGCGGTTTGGTTTATCGCTTTTACCGTTGCCATCCTGGATTATGTGAGCGTAGAATTACGTGGGAGATTCGTATAATCGTCATCTACCTGCCATAGAGTAATGCACAAAAAAGCCCCGTCGAAAGACGGGGCTTTTTTGTTGCCTGAGTGTGAATTACACGTTCAGGGAGTTATTGATCGAGCTGAAGGTTTGTCCGATCTTGGGTCCGAGTAAGCGCATGACCGCAATCACCACGATGGCGACGAGTGCGAGGATGATCGCGTACTCAACCAGACCTTGACCTTTTTCCTTGGGAGCGAATAACATGGTAGTAATTCCTTTCTGAATAAATAGTGTTTTTTCGAGGACCATCCTCGAAACTATTCATATTTTATACATCCCCGCAAATATTACAAGAGGGAATTGATAAATCCTGCTTACATACTTGTTAGGCTTAAATTTGTGAAAAGTTCTTGCTAATTGCCCTGGTCAACGCGAAATCATATGCTACTTTGAAACATGGAGATAAGGAACCGTAAATGCTCTATGGCTCCGTGTCCCGGCGGTGAAAGGATAAGTTCAAGATGTATCTGCCCAAATCAAAAATTCTTGATCTTGAAAACCTTTTAGATAAAACATCCCGCTTCTCAGCGGGATGTTTTATCTTTTATCCTGTCCTTGATTACTCAAAATCTAGAAGGTGTCCATGGAGTTGTTGATCGAGCTGAAGGTTTGACCGATCTTTGGTCCAAGTAAGCGCATGACCGCGATCACAACGATGGCGACGAGTGCGAGAATGATCGAGTACTCGACTAAGCCCTGACCTTTTTCCTTGGGAGAGAATAACATAATATATCCTTTCAAATAAATATATACCCAGGGCACATCCCTAGGTTGGTTTTATTCTATCCATTTTTCATTCAATTTCAAGCAGTCCCCTAAAAATACTGTTTGCATTCTTGTTAAGAACTTGTGAAAGGCACAAATTTTTCATAAATCGTTCTTTCTGGTAAAAAGCCCCGTCTCACGACGGGGCTTTTTTATGTCCCTTGTGCGAGATTTACACGTTCAGGGAGTTGTTGATCGAGCTGAAGGTCATACCGATCTTGGGTCCGAGCAAGCGCATGACCGCAATCACCACGATGGCGACGAGTGCGAGGATGATCGCGTACTCAACCAGACCCTGACCTTTTTCCTTGGGAGCGAATAACATAATATACCTTTCCTTTCAAAAATTAGTTGCCTGAGGATCGTCCTCAGTTCTATTATTAAGACACAGCACCACAAAAAAAGTTACACCTTTCTTTCCTTTTCAATTCACTCAATTCTATTAACCTGCTCAAACAAGAGAAAACCGCCAAAGGTGGCATCCATGCCAATTAACTTCAAGCTGCCTGGAAGGAAGATTATCTTCTCAAAATCCTATCTGCTGGAATTTAGATGCGATTACCCTATTGTTTTTGTCCATTTGGGGATTGAGGATATAATTTCCCCCATGTTCGCCCAGGCGGCGTCATGAAACTTATACTTGACAACGGGAAAATATGGACAGCCCATCGTCCTTGATACCGGCTGCAGCTCCGGCAACTATGGGACGATTCTTCAATCTTAATCCGGGGACTCCCTTTCCAGCTACACTGGTCTCGATATACGCCCTCACGATAACTGGAAGATTCTGAAGAACGCCCATCCGAATTTTCAATTTCATGTCGCTGACAGCGCCAATATATCCAGCTGTTTTCCTGAGACTGCCAACCTCTTCATTTCACAATCAGCAATCGAACACTTCGAGCAGGATCTACGCTACTTTAAACAAATCCGCTAATTCATTCGTAACCAACGGGAAACCGCCATTCAAGTTCATTTGTTTCCCTTGCCTGCCTGTCTCTCGTAGTATTTGCTCCACGGAGTAAAGCAATACATGCCGCGCATCATTTCAAAGGTGACAAATTTATTCCAGGAATTTTCCCATTCCAGACTCTACCGCTTGAGCGGAAGGGAATGCAATCACACACATTGGGAGTATTTCACCAAGCCGGTGTTGCGGCAAATATCCGACAATGAAAACCTTATGGAATAGGCAATAATATGATTCAAAAGTGCGTCAAGCGATCACTGCGGACAATCACAAGATACATAACAACCCAAGGTTTTATGCGTTAGTGATTCATTCGCACTGGAAAACAATAATCTTCGAGTGACCTCTTGGGCAATGGTTCCGGCTATTCAAACCCATGAATTATCTTCTCTGCCCTTGCCAGCCAGGTATAACCTTTCACATCTTCTTTTGCCCGATTCCCCAACGCGACCCGGCGCGTTTCATCGGCAAGCAATCCCTGAATCACCAGTTTCCAATCCTCCACTGTGTCCGGTTCACAAAAGACTGCACTTTGCTCATTCAAAACTTCGCGAATGACAGGCAGATCTGCTGTAACGATCGCCCGTCCTGCCGCCATGTATTCGAACATTTTCATCGGGCTGGCAACGCTGGCAGAGTCTGCGGTACCGCTTGAGCCCATGATGGAGCGGCTATAGGGCATGAGCAAAATGTCCGCGGCGGATTGGTAGAGAGGCAGATCTTGGTTGGGGATGAAGCCTGTAAAGGTGATATTGTCCGATTCAGCGCGTGACTTCCATGCGGTGATGTCGTAGGGTCGACCACCGACCCAGACAAAGTGGGCTTGGGGAATTTCCCTGGCGAGTGCAAGAAACAAATCCGTGCCGCGACCGGGGTAAAGGTGACCGGTGCACATCACGATTGCGGCGGAGGGAAGATTCAGTTTCTGGCGGGCAGTGACCGGGTCAGGCAATGAGGCGAAGCGTTCCAATTCCACTCCATTAGGTGCAATGACCACCTCGTCCGCTTTGAAACGGATGTTGTAGTTGCGATCCAGCACATCCACCAAAGCCTGCGTGATGGAGGCGAGGCGTTTGCGTCCGCGAAGTGTGGCGAAGACGCGATGCCAGGCAGGTCCAAGTGTTCCCGTAGGCTGGATGTGAATTTCAAAGACAGTGGGAATTTTGAAGAGCAGACCAAAGACCGCGGACTGTATCATCCACGCATAGAGGAAATCGGGCTGGAGGGCACGCGCGTGTTGTACCGACTGCCACGTGAAGAGTCGACGGCTGGAGGAGGGAAGCCATTCGATTTGAAAATCGGTTTGCAAACCATAATGCGATTTCCGATTTACGATTTCAGAGTTACGACTTTCGGCTGACGATTGACGATTTTTAGGCACGATGAGCGTGAGGTCGTGACCGAGTTGCACAAGGGCATTGCATGCTTTCATCACTTGGATGCTGTTGGCGGTATCGGAGGGGATTTGTGAACCGGCGATGGCGACGATCTTCATGCGGCTGCCTCTTCAAGCTTCATGATCCTCAATCCGAGGATAACTGTCCAACTGATGGAGATAACAAAGTAGCCTGCAACGATCCCCGCAGCAACAAGATATCCTCCGCTGGGAACGAGCAGGAAAATAAGCGCGACTTCGATGGCACCGATGATCCCTGAGATTATGAGAGGATAGGCTGGTTTGCCAAGTGCGAGCAGCAACGGTCGATTCCAATTGGCGATGTTGGCAACGCCATAACCGATCAGCAGGATCAAGAAGGCGGGATACGCAGGAGAAAGATTGCTTCCGTACACAAACGGGATCAGCCACCAACCCACCGCGGCAAGACCACCGCCCGCGAGCAGCGTCCATGCCGTGCCGATGGCACTGACGCGTTTCAGCAGACTGCAGGTTGCATCCCATTGTTTCTGGGCGATGGTCTTCGTGATCTCCGCATAAGTGGGCCAGATGAACGGCTCGAGCGGGAGCATGATCAGGTTGATCAATGTTGATGCGAGTTTGAAATAACCGACCGCAGAGGTCGAGAGCAAAGCCGCAAGGTAGAGACGGATGTTATCGCGGGCAAACAGGTTGACGGTCCCGTTGAGATTCGTGCTGAAGGCGAAACGCAGGATGGGTCTCCAGTCAGGGACAAGTTTGAGCGGGGCACGAGTCCAGTCGTGTCCCAATCTGTCCTTCAGTTCACGCAAGGCAGACCCCGTGATAATAAACGCCGCAACTGTCTTGCCGAGGAAATAGGCAGTTAGAATGCCTGCGATGCCCCAATCTGCAAGTTGAAAAAAATGCGCGAGAAAAACGGCAGTGATGAGAACTGTGAGCATGATGCTTTGATAGAAATTTGCGAGCGCCACGCGTTTGAAGTTGTCAGTGGTTTGAAGCACACCCACGGAAGTTTCATACACAAGATTGGCAAGCAGGAACAAACCATAAAAACGGAAGAGCGGTAGGACTGACAAAAGGGAATAATCTTTTGCAAAAGTGTGTGCACCCCACCCTGCCAGCAGGAATAAAACGAAATACGCCAGCACGGATGTGAGTGCTTCTGCGAGTCCAATGCCCTTCACGAGTGCGGCGGCGCGCGGCTTGTCATCCTGTGCCAGCGCCTCGCCCATGTATTTGACCGTTACTTCGCTCATGCGGAACGAAAGCAGACGATTCACGTTGGACGGGAAATCCATGACCACCGCCAGCAGACCCGCGCCTGCATCGCCGAGCAAACGGAAGATGAAGATGCCCTGCAGTATGCCGAACGCGGACGCGACGGTGTTACTGCTGAACAGGTAACTGCTGTTCCGTAGCACGCGGCGTGACAAGGGGTCGTCAAGAATTTTTCTAATATAGATCATCTGAAAAGAAAAAAGGCTTGCGTAAAGCTACATTCGCAGCCGCGAATTCCGCGAATTTTCGCTAAAGTTAAAATCATTCGCGTGAATTAGTGTAATTCGCGGCTAAAATTTTACAATGAACAAGTCACACAAACATTATTCATCCGCGCGCTGATAGACCTGTATTATAGACTCCCAGCGGCACTTTTCCGCTTTGGGTGCGTTGAGGACATGGACATATTTGCCCGATTCAAGCATCTCTTTTGTCAAGTAGACCATCTCGGTTTCCTGCACCAAAATGTAATCAGCGTTCGCCAGCCACTGCTCGGCAAGCGTATCGTTCCAGTAACCGAATCGTCTCAGTGTGTCCGCATCGCCACCGTTAACGTAATAATGTACATGATTCAATTGCGGTCCATATACCTGCACATCGGGCAGATATAAAAAGATGGCGGGGATACGCCCCTCCCAATATATCTTCGAACCCGGCTCGATAACATCACGCAGGTCACGTCCCGCGCGCTCATAGGATGCGAACACATCCGTGCCATCACAGTAGAAGAAGTCATTGCCGTTGCCAAGGATCTTTGTTGGAGAAAGGATCAGCCCCACAATGAGAAATGCGTTGACAGCGACCGCTCCGATCTTTCCTCCCGATCCCTGCTTCTTTCTCAATTGAACGTAGACAACCCTGAAAGCGATTCCTCCCACCACCAATACAAACAGACTCGTCGCCAGCACGAACGAGAGACGGAACAATATAAGATGTGGAAGTTTCGTCAAGTACAGCATGATATTCCACACACGGACCCCGTCCAGCCGTTCGATCATCACTTTCGCGAAATCTGAACTTACGTCCTCATGCGAGCTGAAGCCGATCCCCAAAACCAATATCACCATGACTGTAAAGATGACGAACATTCTTGCACGCGAGATTTCCTTTGTCAGGAAGGGCGCGGCAACCACCAATAACATCAACCCGATGAAGTTGCAGTATCCGATATAAAGCAGGATGCACGAAATACAGTACTCGCCAAAGAACGAGGCCTGCAAGTGTGCGATGAACAGAACCAAAAACAGCGCGCTCAAAAAAATGGCGGCGCGCACTCGTTCACTCAAGGGTTTTTTCAATCCGGCGGGCCATAACAGCCACACCACGACTGCACTGACCATTGAAACGAAATGCTGGCGGAATGTCAGGAAGAAATAGAGAACCATGCGATACAGGTTGCTCTGTTCGTATTCACCCAAACCCTCTCCCATCGCCGAGTCGGGCAGACGCCACGCGCCAAGGAACGGGGACATGAATTGCGGGATGACACGTCCCGCCCAAAGTTTGAGGTTGTCAGGGAAATAGAACAGGTTGCCACCGATGAAAAAGACCGCCGAGCACAGCATGGAATACAAGCCGGTCTTCCAACCGTGCTGCCAGAAGATGTAAAGAAAAAGTATTGGCGGGACAAATGCCATCGTCTCACGCGTCAGCACCAGGGCGGAGGTCAGAGCCGAGCCGAGTAATATCTCCCAAAGCAAACGCTTTTCGCCAACGGTCAGGACGAGGATCCAGATCAGCATCGCCGCTACCGGTCCCTCGGAGATCGCCAGTGTATAGAGCTTGATCTCCGCCGGGTTGAGCGCCATCACCCAGACGATACCCGCTGCCCACCAGGCATTGCCCCAACGCCGTGCAAAGACCCACAATCCCAGCAGGGTAAACAGGCTGAGGAAGATCATGAAGTAGCGCCCGGTATCCAGTCCGCGACCGAATAGCGTTTGTGATAATCCGGGGATCAGATACGAAAGGATCGAGTGATTGGTCTGCACGCCGTAATCGGCATACGGGATTTGCTGACCGGCAAGAAACAACCAGCCCTTGTATAAATACATGCCTTCGTCGAGGAAGGATGTCTTCGTGCGGGCAATGTTGAGGGCCTGCAATACATAAACTACGCCACCGGATAACGAAACCAACGATGGCATCCATGAGAGTGCAAAGATTCTTTTCAACGAGGCGGTCAGTCTTTGCATCGTTCCATCCTTTATGGAGTCAGCACATCCTTTGCCCATTCGCGTTCGGCGTTATACCATTCGACCAGTTTCTCCACCCCGGCACGCATGTCATATTGCGGTTCCCAGCCGAGCATTTGACCTGCCTTCGACACATCCGCCCAGTTGGAACGCATGTCGGCAAGGTTGGGCGGACCATGTACCACCTCCGCTTTTTTGCCGACCACAGCTTCAACTAGTTTAACCAGATTATTGATCGTGATGACTTCATGACCGCCAAGATTGATGATCTCGTACCCGACAGGCTTGAGCGCCAGGATCGTACCGCGCGCGATGTCGTCAATATAAGTGAAGCCGCGTGACTGCTCGCCATCACCGTTCACGCGCACGGGGTGTCCCTCGCTGACCCACTGCACAAAACGGAAAAGCGCCAGATCCGGGCGACCGGCAGGTCCATAGACAGTGAAGTAACGGACGATGCTGACATCAATCCCATAGAGATGATGATACGCGTGACACATCGCCTCCGCCCCCTTTTTGCTTGCCGCGTACGGCTGGAGCGGTTCACTGCTGGAAGCGGTTTCCGGCGTCGGGTACGGCGGGTCTTCGCCGTAAATGCTTGAAGTGGATGCAAAGATGAATTTCTTCACATCGTTCTGCTTGCACAATTCAAGCATGTTCAACGTGCCGACCATGTTGGTCTGTACGAACGTCCATGGATCATCCACACTGTAACGCACACCTGCACGTGCCGCGAGATTGATCACGCCATCAAAATTTTGTCCCTTGAAATGATCAATGGTCGCCTTGTCAGAAATATCCAGTTTATGGAAAGTGAAACCATCCATTGCCTGCAAGTTTTTCAGGCGGAATTCCTTCATGCGGACATCGTAGGCATCGTTCATGTTGTCAATACCGACAACGGCATGACCATCCCCAATTAAGACTTCAGATGTCCGGGCACCAATAAAACCTGCTGCGCCAGTTACTAGATAATTGCCCATTACAGCCTTACCACCTTTTCTCCAACGTTAGCGACTTTACGTGTCGCGTTTCGGCTGTCAAAGACGAACTTCGCTTCTTTGACAATCGCTTCGTAATCATAGTCTTTGTGGTTTGTAATGATCACCACGGCATCGGACTCACGGACGGCTTGTATCATGTCTTTCACGCTGTCCATGTGCCAGCCATCGTATTCGTGATGGATGTGTAGGATATACGGATCATGATATTCGACCTCTGCACCTTTCTTTTTCAATAGACCGATCACATCCAACGCAGGCGATTCGCGTACATCGTCAATGTCGGGTTTATATGCCGCCCCAAGGACAAGCACTTTCGATCCCTTCAACGCTTTGCCGCGGTCGTTCATTGCATCCAGCACGCGGCTGACCACGTAACGCGGCATGTTCGTGTTGATCTCGGATGCCAACTCGATGAAACGTGCGTTGTAATTGAACGACTTCATCTTCCATGAAAGATACAACGGGTCAATGGGGATGCAGTGCCCTCCCAAACCGGGTCCTGGTGTGAACTTCATAAAGCCGAAGGGTTTGGTCGCCGCCGCGTCGATCACCTCCCACACATCCACACCGAGACGTTCGCACATGATCGCCAGCTCATTGACCAGCCCAATGTTGATCATGCGGAAGGTGTTCTCAAGCAGTTTCGACAATTCCGCCGCCTCCGCTGAAGAGACGGGATGCACGATCCTGATGGCGCCTTCATACCAGGCGGTTGCCACTTCGCTGCAGGCGGGTGTGATGCCGCCCATCACCTTCGGCGTGTTAATGGTTGTGAAATCCTCGCGCCCGGGATCCACGCGTTCGGGCGAGAAGGCAAGGAACCAGTCCTCGCCGATGGTCAGGTTGTTCTCCGTGCCTAGTTTTGGCAGGAGCAGTTCACGCGTGGTGCCGGGGTACGTGGTCGATTCAAGCACGACCACCATGCCCTTATGCATGTACTTCGCCAGTTCCTCCATGGCGGAAATGATGAACGACATATCCGGGTCGCCGGTCTGGCGGAGCGGCGTCGGCACACAGATACTGACTGCGTCGATCTCCTTCAAAACTGAGAAGTCCGTTGTTGCAGTGAGATGACCAGATTTGACGATCTTCGCAATGGACTCGGTCTTCACGTCCGGGATGTAGGAAATGCCTTTCGAGAGCGAATCAACCTTCCGTGAGTCGGGATCGATGCCTGTTATTTGGAATCCTGCTTCAGCAAAGACAACTGCCAGGGGCAGTCCCACATATCCAAGTCCCAGTATCCCAACGCGGGCATTCTTATCCTTCAATTTTTTGATGAGAGTTTCTTTTGTAGTGGACATTTTCTTTGTTTCAACCTTCTGTTTTTTCAAACTTGAAATTTTCCAACCCGTTCAGGGTCATTAGAATTGCATCTTCATCTGTGTCCTTGTAATATCGTTTTCTGCGTCCGGTGACTTCATAGCCAAACTTGCGATACATCTCCTGCGCGGCGATATTGCTCTCGCGTACTTCCAAAAACGAACTGACCGCGCCTTCCTTCGACATATAACGCAGTGCGTACGTCAATAGTTTCCGCGCGATGCCCTGCCTGCGACGATCGGGATGTGTGGCAATGGTGGCGATATGTGCTTCGTCCACCAAAAGCCATGCAACGATCATGCCGACGAGCTTCCCGTTTTGTTCAGCCACCCAGCAGCGCGAAGCATCATTTTCCGTCAATTCAAAACGGAACGACCTCTCGGGCCACGGCAGGCTGAAAGACAACTGATCCAACTCGACGACAGCCGGAAGGTCATCCAGCGTCATGCGTCCGATCTCAATGCTCATACAGGCGGCGACCCCTCGGTGTGCAGGTAAATCGGCGCAAGCGAGGCTTCATCATCCACATCGCCAGCCTGCCAGCGCGCCCACGCCAGTTCTGCCAGTACAGCAGGTCGTCTTATGGATTGTGCCGGTGGAGCAAGGTGAATATTTTTATTCATTATCTTTTGGATTTCCTCCGCCGAAAACTCCCCGCATACAATCGCAGACTCCTGTACCTCATCCATTAACGCTTCGAGACTCTCGACTCTTGCCTGACCCTGAGCCTGCCACCCCTTCTTCGAACTTTTGTACACACCGAGAGCGAATCGTCCACGCCCGGCTTGAATGGCACATAATAAAGGATGTTTTGATACCGGCTGTGCATGAGCGAGAATATCCAAAGTGGGGATTCCGATCAACGGGATGTGTTTCGATAAAGCCAACCCCTTGACCAACGCCAGTCCAACGCGCAGACTCGTGAACGAGCCCGGTCCCAATGCCACCCCCAGCGCATGGACATGTTCCATAGACAAGCCGCAGCGATGTAAGAGATCGGAAATGGCGGGGGCAATTTCAACTGTATGGCGGCGGCGGCTCCGCCACGCAAACTCACCGATGACCTGTGCGCCATCGTACAATGCAATCCCAACCTGTGCAGTGGATGTGTCCACGGCAAGCAACATCAGTCCCCTCCCACAATGGTATGACGGATCGATTCAAGCAGGGTATCATACCGTTTGCCGCTGGCTTTGAATTTCATTTCGCGTTCTTCTTCGCCCGTGTACTCAAGGCTGATCCACAAATGCTCTGTCGGAACAAGCCCATCAATACGTTCGGGCCATTCGATGAGCAGTGCGCCGTCAGCCAGCATCGAGTCGAAGTCGAGCTCTTCAGCTTCGGGGGCAGAGTCGAGGCGGTAGGCGTCCATGTGGAAGAGTTTATCCTCGTTGGTGCGTCTGTATTCGTTGACGATGATGAACGTCGGGCTGGAGACTGAGTCCAGCGAACCCCATCCCTGTGCCACGCCCTGGACAAATGTTGTCTTACCCGCGCCGAGATCCCCTTGTAGGCAAATCACATCGCCAGCCCGCATCAGTTCACCCAGGCGTGCACCAATGCGGCGCGTCTGTTCGGGACTGCGGCTGAAAAAACCCAGTGTATGTGAATCAAATACGGGCATCGCAGGGATTATACCCCGGTGGGCATCATATATAATGTCCACCAAGATCCATCGGGTACGGCGTTTCCATCCCAAGTTGACCACATGCCCCGCATTGGGTAAGATATTCAAAATTATTCGAGGAGAAGAGTTATGGAAGGTTATATTAATACATTTGTTGACAGTGTCATCAAAGGCATTCCGAACCTGCTTACGGCGTTGGCGATCTTTATCGTCAGCCTTTATTTTGGTCGTGTGTTGAGCCAGATCGTTGTCAGGGTGCTCAAAGCAAGAAAAGCCCCCGAAGGAGTCACCCGCCTGCTTGCCGATATGACCCGGGTGACTGTGATTGTGATCGGCGGAATCACGGCACTGCAACGCTTCTTCGATGTGACCGCTTTCCTGGCTGGGCTGGGTATCATTGGTTTTACCGTGGGCTTTGCTCTGCAGGATGTGATGAAGAACTTTGCGGCGGGAGTGATTCTTTTGATCCAGCAGCCATTCAAGATCGATGAATTCATCGGCGTGGCTGGGTTTGATGGTCAGGTGCTGGAAATCGACCTGCGCTCAACGGAGATGAGGGCATTGGATGGAAGGATCGTGAGCATTCCCAATGCGGAGGTGCTGGCGCATCCCATCATCAATTACACCCGCGCAGAACGACGACGCATCGAGCTACCAGTTGGTGTGGGGTATGATACTGACACTGAAACTGCACGCAGGGTTGTCATGGATGTGATCCCCAATGTGCCAGGCTACATGGCTGAACCGACGCCCATCGTCGGCTTTTCCAACTTCGGCGATTCAGCACTACAACTCGACACCTATTTCTGGATCGATACATCCAAGACCAATCCACCAGCTGCAAAAGATGCTGCTTTTTCATTGATAAAAAGCGCCCTCGACAAACAAGGGATCGACATCCCGTTCCCCATCCGTACTGTGTATATGCAGTCGCAGAATTAACAAAAGAACTCCGAGATCTTGAAGATCTCGGAGTTCTCGCATTCGTTGCCCTACGGTTCGCTGATTTTGAACCAATCCATCTCAATTTGGATCGGAAGTACATCAAAAGAGGAAACCGATACGCCTACCTGCCCCTCGCGCAAACTGTAATTCTTTTCTGTTATGGAATTGACTTCCTTGCCATTGATGGTCAGGGTAAGTTTGTCTCCCACACAGGAAATCATATATTCATTGACGTCCTTCCCCTGTTTGATGGCGTTTGAGCCTCCATCCGTAATCGTATAGTAGCCAATACTTCCATCACTTGTGACTTCACCGTATAGAATGTCATACAGACCGCTATTGGCAATATTGAATTCATACCATCCTACATCCGGGTTATACCGGCAGATCAAACTGACAGAATTGGAATTCTTGCCGCGGTTATCTGCGCGAACACTTACTTGCACATCATCATAAGTGTAGGCATTATAGAACAGGTAATAATAGACATACTCACTCTCGAAATCCCAAGCCAATTTCCCATTCTGTGATTCCACGGTAACCTTGTCAGGATCTGCATCGGTGGAACCTGTTACAGTCAATATATCCCAGTATCCTGTGAGTGGTTCATCAAATTCCTCGGTGTAAAACTGCTGAACTGCCGGAGCAGGTGGCTCAGTAGGTGCGGGTGGTTCAGTGGGCTCGGGTTCAGTCGGTTCTGGCTCGGCAGGCTCAGCGGTTGGAGGTTGGGCAGGCTCCTGCTGTTGGGGCTGGGACGGGGCATCCCCGCCGCCAGATGCGGCATTGCACGCCAGACCAATTACAAGCACAAATATGGCAAACAGTATAAGAGGACGAAAACTCTTCATGACATTCTCCTTCGTTGAAATTTCTGCAAGTATATATTTCCAGCCGTATAAATACAATAGTAGAACAGTTAAAGATTCACTCCAATTCGTGATACATTCTACAATATATGCCCACAATTGCCATCCTGCTTTTGTTCGTATCTGCATCCTTGCACGCACTTTGGAACTTGCTCCTCAAGCGGTCACAGGAAAAACACATCGCCATGGGATGGCAGGTCATCCTAGGAGGCATATTTGCCTTCGTCCTCCTGCTCTTTATCGGTTTCCCTTCACGCTCCGTCTGGATTTTCCTCCTTGTCAGCGTTCTACTGGAAACCATTTACTTCATCCTGCTCTCGAACGCCTACACCGACCATGATTTTTCGCTGGTCTATCCTATCGCACGCGGAACCGCACCTGCATTTCTGCTAACCTGGTCTATTCTCCTCTTGAACGAGAGGATCACAACAGCAGGAACCATTGGAATTGGATTGATCGTCTGTGGCATGATCGTTATAGGAGGTACAAGCCTGATTCAAAATCAAGGGAGTAAATTACACATCAAAGGAATATTGACCGCATTGGCGGTTGCCCTGATGATCTCCCTCTATACTTTTGTGGATGGCTTCGCCGTCAAGAACGCTTCCCCCCTGACCTATGGCTTGGCAATGTTCGCACTCGTTCCCATCCCCACCACGATATTCAACCTCCGTAAATACGGTTGGGACAGGTTCTCCTCGGCATGGAGCGCCTCACGCGGGACCTTGAGCCTGGCTGCCGTTCTCGGGATCTTTTCCTACCTTTTTGCATTATTCGCCTACTCGCTTGCACCCGTCAGTTATTCTGGTGCCATCCGTGAAGTGAGTGTGGTCATTGGCGCATTCCTGGGTTGGAAATTCATCGGCGAGAATATGGGAGGCACACGCGTGCTTGGCGCGATTATCATTTTCTCAGGGATCCTGACCATTACACTATTTGGATGAACATATGACCGAACAAACCTTCCCCGAACCGACTGT
The DNA here is from genome assembly GCA_964436455.1 of uncultured Anaerolinea sp. GTDB lineage: Bacteria > Chloroflexota > Anaerolineae > Anaerolineales > Villigracilaceae > Defluviilinea. The sequence goes on along the minus strand of CAYTDB010000034.1, from coordinate 23,476 downwards.
TGGTGTTTTCATTTTCAACCAGGCTGGTGAACTTCTAATTCTGAAAAGCCACAAATGGCCCGGCAAATACGTTGTCCCTGGCGGGCATGTGGAATTGGGAGAGCGCATCGAGGATGCCGCTGTCCGCGAGGCGAAAGAGGAGACAGGGCTGGAAGTTTACGATCTGGAATTCATCAACTTCCAGCAGTTCATTTATGATCCATCCTTTTGGAAGCCGAGACATTTCATCTTCTTCGATTACGCCTGTAGGACAGATTCGCCCGAAGTGAAATTAAATGATGAAGCGGAGGAGCATGTCTGGGTCAGGCTTGATGCGTCTGTCCAGCTTTCACTGGATACCTACACTAGGAGGTCCATCGAAATTTTGATCGAACGACGCAGGACTTAAATCCCTGCATCTGTTTTCACGGCAGAGTGTTATATTTTGAAAGATTTTACTGGCAAAAGGAAAATAATATGCAAACCGATGACCGCATCCACCCCGTTACCCGTATCATTGCAGTGATCGTTGTCCCATTTCTCTGGCTGGCTTTTCTGATTTTGTTCTTCACGCCTGATCTTTCCGGCGAACGCTTTGCCTGGGAGATCAAACCGCATATGACCGCCATGTATCTCGCGGCGGGTTATCTGGGTGGCTCGTGGCTGTTCATCAACGCCATCTTTGGCAAACGCTGGCATCGCATTGCAGGTGGATTCCTTCCCATCACGACCTTTACGTGGTTCATGATGATCTCCACCTTCCTGCACTGGGACCGCTTCTCGAACAACCTCGGTTTCTATCTCTGGCTGGTTCTGTATGTGGTGACACCATTCCTCGTCCCTGCGCTGTGGAACAACAACCGCAAAACGGACTCAGGTGAACCCGAACCAAACGACATCTTGATTTCGCCAACTGTTTTGTTGATTCTTAAACTCATTTCAATCGGTTCTTTGGTCTACGTCCTAATCGGATTCATCAACCCTGAGTTTGTCATCAACACCTGGGTGTGGACTCTATCTCCCCTCACCTCCCGCGTCATGTGCGGCTGGATCGCCTTGCTTGGCGTGGGGGCATACACCATGTCCACGGAGAAACGCTGGAGCGGATGGAAGACCCCATTGGAGAGTATCGTCATCTGGCACATATTGGTCTTCGTTGCCGCGTTCATGAATCCCTCTGATTTCAAAACGGGACTGGTCAACTGGTACACGTTTGCTATCGGCGTGATGTTAATTGGGATATTTATCTTTTATCCGCTGATGGAAATGAAGAGACGAAACATAAGATGATATGTCACCCTGAGCAGAGCGAAGGGTCTCTACAATAATCTCAGAGATTCTTAGCCGCTCTGCGTCTCAGAATGACATCAAAAAAGAGACAATACCCACACGATCAACGGTGCGACTGCGAGAGCAGGCAACATATTCCCCACGCGGATCTTTTTGATCTCCAACAAACTGCTGATCGCAAGCCCCAACAAAATGACACCGCCTGTCGCGGTTAATTCGTTCATCATGGATGAGGTGACAATTGCATTCAGTTGCGCTGCAAATAAGCTGATGCCACCCTGAAAAATGAAAATTACAATCGTCGAGAACATGACGCCCACTCCCAGCGTGGAAGCAAACGCCAGAGACGCGAACCCGTCCAATACAGATTTGACCGCCAGCAGATTGTAATCACCCGTCAATCCATCTTGAATCGAGCCAAGGATCGTCATTGGTCCCACGCAAAATAGCAATGACGCAGTCAGGAATCCACGAACAAATTTGTTTGAGCCGTCGTCGTGCGCTTTGGAAAAGCGCTGTTCGAGATATTTCCCCAAATTCTGTAAACCATCTTCAATCCGCCACCACTCGCCAAGCAATGTTCCGATCAACAAAGAACCCAACACGATCAACGGGTTTTCTGTTTTGAGAAACATCTGTAACCCCATCGCTGCCGTGAAGAGTCCCATCCCTGCGATGACAGTGGATTTCAATTTATCAGGGATGCGCGCGCCGAAGAGCAAGCCAATGAGTCCGCCGATGATGACGGTTGCAATGTTGAGGAATGTGCCTGTCATATAAACCTAATCTTCCGCGCTGACATCGTACCCTTAAGAGTAGCGGAGTGCCGCGCTTGTCGGCACGAAGTCGAAGCACAGGTTGGATTCAAACACTGGATTTCTTGTATACTCACCCTTCGACTCTGCCCTCAGGTCTCGATACGGCGTACAATCGCCGCCTACTCGACCATCGAGCTCCGCTCAGGGAGGAGATTATTCCTTTGCCAATGTCGTCTTATGCCCTGCAGCTTTATTCTCCAGCAATTCCAGCACAAAACACAACGACGACAGTCGATTTAAATACCTCTGCAAATCAGGGTTCGAGAGTCCGTCCGTATCGAACATTTCGACCACGCGGCGCTCGGCTCGACGGATGATCGCGCGCGCCAGTGAGAGAGCCGCGCCTGCCAGCGAGTCGCCGGGCAAAATAAATTCCTTCGGCATCACAACAACTTCCGACAACTCATCGGTCTGCTCTTCAAGCCATTTCACGCGTGAGGCGTCTATGCCGCGGAACTTCTCCGCATTCTCAGGTGTGGCAGCAACCTCCGCCATCAACTTGTATAAGTCTCGTTGGGCTTCAAGCAGGATCGGTCCCGAGCGTGGATCAAGACATTGAGCACGCGCCAGCCCGAGCGCGGCGGTCGATTCGTCCACCGTCCCAATGACTTCGATGCGCGCGTCGTATTTCATCACACGTCCCTCGCCCAGCAATCCTGTCGTTCCATCGTCGCCTTTTGCAGTGTAAAAAGTCATACGGTCATTATAACGGTAGATAACGCCCACTGGGTATAATCGGCAAATGCTCACTCACTATCACACCGAGATCATGTTTGCTGCGCTTGGCGGCCGTTTCAGCGCGCGCGCCATGTCCGTCATCATTCAGGCGAACGTGAACCAGGACCGCATCGCGGGGCAGTTCGGTCATGACGAATTTCATTTTGACAACAATGCCTTCGAAAAATCTTATGCATATATCGAGGGACAACGCGCCCTTGTGGCTTCATCTTTGAGTTCGGGTGACGCCAACTCTGCATGGCTGGCTTTTGGCAGAATGACGCACACACAGCAGGATTTCTACGCCCACAGCAATTACATCACCCTGTGGCTTCACCACTTTGAGGGGCAGACGCCTCCCCCCCCACCCGAAGTTGACCCCATGGACCCAAGCCTGATCCACAGCCCCGACCTGCGCTCGGGCAAGATCTATTATCCGTTCGAGTTGATGTACTTCTTCCGTTCCACAAGGGCGTTCTCCCTGCGCATCCTGCCCAAAGACTCGCATGCATGGATGAACCTCGATACTCCCGCTCAGGGCATCAAATTCGACTACGCCATGCAAGCCGCCAGCAAACGGACAGTCATCGAGTTCGAGAAAACAACAGAGGAATTTTCAGAGGAGATGTGTCGGTTGTTTTTGGAGGTGTAATTATCCGTCATTGCGAGGGCGTTCTTGCTCTTTGCCCGAAGCAATCTCCTGTTATGAAAATATATTCTTGTAACATTAGGATTGCTTCGCTCCGCTAGCAATGACGGTAGTAAACAAAAACAGGTGAACAAGTTTCTTAACCTGTTCACCTGCAACCTTCCAATTTATAACTTCCTACAACTTCTCCAACTCATCCACCATTCTGCTCAACACATCGAACCCGCCCTGCCAGAACTTCGCCGAGCGGATATCAACTCCCGCTTCTTCCAAAATCCTCGCGGGGGCTTCAGAGCCGCCAGCCGAAAGGATCTTGAGGTACTTCGGCTTGAAAGATTCACCTTCCGCTTTGAACTGTTGATAGAGCGAGAACACCAACAATTGACCGAACGCGTACGCATACACATAGAACGGTGTGTGATAGATATGCGGAATGGACACCCACTCCCACCTGAACTCGTCGCTGACATCCACCGCATCGCCGAACTGTTCTTTGAGATTCTCCATATAGGCTTTGCTCAATTCATCCACCGAGGCGTTCTTCTGGATCATGTCATGCGCCTGTTTCTCGAATAAAGCGAAATACGATTGGCGGATGATGGTCGCATACGCATCATCGATCTGCTTGAAGAGAATATCGCGGCGCACGGCTTCATCGGTCTCTTCGGCAAGCAATTTGTCAGTGAGCATCATTTCCCCAAAGGTGGATGCAGTTTCAGCTAAGGGAAGAGACGAGTGCCAGGTGAACGTGCTGTGATGCGCCGCCAGCATCGCATGGATGGCATGTCCAAGTTCGTGTGCCATCGTCGCCACGTCACGTGCACGTCCTTGATAGTTCAATAGCACGTACGGGGTCATATCTGGCAGAACCGACCAGCAGAACGCGCCATCGCGTTTGCCTTTTCGAACCTCGCTGTCTACATGCTCCTGATCGAAGACGCGCTTTGCCATCTCCGCGATCTGCGGGGCGAACTCACGGAATGAGTCAAAGACCATTTTGGTCGCGTCGTTGTAATCGAAATTTTTATCTGACTTGGCAACAGACGCATAAATATCGTAACGGCGCAGTTTATGAACACCAAGCAGTTTTGCCTTGATCTTGAAATAGCGTTGGAAGATCTTAATATTCTTGCGTGCCACTTCCAATAGCGCATCCACCGCCTCATCGGGAATATCATTGAAAAGATTTCGGACTGACATCGGGCTGGAGAATTTGCGCAACGAAACATTCTCGTTGTGCCAGTCGCGCGCACGTGTCTGATACATCTGTCCAAGGATCGGACCATCGTCAGCATATACGCGATATAACTCTTGATACGCCTTCGCCCGTAGGTCCGGGTCGCCGCCCTGAACGTACGCCATCAACTGCCCGCGGGTAAGTTCCTTCGTTTCGCCATCCGCTTCGAGTTTGAAAACATAACGATTCGTGATCGCATCGTATAAAGTGATCAATGCACCCGCCCCCGTCACATCCTTGATATTGATGATCTTCTCCTCCGCTTCGCTCAACGTGTGCGGCTTGAAGTGACGCATCTCTTCGAGATAATAACGATAATCACCCGCGTCCGCCATCAGGCGCTCGGCATTCGCTTCATCGAGTTCCTTCCACCATAGGCTGAAGAACAACGTGCGGTTCTGCATCTCCGCCGCAAACTGCTGCACGCGTGCCATATAAGTTTGCGCGGTCTGGTCCTGTGTATCAGACGAGAAAGACAAGCCTGTGAACGCATAGATCTTGTTTACCGTGCGGGTGGTTGTTTCAGAAGCGCGCACAACATCAAGGAACATTTTCGTATCCATATCGAGGTTGAGTTTGTTCCGCACACCTTCGAATGAAGTCACTTCTTCTTCTACCTTATCGAACGCGCCTTGTAATTCGGGGCTTTCAAAACTTGGGAAAAGTTCTCCGAGATTCCATTTGGTCATTGCATATGCCATGATTTGATTTCTCCTTGGGAATTTTTTACCACAACTTGATTTTCTTTCACAAATACAGAAGAGGGGTTATAGACTAGACCGAATGTGGACGATATCTCCATCTTTGACGATATATTCCTTGCCCTCCAGTCTGAACTTCCCCTTTGACTTCGCCTCAGCCATGGACCCGAGGCTGATGAGATCCTCATATGCCACCACCTCCGCCCGAACGAATCCACGCATCAGATCGGTATGGATCTCGCCCGCGGATTCCTGTGCCGTTGCGCCGATCTTCGTCTCCCACGCGCGGACTTCATCCTCGCCCACGGTGAAGAAAGACTGCACCTGGAGCAGTTCATACGAAAGGCTGATCATCTTGTTCAGGCTGAGTTCCTTGATGCCGTATTCCTCCATGAACATGGCAGCATCATCGGGAGGCAGTTGCGCGATCTCCATTTCAAGTTTGCCCATCAACGAAACGGACGGCACATCCAACTCCATCTGTGGCGCGGACTGTCCTTCACCCAGATTGAAGACAACCAGCACAGGCTTACGTGTGAGCAGACCGAACGAGGAAAGTTCCTTTTGTTCTTCGAGAGAAAATTCCAATTTGCGGAGCGGAGTGTTTTCATTCAATGCTTCATTCAATCGCGTGAACAAAATGGTTTGACGTTCATTGATCGTTTTGTCCGTACCGCCCTTGCGGCGTTCATCCGTGAGGCGTTCGAGTTTGCGTTCGACTGCGATCAGGTCATTCAACAGCAACTCACTCAACATGGACTCGACATCGCGCTTCGGGTCGACGCTTCCACTCGGGTGCATGACCAGGTCACTTTCGAAGGCACGGACCACGAGGATGAATCCATCCATTTGGGCGAGTTGGTTGAGGAGTTGTCCTGAAATGCCGCTTTTGGCAGAGCCAGCTTCCAGTCCCGCGATATCCGCATATGTCACCTTGGCATAGATCGTCTTTCTGGGGTTGAACATCGCCGAGAGTTTGGTCACGCGCTCGTCGGGCACATCCACCACTGCGGTATGTACTTCGAAGCGACCGGCAGAAGCGGTGGTGGGTGCATCGCCGCGTGTGATGGCGTTGAAAATGGTTGTTTTGCCTGACTGGGGTAATCCGATAATTCCGAGTTTCATCTATCTTGACCTTCTTGTTGGGAGTGGTATACTTGCGAACGCCTCGCTAATGCAGGCTCTTTGACAATCGCCGAAGTGGCGGAATAGGCAGACGCGCACGACTCAAAATCGTGTTCCCTCCGGGAATGAGGGTTCGATTCCCTCCTTCGGCACTGCCGATTATACCAACGCCCTCCATATGGAGGGCGTTTTCGTTTCTGCGATAAAATCAATTTATGAAAATCAACAAAGCAACACGAAAATATGAAGCATGGCTTCGAGGTGAGTTGGATATCTTTGAAGAAGACCTTGCGATAAAAAGAGAAGTGCTTGCCAAAGATCCATTCATATTCCTGCGCGGCACGTTCTATCGTTGGATGCAGGTGTTCCCCGAAACCTGTAAGAAGGCATGGCGTGCGCCTGTTGTCCTTTCGGTCGGGGACTTGCACGCTGCGAACTTCGGCACATGGCGGGATGCAAAGGATGAACTTGTTTGGGGAGTCAACGACTTTGACGAAGCATCGCCTTTGCCTTATACACTGGACTTGATCCGCCTCGCCACCAGCGTGGAACTGGCTTCTGAGACCGAGGAGCTTAAGATCAAGCTGACAGAGGCGTGCGAAGCGATCCTCGATGGCTACCGCGAGGGACTCGAAAAAGGCAGCGAAGCGTTCGTCATGCACGGCGACCATAATTGGTTAAGCGATGCCTACGTCAAGAGCGAGAAATCGGCGGAGAAATATTGGGAGAAACTAAATCAGCTTCCAGTTATGGAGAGAGAAGCGCCGCCCGCGGTCAGGTCCATGCTTGAGGCAGCACTCCCTTCACAGGGAATGGAGTATCGCATCCTGCATCGTCAGGCGGGGGTTGGGAGTTTGGGGCGTCCACGTTATACGGCGCTGGCAGGGTGGCAGGGTGGATTTGTGGCACGCGAAGCAAAGGCGTTGATCCCATCTGCGGCGTTGTGGGCACAGAAAAAGCACAAAGGCGCGGAAATCCAGTACGAAGAGGTGCTGGCCCGCGCGGTGCGCAGGCTTGATCCGCTTGTGAAGGTGTATGAAGGCTGGGTGGTACGCGGACTGGCGCCCGACCGCTGCCGCATTGACCTCGATGAACTGGGACCCGAGCGCGACGAATCACGCATGATGCGCGCGATGGGTTGGGAGGTTGCGAACATTCATCTGGGGACGCGGAGCAGGGTGAAAGATATCCTCGCTGACTTGAAGGATCGCAAAAAGAACTGGCTTGTGAAATATGCAGACAGAATGGTGGGGGTGACTTTGGATGATTGGGAGATATGGAAGAAAGAACTTTGATCCACTCGGCTCCTGCAAAACGAATTTTTTAGGTGCATCAAAGCCGTCGATGTGATTACCAAGACAGATCAATAATCAGGACAATCTTTTGAACCGTCGCATTCAACATTACTTCGTTTTGATCCTGTGCACACTGTTATTTTCCAGTTGTACAAGGAGCGTTGAAACAGCAACGCCGCCTCCACCCAACTTTGCGTTTGTTTTCATACCAAAACCGGGACAGGAAATTCCCACATCACTGCCTCAGCAATCCGTTCCAACTCCCACTTACCCCACTCCCACATACATGCCCAACGCAGATGTGCTCAATGTTTTCATTTGGGCGACCCCGTACATCTCAGAGACAATGGGCAGCGCGCTGGATGATTCGTTGCGAAGTTTGTTCGTGAGTGATGAAGCGAGGGCAAACATTCGTCTGGAAGTGGGAGATGGTAACGTGGTCAGTCAATGGGTGTATGCACTCGTAACTCCTTTCTCTTCCATCATGCAAGGGATGTCCAGTGATGAATTGCTCTCGCGCTGGCAGGGTGCTTTATCTGACATCCCTTTGCTCATGGACTCAAACACCCATGACATGTTCACCGCGTTATGGGGACCCGCAGGAGCGAACGTACAAGTCGTTGGGAAAGCAGCATTGATCGATTACGCGTGGACGCATCAACCCGCCCTAGGGATTGTTCCTTTCGAGAATTTGAATCCACGCTGGAAGGTTTTACCCGTGGACGAACTCTCCCCCATCCACAAGGATTTTGATCTGGGGAGTTATCGACTCAAGATCCCCATTTCGCTCAACAGTGATCCAGAGCAAGTCGCGCTGATCCAAAGCAATTTTGCCATCCCTGCCTCCAACTATGACCCGCAAAAGATGACAGTTGTCGCGTTGACCGGCGTCACTGCGTTGGTGCGCGCTACCGCATCCACAATGGAAAGACGCGGCATCCTCTATCCCGCTCAGGATATTCGTGATTGGCTGATCGGCGCGGACATCACACATATCAGCAATGAGGTGCCGTTCGCCCTCGATTGCCCGTACCCAAACCCAGTCCAGGAAGAGATCCGCTTTTGCAGTGCGGACAAATACATCCAATTGCTTGAGGATGTCGGCACGGACGTGGTCGAATTAACCGGCGATCACTTCTCCGATTGGGGCACGGATGCGATGTTCCACACGCTCGACATGTACAAGGAACGCGGCTGGTCCTATTACGGCGGCGGGGAAAATCTTGCCGAAGGACGAAAGGCGTTATTGCTGGAGAATCGCGGAAATCGAATCGCGTTCATTGGCTGTAACGCAAAGGGAGGATCCTTTGCCCAAGCCAGTGACACGTTACCCGGCGCCGCAGTCTGTGACATGGATTGGATGGCAGGTGAGATCACACGGCTCGAAGCGGAAGGCTATCTCGTGATCGCTACGTTCCAGCATTTTGAGTATTACACCCAGTATGCCCAACCCGACCAGCAGGAAGATTTCCGCCAGATGGCACAGGCAGGCGCGGACATTGTCAGCGGAAGCCAGGCACACCAGCCTCAGGGCATGGAATTTCTGAACGGCTCGTTTATCCACTATGGGTTGGGGAACTTGTTTTTCGATCAATACAGTTATTGTGACGCCTGCCGTCAGGCAACGATCGATCTGCATGTCATTTATGATGGTCGTTACATCGGCACGGAGTTAATCCCCATCGAGTTCGTAGATTACGCCCGCGCCCGCCCGATGACAACCCAGGAGGCGAAAGATTTCTTTCTGTTATTGTTCAGCGCAAGCGGGTGGTAGCAGCAAAAATCGGTCGTTGCGAGGAGCCGGTTTTTGGCGACAAAGCAATCCCCTGGGAAAAAAGGAATATCAATTTACAGGAGATTGCTTCGGGCGGGCAATCTCCGCCCTCGCAACGACATTTAGGCAGAGCATCACCTGCCTTGGTAGAATGAGATATGCGCTTTGAAATTGAATTTGGGACCAAACGTTTGCTTTTTGACTCAGATCTGCATGGTTTGCGAATCAACGGCGTGGACCATCTCTCCGGCAGAGATGGAATTCTGATCTACGACAAAACTCGCAATGTAACAGCCGCTGTTGTCGAGCTACAAATGTCCACGAACACGAGCACGTTGATCCCCGCGTTAAGAGTGTTGGAGCTGCGTTATGCTCCCTACTTCGATGAACGTCCCGTGGTGGAATCGCAAAATGACATCACTTTTTACTGGAAACCATCACAACTGGCAGCATTCTACAACCGATACTCTACTGATGAATTGGATTACGCCGAACGCGAACCAGTCATCCGCCAAACCGTTGACTTCCTCACGTCCAACTCACACACGCTTCCTCTGCCCGAAGAACTGTTGACTCGTATGCTGGAACCTTCCACTCTCTTGGGCTTTTATGAAGGCTTTCCGATCTTTGACGGCTCGACAGGTTTTGCCAGACTGCAATCACGGCTGGGAATCCACGTGGATACAGAAACAGTCATGATCTCCACACCGCTCGACGAGTACGAAGCGGATGTATATGAACTTGCCGAAAAATTGGCAAGGGAAACGGGGTTGGAACCTTCAAGAAAGAAAAACAGGGTAATGTTCATGAAAAACGAGAAATTGCTCAAGACACTTGCCATTTGGGGAAAAATATAGAGAGGCGAGTCTGGGACTCACCTCTCTATATTCCGAGACTTCCTTTTGGAAATCGGGCAAGTTTGGGGAGGGGAATACTTACTGCTTACAAGTTTTATTCTAGAGTCCACTGCTGTAAGAAAGACAAGAAACCTGTGAGCAAAGCTGAGAAATTCCTGTGAATTCCCTTATTCATTTTTTCTTCACAGCATTCCCACAGCATACTTATTTATAGTTGTGAATGACACTGCGAGCTGTCACCTGGTTTCTGGAAGATTGCTTCCCTGCTTCTCAGGTCACAATTCAAAATCCGTGTGCAGGATTTTGGCGAAGGCATGTCTCCTGAAAAACTTGAACATGTCTTCGACCGTTTTTATCGAGGCAAAGATCCTTCCACGATCCCTGGGTTTGGGTTGGGAGTGGCAATTGCGAAGACACTTGTAGATGGAATGGGTGGGAAATTAGAAATGGAAAGTGAGCCAGGCATAGGAAGTACACTGATCGTACGCCTTTCCTCCAAGTCAAAGATTTAGATTGCTCATTCCACGTTCGTCCCCTTTTACAGCGTGAAGTCTATTCTTTTTTTAACTATCCACCCATTTTATTTACGCGTTCCATCACATCATCGGCAAAATGCTGAATGAACCCCTGAACAAACTCAGATGGCTTTAGGTTCGCATCGTTCATCAACGGCGACATATCCATACCGTAACTCATGCCGGTTGTCTCATCCACGCCATGTGATTCGAAATACGTGGCGTTTGCTCGGCGGCGACCCATCGAGGCGAGGTCATAGCGTTTGCCACCCACGATCTGTGAATCGAACACGCCCAGCAACGCGAACTGCAGATTCTCGTGACGCGACAGGTCCATCGTCACCTTATCCGAATCGACCATCCAATCCAACGCGCGCCAGACTTCACACCCAACGAGTCGTTCAGGACGTTCGGCTGCATCCAGTTTTCTCAAGGCTTCGATCACCCTCAAGGCGACTCCCACATGCGTATCGTGTTTGTCTGCAAGGTTGTGGGTGTATACATACCTGGGCTTGGTCGCGCGCAGGATCGCGAGAATATCATCCACAGGCTCAACCCGCGACACATCCTTGATGACCTTGCTTGGAATATCCAGCATGATCTGCGCCGCGAACTCACCGACAAATGCCGCCTTGCGCTGCTCCTTGAAACGGACAAGCCGCATCTCATCGTCGGTGTATTTCCCGTAGATGCTGTCACGCGGAGAGCCGCGCCCATCGGTCACGACCACACCCGTAAACCACTTGTCCTTTTGCTGGAAGCACTCGATGATCGGCTGTGCCGCCATGATCTCAATATCATCCTGATGCGCGGCAAGACATAGATGCGTTGTCCGCGCCAAAGCCTGCTCTTCCGGTTCGTTATCGGGAACGTATACTTCTGCTGTGTTGAGATGGAAATTCATGGGTTCTCCTTCTTTTCGTCATTGTGGTGAGGGCACCAGCCCGACAAAGCAATCTCGCTTGCTACGCTGGAATTTGCTTCGTTGCCCGCGCTTCGTCATCGTTACACTCCATTCAGCGCGAGGCTACTCGCAACAACATGATTTTAGTAACTTCGATCATGTGACTGTCTATTCGCAAAGAAGAATGACATCACCAATCCAAAAACAAATCCGCCAATGTGTGCCCACCAGGCGATCCCGCTCGCGCCGCCGCCTTGAATGGCAAACAAGCCTGAATATAACTGTGAGAAAAACCAAAAGATCAAATAAATGAAAGCGGGAATCTCAATCACCGTAAAGATAAAGAAGATGGGCACAAGGCTGGCAACGCGCGAACGCGGAAAGAGGACAAGATAGGCGCCCAATACACCGGCAATCGCGCCGCTCGCACCGATCATCGGAGTCTGGGCGGTTGGAAGGACATAGGTTTGTAAAAGTCCTGCTGCGGTGCCGCTGAGCAGGTAAAAAACCAGGTACTTCATATTCCCCATACGGGCTTCCACGTTGTCACCAAAGATCAACAACACCCACATGTTGTTGATGATGTGGAACCAGCCTCCATGCAGGAACATGGATGAGTAGATGGTATTCCATGTATTTGTCGGATCACTCACCAGACGAGCAGGGACCAACCCCCAAACAGAAATGAATTTCTCGAGCACTCCCGGTCCCATTTGCCATTCGTATAAAAAGACCAGCACATTGGCAGCAATCAACGTCAGGTTGACAATGGGAAACTTGCGCGAGCGCGCCGTATCGTAAAGCGGAAACATGACCTACTGGGCGGTCTCTTCGCCCTGTCTGGCTCGGAGGTTTTTCAGTTGTTCGTAGATGCCGGAGAGGGTCTGTCCCTCACGCACGAGTCCGATGCCGCCTATCACAGTGCTGTTGATGTAGTTGTACAAACGCACACACAACGCAGTCGCAAATGCAATAGACTCATTGCCGGTCAGGAGGATCAGTGCTCCACCGATGGCGCCTTCCAGCGTGCCGACCCCACCCGGCAAGGCTGGGATCGCATTTCCCAGCGCCGCCGCACCCAAGCCAAACATTGCCCAGATGAGAGTCGCTTCAGGGAAGAAGGCACGGATGATGAAATAGTAGGAGACCACGGCAAGCCCGTAATTGAGAGCCATCCAAAAGATGAAGCGCAGGAAGAGCCAGCCGTCTGTCAGTACGCTCAAACCGGCAAAGAACGATTCGAGAAACCTGCCCCCCACACGCTGTAAAACGGGCCAGCGCGCGCTGAGCTGGTGGAAGAAGTCCAAGGCCCACTTATTACTGCGGGCAAGGATGTACATCATGACAAGCCCGAGCATAACCACAATACCGACAATCATCCCAACGCGTTCCGCTCCCTCTGCACCGACAACGAATGGCAGGGAGGCAAGCAGAATCATGGCAGTAAAGCCCAGATCCACCACGCGCTCGATGACAATGGTGGGCAGGATTTCCATGAACTTCATTTCTGATTTGCGGCTGAGCAGGAAGGCACGCCCGATCTCACCGAGACGAAAAGGCAGGAAGTTATTGAGGAAATACCCTTCGCCAACCGTCCAGAAAACTGCGCTGTAGGAAGCGCGGTTGCGAAGCAATATCCGCCAGACCTGCGCACGGATGGCGATCCATAGGAAGCCCATTGCGAACGCGATCCCTAGAAACACGTAATTCGCGTTCTTGACGGCATCGACCATTTCACCAAAGTCAACAAAATACAAAAAGACCGCGATCAAGCCGATACTGATGATTGCTCCAGGGAGCCAGCGTTTCCAATCTTTCATAAAAGATTTCCTTTTTTACCACGAAAGACACGAAGGTCACCAAGGCTGGACGGATGATAGGCGAAGCGCCTTCCCCCGGTCCTTTGTGTTTAAGAATTATTCCTCATCCAGTTTCAAGACAGCCATGAATGCGTCCTGCGGGATTTCCACGTTGCCGACCATCTTCAAACGTTTCTTGCCCTTCTTTTGTTTCTCGAGCAGCTTCTTCTTGCGCGTGATGTCGCCGCCGTAACACTTCGCCAGTACATCCTTGCGTGTGGCTTTGACGTTGGCGCGTGAGATGATCCGTCCGCCTGCGGAGGCCTGAACCGCAACATCGAACAGTTGACGCGGGATCAATTCCTTCAGTTTGGTGATGAGACGCTGCCCTTTGTGGTACGCATCCTTCTTGTGGACGATTGTTGCCAGCGCATCGACCGGTTCGCCATTGACGAGTATCTCCAGTTTCTGCAATTCATCGGGGCGATATTCCAGGAATTGATAATCGAGCGAAGCGTAGCCTTTGGTGCGCGATTTCAGGTCATCGAAGAAGTCAACGATGATCTCTGAAAGCGGGATTTCGTAATCGAGTTGGACACGGTGCGGGGCGGGATGTTCCTGCTGTTTGAAAATACCGCGCCGCTTGGTGACCAATTCCATGATGGGACCGTAGTAATCCGTGGGTGTGATGATCTCAATGGACATCCACGGTTCACGCACTTCGACGATCTTTGATTCATCAGGTAATTCGGCAGGAGAGTCGACGGGGATGGTTTCATCATCGATCAACAACACCTGATACTCCACAGATGGAGCAGTGAACAACACGTCGAGGTTGTACTCGCGTTCGATGCGCTCCTGAATGATCTCCATGTGAAAGAGACCGAGGAAACCGGCACGAAAACCAAATCCCAGCGCTTGCGATGTTTCAGGCTGATAGGTCAACGAGGCGTCATTGAGCTGAAGTTTTTCGAGCGCGTCACGCAACTGATGATAATCGTCCGCTTCGACGGGATAGATGCCAGCGAAGACCATCGGCTTGGGGGTGCGGTACCCAGGCAGAGGGTCCGAGGCGGGATCCGCCGTGCGGGTGATGGTATCTCCCACGCGGCACTCGTGGACAGTCTTGAACCCAGTCGCGATGTAGCCCACTTCGCCGGAGCCCAAACCTTGGACGGGTTTCATGCCGGGCGCGAAGATCCCAATCTCGACCGGCTTCATATTCGCCTGCGTGGCGAAGAGACGCAGGACATCAGTATGTTTGAACGAGCCTTCGAACACGCGGATGTAGGCAATGACGCCCTTGTAAGAGTCGTAGTGTGAATCGAAAACAAGCGCGCGGAGCGGAGCATCATCCTGATCTTTTGGCGGCGGGACGCGTTGGACGATGGCTTCAAGAATTTGCTCCACGTTGATGCCTGCCTTGGCTGAGACTTGCAACACATCGACAGGGTCAACGCCAAGAAGCGCGCCGATATCCTCCGCCACTTCATCAGGGCGGGCGGAGGGCAGGTCGATCTTGTTGATGACGGGGATGACCGTCAGGTCGGCATCAAGCGCCTGATAGAGGTTGGCAAGCGTTTGCGCTTCGATGCCCTGTGTGGCATCCACCACAAGGACAGCACCTTCACACGCCTTGAGCGCACGGCTGACCTCGTAGCCAAAATCCACATGACCAGGTGTATCGATCAGGTTGATCTCGTATTTGAAGTTATCTTTGGCGGTGTAATACATGCGAACCGCGGAGGCTTTGATGGTGACACCTTTTTCGCGTTCGAGGTCCATTGTGTCGAGCACCTGCTCGGTCATCTCGCGTTCGGAGATGGCGCCTGTCAGTTGCAGCAGGCGGTCAGCCAGCGTGGATTTGCCATGATCCACATGGGCGATAATACAGAAGTTACGGATATGGTCGGTCATAGTTGCGTGCGGAAGTATAACCGAGAATTTACCCCCCTCCGCCTTCGGCACCTCCCCCAAAATCCGACGAACTATAAGTTTGATTTTGAGGGAGGACAAGTGGGGGTCAAAATGAAGATTTTCATCTCGACTCGTGTCTAATCCAGTAGAATGACCGTCATGGACAGCCAATGGCTTGCAAAATGCCGGGAGGGAGAACCGCTGGCTATCGAACGCCTGGTACAAACCCACCAACAGGCTGTGTACCGGCTGGCGCTCTCCATCCTCGACAACCCCGATGAAGCCGACGATGCAACGCAGGAAGTTTTCCTCGCTGCGCTGCATTCGCTCGATTCGTTCCGCGGCGATTCGTCGCTCAAGACCTGGCTTTTCAGCATCACCATCAACCTATGCCGTTCCCGATTACAAAGAGGCAAAAGCCGCACAAGATTGCGTCAGATTTTGCAAAGTTTGTTTCGTAGCGACCAAGCTCACCCTGAGTCTGAAGCGATCCAACATGAGGCGGATTCCGAATTGTGGCAGGCAGTCCACACGCTGGACGAGAAGTATCGCATCCCCATCATACTGCGCTATTACCACGACCTGCCTGTCGCCGAGATTGCCGAAATGCTGCGCATCCCAGTTGAAACGGTGCACTCCCGCCTGAACCACGCACGCGAACGGTTGCATACGCAGTTGAAGGAATGACAACCATGAATGGACTCTCGCACAAACAAGCCAGAAGGTATATGGCTGCGGATCTGGATGGATTGCTCAGCGGCGCCCAGCGCCTCGACCTCGAAACGCATCTTGCCGGATGTGAAGCCTGCCGCGCCGAAGCCCAATCCTTATCCACGCTGATGTCGCACCTGCAAAGCGAATTCCATGAACGGCGGGATACCCACGACGGTCCTTCACACCACGTGACGGAGAATGTCCGCTCACAATCACGGAGGATCGCCATGTCGAACAAGGTTAAGTTTGGATTGAAGGTACTCGGAGGTGTTGCCCTGCTGGTTGTCTTGGGGTTTGCAGTGAACTATGTAATCTCGCACATGCAAAAATGGTCTATAGCGGCAAGCCCAACAACGGAACTTGCAGATCTCATGCCTGTTGTTGCTCCAAATGCCGAAAAGCGACTGCTCGCCTTCACAATGGAAAAGAATGGGGAGATAGATGTATACACCGTCCGTGCGGATGGCAGCAACCTGACCAACCTGACCGGGGCTTCAAATGGGAATAACCCGTATTGGTCACCAAATGGAAAACGCATCGCCTTCGCTCGCAATATCGGCAACACTTCGCAAGTCTTTGTGATGGATGCTGATGGCTCAAATGTCATCCAACTTACAGAAGATGGAGAGCTCAACAGACTGGTGAGTTTCGAAGAAGGCCGGGAAAGCGGGTTCGATGCCTGGTCACCAAACGGAAGCAAACTCGTCTTTGTGAAATTAGATTTCAATCAGGCAAGTTCCGGCGGATTTATGAGACTCTACGTGTTGGATGTAGAAACCAAAACCCAAACACCTCTGACCAGCGAGTGGGGCATTTATCAAAGCCCAGCGTGGTCACCGGATGGAGAGCATATTGCATTTTCTTCGTTCACCTACCTCGATGAGCAGGGCGAACCGACCCGTCTCTCGGTCCATGTAGTCGGCGCTGACGGGAGCAACTCTGTCGACCTGACCGCATCCCTGGGGGATGATGTGTTTTCCTATTTTCATCGCTGGTCCGGTGATGGACAGACTGTACTGTTCAGCGTATTCAGGAGTTCGGATGAATCCTCCCAGGTCTATAAAGCTGGGCTGGACGGTTCCCTAGTCGAACTTTCCCAACCCAGCCAAGCGATCCTGCGCGACTGGTGGAACGGCACAGCATTGACATCGAACTTCGAGGAGCAGGAATTGAGATGGCTCCGCTCCGATGGGTCGAGTTCATCCCTGGAAGGCTGCCCTCAGGCGGGCAATAATTTCAAGGTTGCATCCACACGTTCAAAGGCAGGGATTCTGTTCCTTGGTGTCCGATGTGACAGTGGCGAGTGGCATCTGTATTTGGCGAATGAAGATGGTACGGCAGTTCAGGAGCTGGTGGATCCCCCTCTTTCCATCGGCGATGGCATCATGGTCGACCAGGCATGGTCACCGGATGATAATTACATAGCCTTCAACATTTCCATCAGGTCAGAGAATACTGTCAAAATGTTCATTCTGGATGTCGTGGGAACGCTCAACGATCCAACACTTGAACCGGTCCGGTTTGATGTTGGCGCCATCTTCTCCTCAGTGGACAGTCTCTCCTGGCAGCCGGTCATCACAGAGAAAATCGTCGAAGAACAGTCCACACCAACATCAACTTACAACGGCTTGATAGCGTTCACGTCCGCGGCAGAGGATGGGAATACTGAAATCTATACAATACGAGCAGACGGGAGCGGATTTACCAATCTGACGAACGACCCGGCTCATGACGTAAACCCGTTCTGGTCGCCGGATGGAAAGCGGATCGCTTTCCTGAGCGACCGCGCCGGATACATGCAGGTTTTCACCATGAACGCCGATGGCTCCGATGTCTTTCAGGTCACTTACCGTGAAGCAGATCATGAATTTTCGAGTCTCAATCCCTGGTCACCGGATGGAAGCACGCTCCTCTTCCTTGAAAAGACTCCCGACGGCAAGCAAATTCTCTACTCCATGCAAGCCAATGGAAGGAATGGAGTCCCCCGCGTCAGCCAGCCGGATAACTACAGCAATGTGTCGTGGTCGCCGGATGGCAGAGATATTGCATATATCATCCTCGAGCCTGTTGGAAACCGCGATATGGCACGCATCCATATGATTGACGCCAACGGAAATGACGACACCAATATCACCGCCATTCTGCCAGAGGATGAAGATCTTTCTTCGTGGAATTACACGTGGACACGTGAAGGGAATATCCGTTTTGTTGCAGCGCGTGTTTATGCAGAAAATGGAAACACAAAATCTGCCGCCTACAAAGTGTCGTTGGACGGCAATACACTGGTTGAACTCGCCAAAACAAGTACACCGCTCGAGGATTGGTGGAGAGGAACAACATTCGTTCGAGGCTTCACCGGCGAAACCCTGACGTGGCTTCGCCCTGATGGAACCTTTAGCGAACTCAAACCTTACGAAAACTTCCAGATGGGGTCTCAACCTGGATACTTTGGTATCTCAAAAAGATCATCGACTGGATATTTACTCTATACAGCTGGATGCCCCAACGGCGATCTGTGGCTGTATTGGGCAAACCCCGATGGGACAGATGTGAGACAACTTCTTGCATCAACGATCAAGATAACAGACGGCGGACTCAACGACATCAACTGGTCCCCGGATGGCGGTCAGGTCACCCTCACGGTCAATTCATCCGGAATTACCTATCTGAATATTCTCGATGTTCGGGATGCTTTGAAAAGTCCGCTCACGCAGTTCGTATCGATCCCCGTCGGCGGAGGCGGCATTAATTACAATGTCTCATGGCAGCCGACGCCATAATTCCACAGGATAAAAATTTCCGTTAAAATAAATCCATGCCAACCTATGACTTTATCTGCAACAACTGCAACGAACGCTTTGATGTGTTCCTGACCTTCGCCGAGTACGGTAAGAAGAAAGTTTCCTGCACACACTGCAAGAGCAAGAACGTGCGCCGCCGCATGACCAAGGTCCGCATCGCGAAATCCGAGGAAAGCCGCATGGAGTCCATGGCGGATGATTTCAGCGGGTTTGAAGGATTGGAGGATGATCCCAAAGCGATGGGGAGAATGATGCGCAAAATGGGGAAGGAAATGGGAGAGGAGTTGCCGTCTGAATTTAATGAGGTGGTCGATCGACTTGAGTCAGGTCAAAGTCCCGAAGAGATCGAGAAGGAAATCCCGGATCTGGGGGGGGCAGACTCCGGAAACGATGATTAGAAGCAAACTGCCCTGTCCACATGAGACAGGGCGGTGATTTTTATCCAACAATTTGAGGCGGCTGGTTTCCGCCAACCACGTTTTCCACCTGCTTGACCGTATCTTTGATATTGCGGACACGTCCCAGCGTATCGTGCCAGAAGGAACTGCCGGCACTGGCGGCAAGGCCGGTAATGACAACGCCACCGATGTGTCCCCATTGCGAATCAAGCGAGCGCATGACATCTGGTGAGAAGAATGAGCCGAGAATGTCGAAGGTGTTGATCTGCAATGCAAAAGCGATCACAATGCCGATCACTGCCGAAAGTGTGCGCAGGATCGTAATACGCTGTTTCTGGCTGGCGGCATATTTTTCGCGCAGGGCGGCGAGTTTGATGGCGATTTTCTTCTTCTCGATATCCACCTGCTCGCCCAGCCCCAGTTTTTTCAACGTTTCCTCCACATTCTTGGCTTGAGTCTCTGCCAGGCTATCAAGTTCAGCCATTTTTATCTGCGCTTTTGCCGCGAACATTTCAATGGCAACCACTTTCGCCGCTTCACCTGAACCCTCCGGGAGCCACTCCTGCACCGCCTTCACAACATCGTCCGGGTTGGCTTGCTTTTGCAAACCCTTGAAGAACGAGAATGGCTCAAGGATGGTCTCTACGCTGACCGACAACACAAGCAGGATCGCGAAATACGCACCCAATACACCAAGAACTGCCGAAATGCTATTGATATCGAATTGCATGGAATTTCTCCTCCGTGAGTTTTGTATCACTAGTATAGCACGCTACAATATTTTTTCAATCGTTGCACGGTGTTCTGCAAAATGGTCTGACGTATCTCCAACAACCCACAACAACAATGGCCGTTTCTCCGCGTCATACTGATGAGGCGGCATGAGCAGGTATTCAAAGGGCAAGCCTTCCAGCTTTTCGACAAGAGCCTCGTATGTACTTTTCAAAAACTCCAGCACATTTTCTGGCAAACGATCTTTGTTGCGTTCGAACAATATGGGGTTGATGATTTCCATATCCCAGCCTTCCGTTGCATCATCCGAAACGCCAAGCACTTCATGCGCCGGGCGGCGGTCAAGATGATACCCCATCAACACATTCATCCACTCGGCGAGATGCGCCAGATTGTCTTTTGGACTCCATCCGCCCTCATCCGGCGTGATCATCTTCGTCTCATCAAGTTTCGAAACAACAGCCATGAGTAGATCCCACTCATGGGCAATCGCAGACATCAATTCATGTTTATTGCCGGGGACCCATTCCTCTTCGTCGGACATAGTTCGCCTCTTTCCTACGGGACGATTGGCTCGCCCACAACCAGCTTTTCCTTCTCTGAATCCTTTCTCAGGATCCACGCTTCGCCGCGTACGTGCATTGTCTTTTTCCCCTCCACTTTTACGTACGCGCCGTCACTTAACATGATAACGGGATTATCCTGAAATGTATGGTAATCCGAGAGCCAGTCATCGTGCAGTGCCTGCGTGTAAGAGTCCGTTCCATAATGAGCAACAAAATTGAACGGCGAGATGTTCAAACTCTCGAAATGCGTGGTTGCAACCGAATTCGAATCCTTGGATGTCAACATGTTCGGTCCGCAAACGATCATCCCTGCACTAAAACTGACCACAGGTAATCTTGCCTGTATTTTTTTCGTAGATACGGCATCAACCCGCCGACGTGCAGACGATGGTTCAGTAAAAATGTGTTCCCGCCGGAGATATACGCCACATGCGCTCGCCGAAGAATGGCCTCGATCTCGCGCAGTTCCATTCGCTCGGTATCGATCAGTTCGATCTTCGCCAGCCCATCAAACGCGCGAACCGTGTAATCCATCCAAAAGTTGACATCCAAAGATGCCTGCGGCATGAGCGCCACAACAGGCTCTGATTTCTTTTCCAAATAGGGGCGGCATGCATCAATCACCCAACGAATATCCCGGTCACCGGGCGTGGAGAGGAGATGGAGATTGATCATAACCTTGCCTCAATCACCCTCCGCAACTCCGCCTGCACATCATCCCACTTCTGTTCCGAGTCCACCACCACCCAGCGATCTGGTTCCTGCTTGACCATATCCAAATATCCTGCGCGGACGCGTTGATGGAATTCAACTGTGTAGGCATCCATACGGTTCCATTCGTCGCCTTTCTTTTTACGTTTGAGTCCCACCTCCACATCGAGATCGAGTAACACACTCAAATCCGGGACAAGCCCTCCGGTTGCATACTTCACCAGTGCACGGACCTGCTCCAGGTCCTGTTGATGACCGTAGCCCTGGTAGGCAATGGTCGAGTCGTAGTAGCGGTCGGAGATGACGATCTCCCCATCCTCCAGGCGCGGCTTGATGACCTGTTCCACGATCTGGGCGCGCGCCGCCTGGTAGAGTAACGTCTCTGTGCGGGGGTGCATCTCGGCGTTCTTCAGGTCGTGCAGGATATCGCGTATCTGCTCGCTGATGGATGTGCCTCCCGGTTCGCGTGTGGGGAATACGACATATCCCTTTTCGCGGAGATATTCCACGAGATACGGGATGTGGGATGTCTTGCCTGAGCCTTCGGGACCTTCGAGTGTGATGAACATGGAATAATTATAAGTTTAGATTCAGAAAACTCATACATTTTATCCACGATTTTTTAATTGAACTGTCATAATCGGGTACTAGAATTTTTTCAGATAGAAAATAAGGAGGCAGATATGTCTTTGAAAAAAGTTCTGTATGTTGTATTTTTAATCGTCATCGGCGGCGCATCAGCCCTAGCTGGTGCAGTAGCCGGCGGCTATGCTGTGTTCCGGGCTGTGCAGCAACGAAGCAGTTTGCCAGCCCCCATCCAACAGATATTACCAGCAACCGACACCAACCCCTCGCAGACGCTTGTGCTCAACAACACGGATATCGAGACTGCAATCACCCAGTCCGTACAAAGGGTTGGACCAGCGGTCGTCACGGTCGTGGGAACGATCCCCGGGCAGATGACGTTCTTCGGTCCCACCGGCGAACAGACCGTGAGCGGTAGCGGCTTCTTTATCAGCGACAATGGTTATCTCCTCACGAACAACCATGTTGTGGAAGGCACGAAGGAAGTGAAGATCGTTCTCTCGGATGGGACAGAACGAACCGCATCCATCGTCGGTACAGACCAGTATTCCGATATCGCTGTGTTGAAGACAGATGGTAATGTCCCTGCAACAGCTTCATTGGGCAACTCGGATAAACTCGACCCAGGCGAATCCGTGATCGCGATTGGATCACCGCTCGGAAACTTCAAAAACACGGTGACCGTCGGCGTAGTCAGTGCCACGGGTCGTTCCATCGACACCGGTAACGGCTACCAGATCGAAGACCTGATCCAAACTGACGCAGCGATCAACCACGGCAACTCGGGCGGTCCGCTTGTGAACCTGGCTGGTGAAGTGATCGGAATCAACACTCTCGTAGTCCGCAACACGAACAGCGGCGATGTGGCAGAGGGACTTGGCTTTGCCATCCCTGTGAACACCGCACAAGCCATCGCACAACAGATCATCCAGCAGGGGTACTTTGCCCGACCGTATATGGGCATCAGTTTCCAGCCCATCAATCCCAGCATCACGGCACGCTATAACCTCTCCGCGGATTGGGGCGTGTGTGTGATGAAGGTCGCGGACGGGAGTCCCGCCAGCGAAGCAGGCCTACAACAGGGCGATATCATCACCCATGTCGGTGATGTGACTCTCGACGAAACCCATTCCTACGTCAACACGCTCTTCACCTTTAACCCTGGCGACCAAATCACATTGACTGTGATGCGCGACGGGAAAGAGATGCAGGTACAGGTCACGTTGGGAGAGGCGCAGCATTCGTAATTACAAAAACGGGAGAGGATGGTCATCCTCTCCCGTTTTATTTTCCAAACAAATTAGCATTACAACGACGTTTCGCGTTACTACGACGTTTTAAGGTATTTAAGACCTGCAAAAATGCCTTGTTTTGCCCCTTTTTGGGGGGTTT
>CAYTDB010000033.1:0-45690 GCA_964436455.1 uncultured Anaerolinea sp. | reverse complement strand
GCCGCCGGGGGGGCCCGCGCGCCGCCGGCCGGCGCGGCCGCGCCGCGGGCCCCCACCCGCGGCGGAATAATTATTGTTTTTTTCGCAATACAAGCATGTTTCTGTTTTTCCGTCTCCGCTCTGCACGAAAAAGTGTATACAGTTTTCCTGACCTGTTAAGCGTGCTCCAAAGAATCCGCCGTAACCGTATCCCTGTAGTTGCTGGTTACAATTGGCGCACGATATGCCGTAGTTATCGCCTTTTTTGTGGCTGTGTTGGCATGTCATGCAAACCTGCCTTTGCTGTCACGCTTCGCGCTGGCCGCGCGCGCCTTGCCGCCTTTGCGTCCATACTCTGCCGCCGCGTGCCCGATTTGTACCCAGGCTTTCAGGTCATCGGGGTCAATGTTGAGGATCCACCTCTTACCCTTTAGTTCCTTGTACCGCTTTTTGAATAGGTCGGGGTATTTCATGGGGTTAGCTCACCAAGTCAAAGATGGCTTCTGCCAGGGCGTGATTTTTTTCTGTCGGGAAAAGTTCGTCAAGTTTTGCGGTAATTTCGTAAAGCGAGAGTCCGCTAAACTCGGCGCGTACTGTTTCTTCGGTGGCTTCGCCTCCGATGTGGTCCAAAATATAATCAATATTGGGTTTCATTTTGTCCTCTGTTGTTTTCCTGGTTTCCCAAATCGCTTCGGGTGAATAAAATAACGCGGGCGCGTAATGCGATAGCGGCATATCGTGAGTGTGGCACCTCCTGCTGTGCGGCCAGTCTCTCATACCGGGCGGCAAGTTCGGATAACTCGCCGTCCGGTATGGTTTCCAGGCGGTTGAATATATCGCCGGCGTGGGGCATTAGTCTGTAAACCGTTTGCCGGCTGCAATCTGATTGAAGCGGGCCACCAGGTCCGGGCGCTTAAATTCCAGGTGTAGATTTTGGTTTTTGTAGCATGTAAACCTGAAATATTCCGTCTCTCCGGATCCGGTGCCCTCGGTAGAATTGATTGCATCCACAAGCGGCCCGGCGTACCCTTTACCCTCGAATAGTTGCCCGTCCAGGGCGTGGAATACGCGATCTACTGCCATAAGGTTAACGCTCCGGTGGTAGTTGACGTGATAGCCTCCGCCGCTCCATTTTGCCTCTACTGCCCACGGCAATATAACTTTTTCGCTCAATCCGGCGCGGGCGCTTTTCTGATTGGTCTTGTAGGTGCTGCGGCCTCCGCTGGGGCGTAGGTATTCGTAAACCTCTTGTATTGCTTCCTCTAGAAATTTTGGCGCGTTCTCGGTCATGCTGGCAAGGATTGACAAAACATTGTCGGGGGTCAATTCTGGCATGTCCTCGCCCTTTTCGAGTTTGCGGTGCATTTCGTCGGCTTGCTTTATGCTCATAAGCCGGCGGATTCCTGTTTTCTCAATGATATATTTCCAGGCTTGTTTTTGGTTGTACTTCATCACGTTTTGGTATCCGGGTCCGGCGCCGTAACGATCCGTTCCAATAGCCTGCATGTATCCCTGCTCCCCAAAAGCATCCTTTAGCAGTGCCAGGGCTTCCGCTTCCAGCTCATAAATTTTCTTGATTATCTCGCCGGCTTTGTTGTACTGGTCGCATATGTCGTATACTGTTTTTGTGAGTGCAAGGTCTGTATGTTTTTTGGGTTCAGACTTGCGGCGGGGGGGTTCGGGGGCGGGGGTTTCCTGCTCTGGTTCTGTTTCCGGGTCGATAATAGCCGGGATAACCTCGGCGGGGGCGGGGGTTTCCTCGGTGGGGGGTGTTTCCTGGGGGGGTGTTTCCTGGGCGGATTCTGTTTCCGGGGTTGGTTCGGGTTCGGGGGCGGTTTCCTGCGAGGGTTCGTGCGTGCCGGAGTAATAAACTACGGCGGCATTATGTCCGCATTTATCGCACAAAAAGCGGTTCTTGTCCGGTTGCTTATGTTTGCATGCTACACATTCCGCATAGAGTGATTTACCTAAGTTCTTAGATGACAATAATTCTAGTACAGCATCAAAAGATGTGTTAAAGGTTTCTTGGTTGGTTCCGTCAATATAGGAACCATCATAGGCGATTGTCGGGGCGGGGGTTTCCTGGGGGGAGGGGGGGGTTTTCGGTTGGGGCTTCCGAATCGGTTCGGAATCGTTGTCATCCGGCCCGCCGTCATCATTCCCGCCGGTGGGCGGTTCGCTGGGGGGGTCCGCCGGGGGCGGGTTAACCTTAACCGGGGCGGGCGTGGCGGGCACTGCGGGTTCCGTGGGCGTGTATTGCGCTTCGCTGGGCGCGCTGGGCGTGGCGGGCGCGCTTCGCTTGGCTTGTTTGATGGCGGCCAGCACGGTTGACAGGTCAATGTTCCATGCGGTGGCCTCTCGGGGATCAAAATTGTGCGGGGCTGCTTCGCTCGCGCGCTGTGCGGTGATTTGCCCGTTCGCGTCTATGAACATGGTTACATTCTCGGCCGGGCTGGTCTTGGTGCCTTTGGTGAGTGCTACAAAGAACGCGCGCGGGGCTGCTGCTGGCGTGGTTGCTGGCGGCGTCTGGGCGTTGCCTGGTGCGGGTTGTGTTGCGGGTGTGGGCGTGGTCATGGGTTCATCCTTTCGGGCTGCTTCTGGCGCTTCCTGGGGGCGCGCGGGGAAAATATGGGCCGCATTTTCGGCGCTGGCGGTCACTTGGCGAATTATGTCATTCTGTCTTTCTTGCGGGATTCCTTGCGCGGTCCATTGCTGCCTTAATTCGGCTTCTTCGGGGTCAATGGGGCGCGCGGTTGGTTGGATCGTGTAAGCCTGTGCGGGGATTTCAATTTGAGCGGGCGCGCTGGCGGGCGTGGGCGCGCTGTCTACCTGGGCGGGGGTGGCGGTGGTGGTCATGTTAATTTGTGCTTCTCTGCGCGGTTGGTGGTAAAAACTGGAGTATTTCGCGTGTTCTCGGCTTTCGCATGTGTCAATGTTTTTGCATATTGGCGGCAAATTTACAATTTCATTGCTGTAACCGGTTGCGGTCCATGTGCGCGCGTCTTTGTCGGGTGTGGGGGGTGCGAAGGCTGCACGCGCTTTTTCTGCTGCTTCTGCGGGCGTTTTTGCCCCTGCCATGTGGCTTTCTTCATCCGCTGCGGTGTGGTCAATCGGGGAGGGCCTGCGGTTGCAATATTCGCGCGTGAATTGGATGTTTTCTTTTGTTTCTCGGGCGGTGCGCGCTTCCGCTGCTGCTGGCGTGGGGTATTCGGATTTGTAAAGGATATACTCTGCCGGCGCTGGTGATTCTTTCGTGTCTTTGTGTAGCGGCATTATGACAATTTTTGTACTGTCATTGGATATCAGGACCGGGGCGTCTTGGCGTTTGGCGTGGCTGTGGATCGTGGCGGGGGCGTCAATGTTTTTGAGCGCATTAGATAAAAAATGCAAGCTGATATTAAAAAAGCTGGGGTCATTGGCGGCCGGGTATATCGGTGCATCTATGTCTGTGCGGGTGTGGCCTAAACTTTCATTGTCTGTCTCGATCACTGCGCGCGCGCTGGCGGGGTGTAATGATATTTTTGCACATACCGTTTCCGATTGTGCAATAATGGCGGATCGTTTAAGCGCTTGGATGGTTTCGGTCAGTGCGCGGGCGCTGAATGTTGTTTCGTTGTGGGTGGTTGTGTGCGTGTTGGGGATTACCTGGTCAACGTTTGGGTAAGTTGTGACGGGGTGCGTCTGTATGGCGTGTCCATTGATAAATATTTGTGCTTCGGTGGCTTCTTCTTCTGCAATCATCACGGGGCGGTGCGTGATTTCAATATTGGCGGTCTTTTCTCCATTGCATGCCGATTCAATCGTCTTTAGCAGGGCGGATCGCGCGCGCTTGTTTTGCGCTTCGGTGGCTTCCGTGGTGCCTGCATTAGCCTGTAAGCTGTCGGCAGTGGGGTTCATTCCGTGGATCCATGAGTAAAGCATAAAACCATTGGCGGCGATAATACGCACGCCGGCGGGGTTGATGCGGATATGGATGCAAGTTAAGTGATTTCTTTCGGGGTCATTGCTGGCGAAAGTGGCGGCGCGTTTGATGGCGGTCATAAATTCGCGCGCGGGCATGGTGTAAGCTGCTGCAACGGTCACGGGCTGGGGTTTGGTCTTGGTCTTGGTGGTCATTTCGATTCCTTTCCTTTGGTGCGGGTTAGCGGGATTCAATTTCTGCAATTGTCTGCCAGTGGGAGACATAAAGCGGGCCGGCTTTCATACCCGGGTAAAGTGCTTCGATCTCTGGCTGATACTCTGATACTAAGCGGCGTTCAAAAGTGGCGGTCGTGGTGTGGTTCTCGCTGGCTTCTGCGATTCGGGACCATTGTTCACCCGGGTATGTGTCGGTGATTTGTCCGGGCGTATTGTTTACGGTTATGCGGTATTGGTTGCGGTCAGTCATCTTTTTCCTTTCCTGGGTGCGGGTTTAAAGGCTTTCGAGCGTCTTGATAATTTCGGCGGTGCGGGGCGTGGTGGGGTCGTAGGTCTTTTTGATTAGTGCGGCCAGTTCTGCGGGTGTTACCGTGGCCTTACGGGGAATTAAGAATCCGTAGGCGCTTGCTATGTAATGGATCTTTTGCATAGTGAAAAAGTCAATATTGTATTCTTTCGGCTTGGTGGTTGTTATTCGGTCATGGTGGCGGGTGATTGTAATCATGGGTTAATCCTTTCCTAATTGATTCGGCTTGGCGTCATATTTGCGCGCGCTGGCATTACGCGCGCTGTATGGGTCAAGGTTAGATATAGTCCGTTAAGTAGTATTCCAGTTCATCCTCTGTTACTTCCGGGTCGTCAATGTAGGCGATTCGGTAGGTCCATCCGCCGGCGGGGTTGCTGCGTGCGATGCAATCATTGCTGCTGACGGCCTGCATTACGGATCCATCCAAGAATATTGATGCACCGTGTCCGTGGTGACAGCATGATTTTATTTCTTCGATCAGTTCGGGCGTGATTTTGATTTTAGGGGGCATGGGGTTATCCTTTCGCGTGGGTGGGTTTGGGTTGGTTATATCGTGGGCGTGTTGCAAGTACTGCAACATTACGCGGTTTTGGGTTGGATCGGCGCAACCTGGCACCGACAAAATACCGTTGTCGATGACGGGTAGGTGACAGTCTTTTCTTCGCCCGTCTTGGGGTCCGTCTTTTTTGCGGATTTGATCAACGTAATGGCGGTGCCTTTCTCGCCTTTTTTCACGGCCTGCCCCTGAGCAAGCCAGCGATTAAACGTGTAGTAGTCTCGGTATGCTTCGCACTCGCACCCACGGAGGGCGCTTGCAAGGGCACATATCTGGGTGTTGGTTAGTGAGTGCGTTTCAAATTGCGTTGCCTGTTCGGCGGTCATGGTGCGCTTTTCGCGCGTCTGGGTCTTGCTGGTCTTGGTGGTCATGGTCTTTTTATCCTTTCCTTGTGTGGTTGGTTAGCGGGTGGGGGTGGTTAACGGTATGTGTTGAATGTGCGGGTTATCGTGTCTGTATCTGATAACGTGTTGCTGCTTCCCATGTTGCGGGCGTTGTGTACCAGAATAAAAATGGGCTTCCATCCGGTAGTTATTCCTATGTATCCTTGTTGTTTTTCTCCGTAAGATGTTTCAATTTCGATTCGTTGCTGGCTTTCAAAGTAGGGGATAAACTTTGCGGATAATTCGGAGGGATCGAATTTTTCTCCATATTGGGCGCGCTTGCGGTTCAAATATTGCTGATAGTTGTTTTTCATGGTTGCGGGTTCCTTTTAGCGGGTGGGGGTGGTGCGCTTGATGTTGTGTAAGCGCATTTCGTAGGCTTTCGCGTCTTGTAGTACGCGGTTCGTCTGGTCAATACTGGCTTGAAGCTCTGCGGTGATTTCTTTCAGGCGGTTGCAAATAGCGGTAACGGGTTCGGTCCGGTCAATGGTAAGGGTCTTGGGTTGGCGGGGCGTGGTCATGTGGTCTTTTCCTTTTAGATTGTTTTGGCGGTAAATTCATAGTGCCCGCATGCGGGGCAAGTGATCGAATAAAATCCGTTGCTATAGGGTGATTGGTACCATCGGGCCTTTTTACTGCTGCAATCGGGACAGTCGATTTGTCCGTAGTGGCTGATTACGTTTTTGAGATTTCGCAACATCTCTAAAACTTCTTCATTCGTGATTCGCATGTTCCAATTGTCGATAATGATCGGGGCGCTGTAAATCTTGGCGGTTTCTTCGGCTTCTAATTCAAGTTCGTTATGCGTGGGGGGAATAATCTTGCTGGCGCTGCTAGATATGGTGATAGTTTCGGTGGTGTGCGGGTTGTTGACGTGTGCAATCAGGATCGCGGGGCGGTCTATGCGCGCGGGGCTGGTCTGGCCTTGGATAATAACAAGTGTGGTCATGTGGTCTTTTCCTTTCCTGTGTGGCTGGTTAGAATGGGGGTAAGCCGGCTGCGCTGCGGGCGCTGTTGGCAAGCTGCTTAATCTCGTTGTCGCTGTAACCGTTGCGGGTCATGCGGTGGGCGATTCGTGATACTTTGCGCACTGATTGTGTCAAGGTATTGATGCGCGGGGAGTATGCGCGGGCAAGCAAGCGATAATACACGGGGCAAGTCTGGCGCTTGATGTTCATGGCGTTTATTCCTTTCCTTGCGTGGGTTACTTGTTGCGCATCCGGGTAACGGTGGCGCTTCCGTCTTGATTCATCACTGCGTACCAGTATGCGGGGAGGCAGTATAGGCGGGCGCGATTCTCGCGCGCATCGTCAATGAGGGCGTTAAGCGCGGCTTCCTGGCTTCCGTATGCTTCGGTGTATTCGCTGACAGTGGCGGAGCTGTATTCGTAGCGGTCAAGTATGTGGCGGGTCATGGGTTTATCCTTTCGGGGTTAGTGGGTGGTGGTGATAAGGGTCTTGATGCCGTCAATGGTGGCGGTGTAATAGCCTTTGGTCTTGATTTCTGCCGCTGCTATGCGGGCAAGGATGTTTGTATAACCCGTTTGGCGGGTAATCTCTGCGGCTATTTCTGCGGTTGATTTGTTGCGGTCAATGGTTACTAGTAGTTGGTGGGTCATGGTCTTTCCTTCCGTGTGTAATTTTCTCTATTATATAAAATTATATAGTAGTTGTCAATAGGCAATATTCCAAGGCTGGCTTAATGTTTGCGGGCTGGGCGCTGGGTGTGTATAATCTGGGCTGGGAGGGCTGTTGTTATGGCGGCTGAAATTATAGAGACGTATAAAGACGATAAAGGGCGGGACGTGTGGATCTATGCAAACGGCATGCATAAGCGCGCGGATGGTCCTATTGTTAAACCGCCGGCGCCAGAGTACCGGGGGATAAATAAGGGTAACGCTGCTGAAATGAATCGCCGGCGTATTGAGAAAACAAAAAGGGCGCTGGCGCTGGCGATATTAGAGAAAAGTAAGGAGATAGCAGGTGAGTATAAAATTCCCCTGGATTCTCCTGCCGCCGCCGTGGGTGTCGTGGGTGGCGTGTTGTGGGGAGAGATTGTCCAGAATCCTAAGGCGCCGGCGCGTGATAGGCTGCAAGCGTGGGAGACATTAGGCAAGCATGCGGGGGTGTTGGGTGATTTGCGCCTAAAAGAGGATCCATCCCCTGGCGCTAGTCTACAATTGGACGGGGAAACGGCACGGTATATAATAGATCGGCTTATGGAAGCGCGCAAAAGCGGGGATCAAGGCGGGTAAACGGCATTAGTAGTTATGTTATGTATAGTTATCGCAAGCATGCGGTATAGACAAGGGGGGATTGTTACCAGTGCCGGCGCTGGTGGTGGTGCCTGGCTGCCTGCATGCGCGCATACGCAAAGATCACAAGAAAAAAAACGCGCGCAAAACAAAACAAACCCCCAGCCCCACCCCCACCACGTTACTGTCTGAGTGATTGATTGGTGGTTGGAGTACCTTCCGGACAAAAGTATGACCCCATAATATCCCCTGACAATACATTTGTGCTATAATAGTCATGTACGCCTGTGGTGGAATGGTAGACATATCCCCTGGTGGGGTTCGCAAGGAATACGGTCATGTGCTTGCGGATGAAGCGGTGAAATAAACGTACCGTGTGCGCGTGGGAATACTTGCGGTGTGGAGGTTCGAGTCCTTCCGGGCGTACTTCAATAAGTCTTGAGGTGGCTTTATGGCAGATAATCGTCTTTACATAATTGACACGGAAACGGGTGACAAGTTTTGTCTTGCGAAGTCTTTTTCGTATGGCTGGTATTGTCGTGAGGGAGTAGAGCGACGGTTTGAGGAATGGGCGGACATGCGCGATATTGAGGCGGCGTATTACGAGAACGGCGGTGAGACAAAGTTTGTCCTGGTGTGCGAGAATCACCCGGAGTTCGATGTGAAGCGGCTGGGTGGCAGCGTGTTCAGGCGTGGATGGCTCTGGCGCATTGCCCGGTTCCTGATCCATTGGGATGCGAAACTTTCCCGATGAACAGTCTAAAACCTGGTGAATTTTTCAGCATCGGCAAGGTCGTGTACTGGGTATGCAACTGCAAGGGCAAGGGCACCCCGCTAAATTTTGGCTCTGACGTCAAGTGTTTTTTGTGCGATATGGAACGCCCAGACTTTGAAGCCACCCGGCATGACGCGCAGGCGCTGGACTCGGCAGCGTGCCTTGCTTGCGGTCACATCTTTGAGAATTTGCATTGTCCATACTGTGATTCTCTTGGCAAGCGCCCCGCCGCTAACGCAAAATGACAGGGACATTATGGGATTAGACACTACTCACGGGTGCTGGAACGGACCTTATTCCGCTTTCAATCGCTGGCGCGATAGGGTTGCGGTGGTTGCCGGGTACAAGATCGTTGATTTTGATGGTATGTCGGCGCCAGATATTGATTGGGAGCAGATCACGGACGAGAACGTGCGGGGGTTGTGGGCGAAGCTGCCTAGTGACCCGCTGTTGATATTGATCGTTCATTCGGACTGTGATGGTTATATCCAGTATCGCTATGCTAAGGCATTGGCGGATCGTTTGGCGGAGTTGCTGCCGCTTCTTGAGGGCTACGACAAGGAAAAAGCCCAGAAGTTTATAGATGGTCTACTGCTGGCGCACAGCCGGCAGGAGCGGATTGATTTTAGTTAGGAGGCTTGTATGCCCGTTCTTACAATATGCGATAACTGCCCGCTCCTGAGCGACGAGTACGATGCTTGCGGTTTGGGTTACAACGTGAGGTACAAGAGCGAAAAAGGTGGGCGCGTCTTTGTCTTTGTATCTGATAATTGCAAGCTGGAAGTGATTAAGCATGCCGGCATTGAGTACAAGCCGGAGCGCAGAGAGACGGAGGCGAAATGAGCAAGGCAATGGCGTGCTGGTACTGTCGGAACGTTTGCAATACGCGCAACGACGGAAGCGGATGGACTCACGATTGCAAACTTGGTATTGATAATACCGGCTTTGACGACGTGAGTAAGCTGGCTGAACAATGCAAGAGTTTCGACATGCGCAAAGGTTTTCAGATGGGCGGGTATTACACGCACATGTGGTTTGAGTACGATGGAACCCTGCCAGAAGAAGGCGGCGCAGCGGATGGCTGCATGAATTGGGTGATACAAGGCGACCTTGAATTTCCAATACAGGACGAAGATACACAGAGCGAGCCTATGAGGATCCATATATGCGACTTTGAACAGATCGAGGAGTGGGTCGCATTTTGGGGCAAGGAACTCAGGCGGCGCGGATGGGTGTCGGGAAAAATGACCGACAAGCAAGCGGTGGAGCGCATTTGGTTTGAAGTGAATAATCTCCCTCCCCTGTTTCATGGTTACGACGGGATGGAAGGGATGAAAAATGAGTATGGAATAGATCACAGCGGAGATGAAAAGTTTGTGAGAGTGCGCGACGTTCTGAAAATAATCGAGCGGCATTTGGAGAAGGAGGCGAAATGACCACACCAGAATTGAAGCGGTGCCCGTTCTGCAATTCGCAACTCGCAAAAGTAGATTCATATCGGGCTGATACGAACGACAAGCACACTGAATTTGCAATCCGCTGCGGGAATTGTGGCGCGTCTGGTCCGAACGATCTCACCGAAAAAAGGGCTGTCAATATGTGGAATCTTCGCCGCGCAAACGGGATTTTCTGCCGTCTTTGTGGCGTTCTTGTCGAATTTGGGAAAATGAAACCCTGGCGCAAAGACGATGACACCCTGGATTTACTTTGCCCAGGCTGTGACAGCGTTCTTGTGGAGGGTGAATAAATGACCCGCGGCGTTGATATGAAGAAACTACGAGAGCGGCACGCCATGATGCTGGCGTTCCAGAGAAAAATCGCGCCATTCTCCCCCACCATGCAGGAGGTGGCAGAGATATGGGGGGTGGTCCCTTCTCACTGCCGGGCGATCCTGGAGCGTATGGTGGGGCTTGGGTTGGTGATAACCAGGAAAAGGCACAACTGGACATTTTATTTTGCAGTGTCCGCAATAGACCCCGAATAGGGATGTTATGCAGCCGTTTGGCTGTATAAAACATAGTTACGGCGGCGTCGCTCGGCACCCGCAAGCGGGCGCACTCGCTAGACGCCGTAACGGGCGCAGCGTTGACACGCTGGTGTTGTCGGCTTATTTGCCTGATTGGAGGACTTATGGACGAAAAAGAATTGCTGGAAAGTATGAAACGCCAATGGTTGTACTTGATGAAAGAGGTGACTGCCCTTGAAGTAAAGATTGTAAGCATCAAGGAATCTATGGAACGCGACGCCGCCCGACACAGCGTGGAGCGTACCGCTCCAGCGCAGACCTGCCCCATCTGCAACGGGGCGGCTACGATGACCTATAAGAATATCTTTTGGAAATGTTCCAACTGCTCTGGTACGGGGCAGGTCTAAACGCGCTGGGCGTCCGCTCACGCGCGCCCCGTTATTCAGTGGAGGCAAAGGATGACCGTGAGAATTTTGCAGGGTGATGTACTGGAAGTTTTGCCCACGTTGCCGGCTT
Organism: uncultured Anaerolinea sp.; assembly: GCA_964436455.1. Classification (GTDB taxonomy): domain Bacteria; phylum Chloroflexota; class Anaerolineae; order Anaerolineales; family Villigracilaceae; genus Defluviilinea. The sequence goes on along the minus strand of CAYTDB010000033.1, from coordinate 34,817 downwards.
GCTCCGTGCAGTGTGTGGTGACAAGCCCGCCATACTACGGGCTGCGTGATTACGGCACGGCGAAGTGGGAGGGCGGGGATCCTGATTGCAAGCATAATCCCCAGCGTCCAGATGGTGGGGAGCGGGAGAACAGGACTCTACCGCTCGGGCGTGGCGGTGTATATAACGATATATGCCGCAAGTGTGGCGCGCTTCGCATTGACTCGCAGATAGGGCTTGAAGAAACCCCGGAGGCGTATGTAGAGAAGTTGGTGCGCGTGTTCCGCGAGGTGCGGCGGGTGCTGAAAGATGACGGCACGCTATGGCTGAACCTGGGCGATAGTTACGCGACAAATCCGGGGAATGGGCGCGGCGGTGAAAGTGTCGAAGGTGGAAAGCCACACAGGAGCGGTATTGATAAAACAAAAATGGGATATAAGCCAAAAGACTTGATCGGCATACCCTGGATGGTAGCCTTCGCCCTGCGTGCCGATGGGTGGTACTTGCGCCAGGATATTATCTGGCACAAACCCAACCCCATGCCCGAGAGCGTGACGGACAGATGCACAAAGGCGCATGAATATATCTTCCTGCTGACCAAGAGCGCGCGGTACTACTACGACGCGGAGGCGGTGAAGGAGCCGGCGGTAGAAGCGAGTTGGGAAAATCGCCTGAATAGGCAAAGCGATAAGTCTTTCCCCACTAATGAGCGCAATGGTGTAAGAACTGGTATCAAGTTTGGCGGCAAGAAGTACGGAGAAAGTGACGACCCGAAGCACCAAACAAAAAGCGGCGAGGAATATGTTTACAGTGGAACCCGCAACAAGCGCAGCGTGTGGACCGTGACCACCAAGCCGTACAAGGAAGCGCACTTCGCCACGTTCCCGCCTGATTTGATCGAGCCGTGCATACTGGCGGGCAGCCGCGTGGGTGATACGGTGCTTGATCCATTCAACGGCAGCGGCACAACCGGTGCGGTGTCCATCAAACACGGGCGGGAGTATGTCGGCGTGGAGTTGAATCCGGATTACGTTAAATTGACAGAACGGCGCCTGTTCGGTGTGCAGCCGGTATTGAACTTGGGAGGCTAACGGCGTACAATAAATTCATGGACACATGCGAAAATTGCAGATACTTTGTCCGGGTAGTGCCGGACGATGGCGGGGAGTGCCGGCGCTTTCCGCCTGTTATCCAGTTACATGCCTGCGATGAGCCTGTGAGTGAAAACCTGGTGTTATCGCATGTAAAATCATTTCATCCGCCCATAGATAAGCCCGGAGCGAACTGGTGCGGAGAATGGAAGGCGGTACAAATATGATCGAAGCCCTGGCAATTGTCCTTGTGTGTCTCGCCGCTATTTTCGTTTTCGGCGTTCTGTTTTATACTTGGATCTAGCGACCCATACATTCGTCGCGGCAATATACCCCGACCCCTCCGGGGTATATTGTTTTTTACAGGCATGGGGTATAAAATGGGGGCATGAGCATAAAAGGAAACCCGTGGCGCAACTTGCCGGGTATGCTGGTTGCCTGGCTAAAGCGGCAAAACTTTTGCGACGAAAAACGCATTGACGCACGCATAAAACGATTCTGCCGCAAGCAACCAATGAGCCAGTACACGAAGGACTGGTTAAAAGCCTGGGAGGATACGCTTGCCGGTAGATGAGGCATTTGCCTTACAAATGCTTGAGGAAATAAAGGCAGCCGGCGCGGTTGATGCTGCGCTGATGCTTTTACGCTCTCAACTTGCCAGAGAAATGAACACGCCCGAGGGATTCGGGCATTTTTATTACTGCGTCTATGGGCGCGAGTGCCCCGACTTCGCCCTGCGGGAATGGATCCCGCCGCTGTATGAGGCGAAGGCAGCCGGCGACGGAATGATGCTCGAAGCCTGGCGCGGAAGCACCAAGAGCACCATTATGCAGGCGTTCTGCTGGTTCCAGTTGGGGCACAAGCCCGGCGGGTCCGGGTTGATGGTCGGCGCATCCGATGATGCCGCCACGAAAATGGCAGCACTTGCCGCGGCAGTGATCGACTATAACGATGGTTGGAAAGCCTGCTTTCCGCATGTGCAGCCGGACAAGGTTAGAGGCTGGGGCGCAAGCGGGTATTTCGTCAAAGACTCGCGCGTTGATTACAACGTGTTCAGCAAGGAAACCATGCAGGACCACGGGAGAGATCCGTCATTTGTGGGCGCCGGCATTACGAGCACCGACATTGTGGGCAAGCACCCCTCCCTGTTCATCCTGCTGGATGACATTCACGACGAAAACAACACACGATCAGAGCGCGAAATGGAAGCGGTCAAGTCCAGCCTGACGGCGAACCTGCTCCCCACCATGTCACGCCCTGGCGACAAGCCTTATATCGCCGTAGCGTTCACGCCCTGGAAGCGCACGGATGCTTATGCGTTCCTGAAAAATACAGGCTTGCTGCGCAGCGTGCGCACGCCGGTTTACAGGGAGACAGAAGGCGGGCGCGTATACACATGGCCGGGTGCGTTCGGTGAGGAAGCGGTGGAGAAGTGGCGCCGGGCGCTGGGCAGTATCGAGTTTGCCCGCATGTACCTGTGCGACCTGGACGCGGCACGCGCGGGAAATTTGCGCTTTTATTCATTCTCACGGGATGCCATAGATTATGACTGGGTGATAGTCGGCGGGGCGGACCCTACGAACGTCATCCGCGATGCGACCACGGAAGCCGCCAAAGGATCGTACTTCGCCCTGGCGTTCGTGGCAAAACTCCCCCAGGGTGGCGCGGTGGTCATAGATGGGATATTGGAACAGTGCAGCCAGATCGAAGCCGAAAACCATATTATGATCGCACAAACACGTTACCCGCGCTACCAGTACACTGCCGTGGAAAACATCGGCGGTGGTGCGGTGTTCATCCAGGCGTTGCGCCGTAATACTGCCCTGCGGATCGTTGACAGCGACCTCGCCAACTTTGGAAAGAAGGGCGGGCGCATCCGCTCAAAAGCAGATAGAATAATGCTCGAAATGGCGCCGTGGTTTGAAAATTCCACGGTGCGTATTTCAACAGGTGACAGTCCGTTTTTACAGGCACTACGGAGACTGTTCACAGACTTTTACATGCTGGATCCGAAACGCTCACCCGAGTTTGACGCCGGGGATGCGGTTTACCATGCGCTCAAGGCAATGCCGGATGTGCTGCGCGTGGACGTTCAAAAAACAGAGCTGCCGCCGATTGTGAAGGCGAAGCGCGCCAACCCGTTCAATCAGTTGGCAGGGAGACAATAATGCCCGGAATAGATTGGTACGTAGACACAGCCGCGGACATGATCGACAGAGACGAAGCGCGCGATAAGAAGTTTAAGGCGATGGACTCAATGTTTCACAACGATTGGAGCCTTCCCGATTCGCTCTCTGGCTACCAGTGGATGCGTTCGGTTGTGAGCACTGACCCGTCCGACGCCCTGCGCACGGCCGCCCGCACCCTGTCAACGGTCCTGCCCAAAATAACCTTCTTCCCGCTGGACTCGCATCCAGAAACGCGCGCGCGCGCGAACAAGATCGAAAAGGCGCTGATGTGGCATTTCAAGCGCGCCTCGAAGCGTTCCGTTTCGCGCCTGGTGTATGACATTGTGCTTTCTGCCCTGCGGTATGATGAAATTGGCTTCCAGGTCGTTTATATGCCCTGGCAAAAGAAAATTGCAAAAGAGATCGAGAGTACCAAGCAGTGGAACACGAAAGGTGATTTTGCCTGGCTTGTCCACAACCCACGCAATGTGCACACCAACCGTTCGGCGCTTGACCTCGAAAGCGTGCTGCTGTGCAAGGTCATGCGCGCGGAATCCTTTGTATCAGAGTGGGGAAAGGCTGCATCCAAAGTGCAGCGGATGATAAAGGACGATGGTTTACAGCACGTCGTAGTGTACGACTGGACGGACGCGAAGGAAAGGTGCGTGTGGGTGGTGCCGGGTGAAGTTCCAACCTCTACACGCAAAGAGGACACGATAACCATCTACCACGACGAACACAAACTGCCTTTCATCCCGTGGGTGTCCCGCGTGGGTGGATCTGCAATTGACGATGAACCGGAATACCAGCGCGCTCCCCTGCTGGACAGCGTGTACTACTCCCACCAGTGGGACACGTTGAACACGCTCAAATCCCTGGAAATGAGCATTGCGATTGCAACCGCCGCCGCTCCCGCCTCGCGCTCTGAAACATTCTCGGGCGAGAGTCCGGAGATCGACTATACGGTGCCGGGTGGAGATGTGCCGCAGAAGCCAGGCGAAAAGTACGAACCCCTCCCCCGCCCGCAGTTGGATGCGCGTTTCAGGGAGCTTGTGAGCAAGACACAGGCGGAAGTTGGCAAGTCTACCGTGCCGGCGATCCTGCAATCCCCTGATACAACCTCCGGCGTAGCTTTTGCCACCATCAACACGGTGCTAAAAGCCGCCTCAAGCGTGCTGGACCCCATCAAGGAATTGACAGAAGGGGCATTATCTGACGGCTTCGAGCAGTGTTTATTGTGGAAGATCCACACAAAGGATAATTTATTCGGCTGGGATGACACAAAGTACCGCCAGGAGCAGGTTAACCCGCTGTATGGCTCCCAAATACAGGTAAAAAGCACCGAATTGGACCCCGAAAACCTGTATTTGGACGTGAAATTGACAGCAAACCTGCCCATTGACGAGATCCAGCGGCTAAATGCCGCGCAGATCATGCTACAGATGGGCATCCCGCGTGAGCGCGTGTACGAACAACTGGATATACCCGACGGTGATATGGTCATCGAGGAAAAGATGATGGAAGCCATGACAGAAGCCGCCTTCCAGAACCGCTTAAAGGTCATTTCTGCCCAGGGAGACGCCGAAGCCCAGCGCATTTTGCAGGCGGTCCAGATGGAGGCGCAGCAGGCGCAGATGGAACAGCAGGCGCAGGCTGAACAAACGCAAATGTTACAGGCGCAAGGGCAGATCAGCGCCGAACAGCAGACCCAGCAGGCTATGGCGCGCGCGGCAGCTAATTTACCACCCGGAGAACAAAACGCGGTGATGGCGGGCGCCAATGCCATGACGCAGGGACCAGGTTTCAATCCGGCTATGGGTGGCACGCCTCCCGCCATGGCCGCGCCAGGGGTGACGAGGGAAGCGGTGCAGGGGCGTGACATGACAGGGACGCCGATATGATAACTTCCCGGCTTCTGGATGTAATGCAGGTGGAGGCGGAGCAGAGAGCGCAAGATATGTTCCGCCAGTTTATGTTTTCATATTCCGGGGCGCGCCTGCGCATGATGCAGGGGCAGCGTCCCGAACAAATGCCCATGCAGCCCATGCAAATGGAAATGGAAATGGAAATGCAGGAAATGCCCGATATGGAAGGTGAATAATGGCGACTTATACCGTGCAAAGTGGCGACAGTTGGGAAAGTATCGCCGGCGATGTTTACGGCGATCAGCGCATGTTCGGAGAATTAGAACGCGCCAATGCCGGTATAGCCATGCTTCGCCCAGGCATGACCATCGACCTGCCAGATCAAAGGGATAATCCCTACGTTGCCCCGACGGAAGCGGCGGCAGCCGGCATGCAGGGCGGCACGCGGGAGACAGGATACGGGTTTTCTGACCCGTCCCTAAATGCCCTCTCAAGCGCGGTCAATGCGGCCAATCTGTTCTACAACCCGAACAACTACGGCGGGTTTTACCGCTTGAACCAGATGGCTGGCGGAGCATACGGCGCAGCAGGAGGCGCGGGTGCAACCGGCGCGACTGGCATACCGGGTGCCGCTGGCGTACCAGGTGCAACCACTTCGCCTTACACAACCCCACCCGGACCCACTGGATCGGCGGCGATATATGCAGAACAGGGCATGCGACCACAAACCGGCGGACCTGCCCCGAGCCAGGCAACCGGAGGCGGACGCAGGACAGAACGCCCGCAAACCATCATCCCGCCGGGCATGGGCAGGATATACGCGGAACAGGCGCAGGGTGCAATGCAGCCCGCTCCCGTTGCGCAGAGCATAAATCGCGCCACTCGCGCGGGCGGTGCATTGACGCAACCGAGAGCAGAACGCGCCCAGACAATGGCAGACCTTGCGGCGGCGGGCATAAACTTTGCCCCCAATGACCTGAACGCTTCTTTTGCCGCCGGCGTGCCAGGCGCAGGACAAAGCGCCAATCCGGTTAGCGCGGCACTGACACCGAGACAGGCACGGCGCCAGGAACCCCGAGCGAACGAAGTTGAACCGCTGGTGATGGACCATGCGCACGCGGAGCAAACATTCAACCAGATCAGTGCCGCAATGAATGGCATGGGAACATTGCCCATGTACATCACAGATCAGACATTCCGCGGCTTGGCGCTTAGCACCAAAAGAAGCACAAGCGATATGGCGCAAGCCATGACTGAACTTGGGTACCAGTATGACCCAGGGCGGAAGATGTGGAGAACGCCCGGCATGGTGGTGCAGGATTACGGCGTAGCCCCGTTGCCCGCGCTTGGTACAACGGGAAACACCTACCCCGGAGAGTTTGCAGGTATTCCGCCTGTTACCCTGCCATACGGGTATGGGCAGCCATCGTTCAACTTCACTTCGCCCGGTGGTGGCGGAGGCGGCGGAGGTGGCGGAGGTGGAGGCGGTGGAACTACCCAGCAATCCCCGTTCCGTTTCGGTTCGGTGGCGGGTAACGTGAGGATGCGTCCATGAGCAAAGCACAGCAGATATTCGGAAGCGGTCAGCCCCCTGCCCCAACCCCCACGCCTGTACCCGGCACTCCGCCGAACAAAGCGCAGGAGATATTCGGAACACCTGTTCAGACAGGTGGGGCACCCGCGCAGCCGAAAACATTTCTTGACAACGCGGTGGACTGGCTGGCGGGCGCGCCTGAAAAGGATCCGCTGGCAATTGGAACCACTCCCGCCGGTGAGAAGATGTACGGCGAGGGGTTTGAAGGCTGGATGCGCAAAACTGCCGCCCGCTTTTATGACCCCGCCAAACGCTCTGAGGGCATATCGTATGAGCGGCAGCAACAGATCGAAGCCGAAGCGCGCCAGGCGGCACAGGCATGGGCATCCGGAGGGGAAGGGCGCGAGAACTGGAAAGACTTTTACCAGGCGGGTACACAAGCCGCGCTTTTGAATAAAGAACGCTCCGCCCGCGGTGAGGGTGTATCGGTTGCCCTGGGAGAACTCGGGCAACTTACGCGCACAGCAGTAACCGATGTGGGCATCATGGGTTTGTTGCAACTCGGGGATATTGCCACGCGCAAGGTAGGCGCGGCAAGTGAAGGCTTGGAAGATATTGCCAATGCCACGTCAACCCTTCCGCAGTGGAACCCGTATACCCAGAACCAGCAGTGGATCGAGCAGAACATGCCGCAGGCTGCACCGCTCTTGAACGGTCTAAACTCAATGGGCGAGGAAATCAACCCGGCGGGCGTGTCGTGGAACCTCTTGCGCTATGCTGAGGGGCAGGCGCGAAAAGGCGACTTCCTGGGCGCGATTGGCGGCACGCTGGCCGCACCCGTTGCCCTGCTTTCCGGACCCATCGGGGCAAAACTTGTGTCAGGTATTGCCGGCTTGGGTGAGCGTGCTTTTGGGGATGCGCAGGAAAAGGCGATGGTCGAGCGCAATATGCGTGCCAGTAACATGCTCTATACGCAAATGTGGGACCCGCTGGTCAAGTCTGAGATCATGCGGGAGATCGAAGCCGGCACACCCATGCAGGTTATCGAAGAACGCCTGACCAACCCGTGGGCGGAGTTGGGCGGCTCCCTGGTGCTGGACCCGCTGAATTTCGATGCTGGCGCAAAGGCGGGTAAGTTTCTTGCCGGCGCGGAAGATGCCGCGTCAGTTGCGCCGGAAGTATCGAAGGCATTTTCAACCCTGGCGGATGCAAGCAAGGCGGGGGATCAACTTGGCGCAGCTCAGGACGCCGTGCGCGTTGCGTCCCAGGTCATCGACCAGAAAGCGGCAGACCTGATAAAGCAGGCAAGTAATTATTCCCCTACGGCTCTTACAGCGTCGGGTAAGTCTTTCACCATGTCACGGGTGACAGGCGGCTTTTTGAAGTTCCTGGTCGGGCAGTTCAAGGATGACCCGGAGCAGGCCGCGGCAGTGGTCAGGGCAATGTCGCAATTTGCGCAGGCAACGGACGAAGCCGGCAAGATCAATGCGCTCACATACCTTGCCTCTGTGCCCGGCGGTGAACGGGTATTCTCAAACGCAGGATTGGCCACAATGGCGGTCATGCGGAAACTGCCCGACCCGGACAGCCTGGCGCGCATGGCGCAGGCAGCCGCAAGCAAGGGTGACGATATAGCCGCGAAAGGTCAGAACGTGGCGGAATGGGCGGCTAAACTGATGGATAAGGCAGCCAAAGACCTTTTCCCCACCGTGGACGAGATCAAGGCAGCCGACCCGGAACGCTACAAGGCGCTCCCTGGATACGTCAAGGCGCTCAATGACCTGGCAGGACGTGAAAGCGCATCCGGCAAGCTGTACCGCAGCCTTAATAGTTTCTTTTCGGGCGTGTATATGGGCTTGTCTCCCGCCTTTGCCGTGCGTAACGCTCTGGCAAACTCGGTTACGATGGCCGCAGATATGGGCATAGAGAAGGGCGCAAAGTCCTTTTTCTTCCAGACCTCAAACTTTTTCAAGCCTGGGCAAATGCTCACGCGCGCGCAACAGAACATCGTGGACATGATCGGCAGCCTTCCGTCTGACCTGAAAAGCACGCAATCATTGGCAGAGGAAGCCGGCTCACGCTTTGGTGCTTTGGGTGCGTCCGAACGAATGGAACAGGCGGCCCGCACTTACATCATGCAGAACGCAATCGCGCAGGAATTGGATCGCGCGGTGCGCACTGCCCTGCCCCGTGTAGATGGCTTGGCGGGCGCCGGCATGAGCAACGAGCAGGTATCTTTCCTTGTCTCCCTGACCCAGAAGCACAAGGGGGACATGCGCAAGGTGGCAAACGAGTTCAAGGATTACTTGCGCGGCACAGGTGGCGTGATCGAGGCGCAGCGGCTTGTGCAGCCTTCCCGCAAGTTACGCGGTTTCCTGCAAAATTACGGACTGGAAAAGCAGCTTGACGAGGCGCTTTCTGCCCCCACCCTGGAACAGTTCAACCAGCAAATAGACACAATTGTTAGTGACATGCGCATGCAGGCGGAGTTAGCCAGCGGCGAGGCCGCGCGCGTGGCAGAGGGGAGCATTGAAGCGGGCGTGGTGGATGGCGTGGTGACTGGTGTAAAGAACACCCCACTTGGTCAGGCTCTTGACACTGCTTTCAACCACATGGCGCAAGCCTTCCGCAATGCGCGCGAAGCGGCTTATAAAACATCCGACGATGCGCTTAACAATCTGTTTGCGCAGGCGCAGCAGGCGGGAGACTGGCAGACGGCGCAGGCGATCAGCCAGGCAAAAACAAAAATTGGGCAATTGCAGCTTGAACCGCTCGGGCAGCGTGTGGCAAGCCAGATTGACGCGCATAGAACTTTTGTTCGACAACTTGTAAATGATGTGCGCGCGCAACGCATACCCGTTCAGGATGCTGTTGCCCGTCTTACCATGCAATTCCCGTCAGGTAATCAATTCAAGGCGGGTGAATTGTTCGACACGGCGATGGAATCCCCGCAATCATTCGGTGATTTTATCTGGACTCAATACTGGCCCGCACTGTCAGCCGAGTGGTGGGGTGACTTCAACCATTCCCAGATGGCGCAAGCGGAACAGATATTGACAGGGCTTGGACTGGACGGAAAAAGTATTCTCGCCCCGGTGGATGAACTGATGCGCGAGGGCGTGCGCCTGAGTGACTCAATCGTGCGCGCAAAGGGCGACCCGAACATGATTAACGCGGCCATGGACATGCTGGATGAAGCAGACATGGCGGGCGAGGCTGGATTCGTCAATGAAATGGGCGAGATTGTGCGCCGTGCCACGGAAATGGGCTGGAAGGGCGGAGACAGGCGCATACTAGCAGCGGTAAACAAAGACCTGGCGCAGCAGGCAAAGGGTATTACCGAAGCTCTGCCCGGTGGTCTGGATGCCGCCATCACCACCCCAAAGAAAAACCTGCCGCTCCCCCTGCGTAAGTTTGTTGAAGATACCCTGCGGACGCTGGAATCTTCGCTTGCGTCCGGGCAAGCCGGCAAGCAGACAGCGGCGGGTGCATTTGGAACGACGAACCCGCAGTGGTACCGCGACCTGTTTGCGCAAGGTAAGGGCGGGCGGGATCGCATCTTTGCTGCCCTGGATCGCATCGCGGAGGGCAAAGACAAAGGCGCAGTAGCCGAACGCTTGAAAGAGATCGGCTTGGGCTGGATATGGGACGGGGATCCTGTTTCTGGCACGCCGCCAAACCTGTACCTGATGCAACTGACGGGCGCCACAGAGGAACAGATTGCAAAAGCCGCTGAAACGGCGCAGGACGGGCGCGACATGAACCCGAACGAGATCATGGCGCTTGATACGGTCAATTCGTTCTGGCAGGCAGTGGACGAAGCCACCCCGCAGGAAATGGCGGCAATGAATACCCGCCTTTCTGAACTGGCGGCGTATTTCCCTGATGACCTCGCGGAACCGTTCAAGCGGTTTGTGGAACTGGCGGACAAGCTCGGGCGGCAACTGGGAGACAAAGGACCCAAGTACCGGCACATGGGAGAGATAACCCCGCAGCAGGCAACCGAAGCCCTGCAACGGCGCGGGTTTGACTTTGCACAGCCGGCGGCAAAGCGTCCTTATGTCCGTTCTGCCGCGCAGCACTCCATGATCGGCGCAACCCGTGAGAACATCGACGGTTTCCTGAAAGAAGCCGAACAGTACAAGCGGTTAGTGGCGGAGAACTGGAACAAGCCGTTACCAGGGCAGCCCGTCAACCGTATTGACGCCAAGAAGCTGGGAACATGGATCAATGCCGCAGAGGACAACATGGCGAAAGCGCGCCAGGTTGCGCTTGACGTGGCGCGCGCAAAGGCAGATTTTGCCCTACATGCCTACGGCGATAAAACATACCTGGATACTGCGCTTGCCTTTGTTTACCCGTATCACTATTGGTATGGGCGCACATACAAAAATTGGGCGCAACGTGCCATAAGCAGCCCTGCAACACTGGCAGCCTACGGCAAGTACCGCCGCACAATGGAGCAGCTTCATACCGGCTTGCCGGATTGGTGGAAGTACAACCTTTCCACAAACGACCTGCCTGGCGTTGACATGGAAAACCCGCTGTACTTCAATCTCGAAGCCACCCTGAACCCTATCAATGGTCTGACAGGAACAGACTTTCAGGATGGGCGCAAGCGCGTTGATTGGTTGTCACGCACAGCCGATGACCTGGGTAAGTTTGGTCCGTCCATGTTCACCCCCCTGTCATGGCTCATGTCTGCCTACCTGTACGGGCAGGGCGAGGAAGAAGCCGCCACCCGCTGGATGGGGCGATTACTCCCGCAATCTGCAAGTGTGAAAGCGGGACTTAACTTGCTGGGTATTCAGGGTCCGCAGATCGGTGAGTATGGGAAGTATGGCGAATATGATCCGTTCGTCAACCTGTTTCAGGGCGGGCTTGACCCCTACGAGCGCGGGCGCGTAGGTCGCGCGCTGGCCGCATTGGTGCAGGATGGCACCATCACGCAGGAACAGGCGATAGACGCAGCCAACACGCAGAAAGGCGACGTGTGGGACTCTGCCGTGGAACGCGCAACCAGTTTGCGGGCGCCTGGGCAGATGGCGAGTTACTTTCTCGGCGTGGGTTTCAAGGGACGCACAAACGAAGATGTGCAGGTGGATAACTTCTACCGCGATTACTACCAGACGATGGACGCAGCCGCCAACATGCCACCCGAAACATATCGGGAAGCCATGCGGCAGCTTGCCATAAAATACCCGTTCATGGACGCAGTATTGATCGCCAGGCGCGCGGATGATGATCGTAACTCTGCCTATGCCTACAATGTGCTTGGGCGCATCCCGCCAGGTCAATCCCGTGCGTTGCTGGACAAGGCGGGCATCACAAGCGAAATGATGCAGCGGTTTTACGACGGCAAAGGCACATTCAAGGACTGGACGCAAACAGACATACAGCGTTTTATGGCAGGCGTGGCCGACATGGGAGCACTGCTTGCCATGCCGAACGGAGAGAGCAAGCAAGAGTGGAACGAAGCCCGCAACCGCTGGGGAAACCTGCGCGAAGCGATGGCGCGGCAGTTCGGACCCGACATTACCGAGAAGATGGATTACTACTTCGGGTTGGAGAAGGAACAGCAGCGCCTATTCATAGACGCGCACCCGGAATTGCAAGCCGCCTTTGATTTTCAGTCTCAGGCGTATTCGTCTGACCCAGTGCTTTACAAGTATTACGGCGGGATCGAGAGCATCAACAAGTTTTACCGCTCCCAGATGTACGGGATATTGGAGACGAAATACGGTTCTGATATATCCGCAAAATGGGACGAGTATTACCGCTTGCAGATCGAGAACGCAACCGCTGCAAAGCAGTATTACCGCTCACACCCGGAACTTGCCGCCTACACCAAAGACAAGAAAACCCTGCAAATGGAGGTAAACCGCGCGGTGGCAAACCTTGCCACCTACATGCCGGATGACCCGACCTGGAACATACGCCAGGACTTCGAGGCGCAATCACAGACGCAGGAGGAAATGCTTGGGATCGTTGCCCCCGCCCCTGTCCCGACCTGGGGAGAGTGGCAGGCGGTGCTTGGTCCGGCGCTTGCCAACATCGTACGGGATTACTTCGTCACGGGAGACAAACTATCGTCTGCCGCCGCCAACCAACTGGAATACATGGCGGGGCAATATGGTTTCCGAGACGAAAATGCCATGCTTCAAGCGATTGGTGCAAGCATCAATCGTTAGAAAATCTGTGCTATACTTTTTTCAAAAGGAGACATGATGAACGAAGAAACCAATATGGAGAGCGGCCAAACTGCGCAGGAGACGGGAGCGCCATCTTCCGCACCTTCTACCCAGCCCGGCGTCAGCGCAACTTCTGCGGTGCCTTTCACCCCTGAACAGGAAAGTTATATCCGGTCGTTGTTTGCGCGCGAGGAACAATCCGTCAAGGATAAGCGAATCGGGCGCATTGAAAAGACGCTGGAAAATTACCAACCTGTACTTGAGAAGGTTTCCAAACTTCTTACGCCCCAGCAGATGCAAGAAGTCCAGCGCGAGTTAGAAATGGACGAGTTGAAGGCGCGAGTTTTTGGACAGCCCTCAAGTGTGGCACAAGCGCCGGCAGCGCCCATGCCCGCAGTGGATGAAACGGCAAAGATCGTTGCTGAAAGTCTCGGACTGTCTACCGCCGACCCGGAGGTGGTCAGCGCCGTGCAATCAAAGCGTGGCACTGATCTGATTCGGGAGATTGCCAACATTTCAGCCCGGCGCAAGGCAGCACCTACACCCACCCCTGCGTCTGCCGCCGCGCCTGCCGGTGGATCTCCCACCAGCATGGACGCGATTTACGCAGAATACGCCAACCTTTCCCAAAACCCGTCCAAAAATTTGGCGCGTTTCAAAGAATTGCAGGCGATCATCTTGAAGGCAGACGTATAACAACCCTTTAGGAGCGTTCTGTGGCTATTCAAACCACTAGCAACCTGTCCAACGCAGTACGGACCAAGTACACCGCAAAGTACCTGGAAGCCGCGATGCTGCAACGGCTGTACGATCAGCTTGCCATCCCCATTGGGGCCGCGCAGTATGATCTTGAATCCGGCTCATGGCTGGGTACGTCGTACACGTTTAATTTCCTGTCCGACATGAATCCCGCCACGGCTGCGATCTCGCAGACCGCCGACATTACCCCGCAAATCCTGCGGGATGCAACCAGCACCATCACCCCCACCTCCCGCGCCGATGCCATCCAGTGGGCGGAAGCCGTGGAAATCAACGCCTACACCAACTATGGCGCATCCGCCTACGAGAAGGTGGGTAAGGCGATGATGGAGAGCGTAGACATTCTCGCGCGTGACGTTGCCCTGCAAGGTGGGCTTGTCGTGCGCGCGGTTGCCCGTGCCTCCCTGGACGCCGGCACCGCCGCCCATCGTTTCACCGATGGCGCCGTAGCCTCCGCCGGGGCGATGGTCGAAACCTTGAAGGCTGTTCCGTACATGGATGCGGGAAGCCCCTGGTATGTGGCAATCGTCCACCCGGATGCCTACTACGATCTCATCAACGGCGGCAATGTCGTGACCATTGCCCAGTACCAGCGCGCAAACATCCTGTTCAATCAGGAATTGGGCGCCTATGGTAAATTCCGCTTCATCGTTTCCCCGTGGGCGAAAGTGTTCGCCGGCGCGGGTGCTGCCAACGGCACCGCCGTGGCTACCACCCTTTCCAGCGCAGCCAATGCCCTGGCAACCACGATGGTTGTTGCAGCGGATACAAACATCACCGTGGGGCGCACCCTGCTTGTGGGCACCGCCGAAACCGCTAACACCCACTACCCGATCAATGAACGCGTGCGCGTGAGTGCCCTGTACTCAAGCGGCACGACCATCAACATCATTGGCGAAGCCGCCAATGGCGGCCTGCGCTTCGATCACGCCTCCGGCGCGACTGTTAGCAATGCCGACAATGTTTTCCCTGTCGCGTATGGCGGCGTCGGGTCTTTGGTCAAGGTCTACTCCAACGAAGTTGGCGAGTACGGCATGCCAGTGGGTCCGAAAGAGGACGGCGTGGTCAATCAATTCCGTACTCTCGGGTACAAATTCTACGGCGGCTATGGCCGCGTTGCTGAAAACCGCATCCTGCGCGGCGAGTACGCTTCCAGCTTGGACGCATAAGGAGTAAACCATGCCTACCCCCTCGACCGAACAGAGCACCATGCCGCTCTACCACGGCAAAGCGCCGATGGTTGACAGTAACGGCATCCTCGCCAATTTCTCATGGTCCCCGCGTGTGGTGGCAAAGACCGCCGCATACACCTGCGTGGCGAAGGACAGCGGGACCTACTTCACCACGACGGGGGCAACTGCCGCCGTGACGTTCACCCTGCCGGCGATCAATACCGGACCGTGGATCATGTACTTCATCAACACTGTTGATTTAGACATGACCGTGGCATCCGCAGCCGTTGACACCATCAACACGTTCAACGATGTGGCCGCGGACAGCGTCGCCTTCTCCACCTCGGGTGAGAAGATCGGCGGGGCGTGCGTGGCTGTGTGTGACGGCACCACCCTTTCCGTCCTGCAAATGGGCGTGGGCGGCCACCGTCAGACCATGACCATTGCCACCTAAATCATAGACTGGGGGAGGGGCAACCCTCCCCCTTTTACTTTCATGCGCGCCTTTGTTGTTGGCAATGGTCCATCCCTCGCAATAACTCCGCTCGACAAGCTGGCGGGGGAAATATCTTTTGGGGTGAATGGAATCCGCCGCATCTACAAGTCTACCGGCTGGCGTCCAACCTACTACGTCCGGGCGGAAGAAGCAAGCACGCAAGCCCCAGAAATGTACCGGGAAGATATAGCCCTGCACCTTGATCTGTGTGATGAAGTTTGGGCTAATCTGTGGTTTGCGAAGAACACGGACTACGGCAAGCACCCCAGGTACCGCACGATTACCGCGTGCGACCATTACACCAACCACTTTGACGAAGCCAGATTCCCCCACCTGTATCACATGCCCTTGCTCTGCACCGCCGGCGGCAGCGTCAATGTGGCGATACAGATCGCAGTGCAAAAGGGCTATGACCCTATTTATTTGATCGGTTGCGACCTGGGATATAAGGACGGGCAACCATCGCACTTTTCCCCCGACTACGAAGTAGGCGCGGGAAAGTTGCGTGCGGCACGCTGGGCAAACATGGACACGCTGGCCGCTCACATGGTAGCCGCCAGGACGTGGCCGGGACGCATTATCAACGCTACGATGGGCGGAAACTTGGAAGCCTACGAGCGTATTAAGTTTATGGACTTATTCAAAAAATGAGTAGAATTTTTCTGATCGGCTCCGGTCCATCCCTGCGCGATACACCCCTGAACGACCTTGCGCATGAGCACACTATGGTTATGAACAAGTTCGGGCGTATTGCCGAACAGTTGGGGGTGAGGATCCAGCCGACCTATTATTTCAAGCAGGACCACAACACCATCGACCTGACCCACAAGGAAGAAATACAGTGGGGAGTCAAAAACTGCTCGCACCTTTACTTGTGGGAGCGTTTCAAGACGGGCTATCCTGCCAACCATGCCAACTATGACACCATGCCGGACGGCGTGGGTGACATTCCGCATACTACATGGTTTTCAAAGTGCCCGGATGCAGCCTACCAGTGGGACAATTACAGGCGCACGCAAAGCTGGCACCTGCCCACCCTTTGCACGGCTTTTGGCGGCATGTCCACCATGATACAGATCGCCGTAACCCTGGGCTATTCTGAAATTTACCTGCTCGGGTGTGACCTGGGGTACACCCCGGACGTGAACCAGAACCATGCCATAAACGACTACACCAAAGACAGGCGGGACAAGTCAGCAATGGACAACGGGAACATGCTGGCGCTGCACGAAATGGCGGCGCGCTGTTCACCAGTTCCGATTTATAATGCAACCGTGGGCGGATACCTCGAAGTTTATCCGCGCGTGGATATTCACCAAATCTTGAAAGGATCGAATCATGCCAAAAGCAGAAGTGACCGAAGCCGCAGTACAGGAAATTCCAGCACCCGCAGCAGTAAAAAAATGCGGGCATAAGAACATGCACCACATCGGACCAGACGGGAAGCGCGAACCCCTTTTGTGTTCACTCCCCGCCGGGCACGAAGGCGACCACGAAAGCAAGTACATACAAATGCAGCCGACGCGCAACTTTGACGGCGCCGGGCGTTTCACAACAACAACCTACGAGCCCGTGACAGCCGTAGGGCACTGGAACGATGCCGCCGGCACCGAACCAGGGAAGGAAGCAGACGCCGCGCCACAGATGACCATGCTACAAAAGGAGCTGATCGCGGATTGGCTGGTGAAGAATCCCGGCAAGAGCGTGAAAGAAGCAATCGTTGACCTCGCCATGAAAGGACAGTGGCGGTAATGAAATCACGGCATATAGTCCTTGCCCGCACCCCTGAAATATTGGAGGCGGGCGTGCATACCGGAAAGGGACACCGCAAGTTCAACAAAAAGGCGTCCGCTTTCCATGTTACCGACCCCGCCGAAGCGCGGGAGATCGAACAGAAGTACAAAGGACAGGTTGCCGTAACATTGGATCAGCAGTACACCAGGTTTGTAAACAATGACAGCGGAGAAGTGCATAATTATTTCTTCGCCGGCGTTGATATGAGCGAGATCAAAACCACCCAGCCGCCTAAAAGTGTCTGGGTGGAATTTGCGCCAAAACGATGGCGACTTGAAAAGGTGGTGAGCGATGGCGCTAACACTTAGCCAGGTATTACAAACGGTTTTCCGCCAACTTGGACAGGCGGAAGAAACAACCGCGACAGGCGGCAGCACCACCACAGCCATAGACACAAAGTTGGGGGATCGTTACGGCGACGATGACATAAAAGACGGCGCCCTGTTCGTGGTGCGCGATGCAGCCGGCGCGAACGCAGCCCCGGAGGGGCAATTCTCGCTGATCGCCAGTTACACCCAGAGCACCAACACCGTTACCACCCGCGACACCCTGACCGCAGCCATTGGATCGGGCGATAAGGTTATGCTGACCAATGCGTCCTACCCCCTGCAAACAATGATTAGCCTGGTCAATGATGCCCTGCAAGACATAGGCACCATCCAGTATGTTGACACATCCACGGTTACACCCACGGCGACATACACAGAATACCAGTGGGACATTACCCTGAAATACACCCGCCCGGTGCGTGTGGCGATTCAGGGTAATACATCCAACTCGTCTGACAATCAGTGGATGATACTTCACGACTGGGAATTGCAACCCGCCGGACCAGGTGCGGACGGGAAAATAATCTTTCATGGGCAGCCCCCCACGGGGCACCTGATACAGATCGTTTATGAAACCCTGCATCCCGTGGTGTATGCGTACAATGACACCATCGCTGAAAGCATCCACCCGCAATTGATCGCTGCTCTCACCGTTGAAAAAGCACTTGAATGGCAGAACTCGCGCACCCAGGGCACGGACCAGTTTTTATTGCAACGCTGGAATGACGCGAAAGTACGCAGCCGTGAAATGATGAGCCGCTACAAGCCATACAAAGCGCAAAAGCGGCAGCACAAATACCTCATCATCGGACAACCCGACGTTGAAGATACCTTTACCTACCCGGATCCGCCGATATAAACCATGCCAAGAGTCAACGTATCGCCCCAGACCAGCGCACCAACGCATGATATAAGCCTGTCTGACAATACCCAGACATGGGGTTTGCAGTTGCAGGGCGGACCGCGCGGAATACAGGAAACCCCACAAACCCCCTCCACCCTGATGCTCAACAACCAGGGGCAAAAGTGGGGGGATTTTGAACCATCCAGCGCGCACCTCGAACAGCGCACCTACACGGGCGGGCGGGGTGAAGTTTCTTTTGTGAATGACAACAGCAAGTATTTTGACAGTTTGTCCGCATGGACGATGACACCGGACAAGCTGCACAATGGTTTGCAGTGGTCTATTGCCACCGGGCACCGTTCGGCTGACCAGCACCTACCGGGCGCCATGTCGTGGGTAAAGTTGATCGGGGATAACCTGTATGTTTCCGTGGCGTTTGAGGCAACAGGAAGTTACAGCGCGGACTACGCTTTTTTGTGGTTGCGCAGGTCTGGAAGCCCTGACACGCTCACAATCGAATTGTGCGCCAACAACTCGGGGGAGCCTGGCACCGTGCTGAAAACATCCACGATCACCACCAGTGATGTGACAGACACCCTGAGCGAGTGGGTAAAAATAAACTGGACTACTACCGAAGCCCTGACAAACGGCGTGATGTACTGGCTAAAAATATACGGTGCTGCTGGATCATCTTCCACCTCTCATTGGCAGGTGGGGACACTTGACGGCACCAGCGGCACGCGGACCAGCGCGAACGGATCCACCTGGACGGTTGCGGACAACAAATTGTATTACCGCGTCTGCGATGCGGGCGTGGCGCAATACTGGCGCTTCTTTGATTACAAGGGCACCACATACGGCGTGACGATCCCCGACAGTGGCAATTCGCGCCTGTTCTCGGCAAGTGGCACTGCCTGGACGGAGATAACCGGGCACGGCTTGACGGTTGTTTCGGATGTACTGGTAGCGAACGGCACTGTATATTTTGCGCAAGGCGAAGCGACAAACATCCGCCGATGGAATGGCACGGACTGGGCAGATGACAGCACCAATAAAGCCACCTACCTGGAATATAACTACGACGCGACCAACGGACAAACGATCTGGCGGGCAAACACCACTACGGACACAACCAATACCGTATCAGCGGCCCCGGTTGTGGCGTGGGGAAACAACCTTGTTTTCGCCACCGCCATTGACCTGGGCGCGGAAAGCGCGATAAACAATCTCGCAAACTATAACAATAGCATCTGGGTATTCAAGAAAACAAATACCTGGATTATCTCGGGCAGCACCGTGAATATGTTCACCACCGGCTTGGACGCCCTGCCGCGTGACAACTCAGGCAGCGCAGCCGCTACGCTCGGGTCATACCTGTATTATTCATGGTCGCATACGCTCATGCGCGTGCTGAATACAACCGTTGACGATGTGGGTCCGTGGCGTGGGGATGGTCTACCCTCCGGGCGCACCGGGCAAATATCGAAACTATTACCTACGCTGTCATGGTTGTATGCGTCAATCGACGCCGGGGTGAGCGGATACAGCAGCGTGCTTGTGTACGATGGCGTGGGCTGGCATGAAGTATTCCGCTCTCCCATTACCGGCACAAGGATTCGTGATATTCATTGGCAGATCGGCGCGTCCTTTGACCGCATGTTTATCGACATGAAAGAGGACGTTTATTACATCGACTTTCCCAAGAACACGCTGCACCCACAAAGGGACGTATCAAGCAAGTACCAGCACGAAAGCGTGCTGATAACATCTGCCTATGACTTTGGGTTGGCAGGTCTGCCGAAAGTGTTCAAAGAGTTAAACGTCATCGCGGACAACCTGGGCGCCGGGTTGGGTGTGGATGTTGACTACCAGGTGGATGAAAATATCGGATCCTCCCGCTGGATCTCTTTGGGCAGCGCCACCATTTCCCCAACGTCTGTTATTCCCATCAACCTGGGAGGCGTGAAGGCGATCAGATTCCGCCTGCGCCTGCAAACGAACAGCGCCACGGTTGTGCCGCTAATCAAGGCGCTTGTGCTGGAAGGTTTCGCGCGTACGCCCATCAAATACCAGTGGACTTTGCGCCTAAAAGTGTCATCCATTTTGATGACCAAGAGCGGCACACCCGACACCGATCCTGACAAATTCCTGAACTGGTTGAAGCGTAAGAGCGTGGAAGCGGACAGCCTGACCATGCGATCAACATTTGAGGCGCTTAACCAAAAGTTTGTTATCGCAGAACCCCCCACCGTTTTTAGAGAGTTTCAAAACAACGTGCTGAAAATGTGGGGCGGGAGTATCGTTATCACGCTGCGCGAGGTGTAGATGCCCAAGACCTACGCCGGGAGCAAGCCGTTCCAGTATCACATCAACCGCCGCACCGATCAGAAGCGCATCCCGACAGGCAAGGCGCAACGGCTGGGCGGGGATGAAGGTCTAACCGGAATGGTGCAGGGCATGGAAGCCTCAGACATTGAAGAACGCTTTGCCCGCGCGCTGGATAACAATCCGAATGTGGACGGTTATACATTCCGCTCGACCTTTATTGCAGGTCGCATGATGCCGGGCAGCGTAGAACTTGATTTTTTGGTTTACTCACTCGGGGAAGCCGTGCCCGTGCAGGTGGATGGTGAGTACGCCCACAAAAGCGCAGAGCAACGCGAAACGGACATGCTCAAAGATGCGCAACTGGATGCAACACTAGCCGGTGCAGCCCGACCAACGGAGCGCATACCGGGAGACTTATTGAGCAATCAGGAAAACGCCAACCGCCTGGTGCTGGAAAGGTTTTAGCATGGCACAAGATACTGTATGGGTATTGGAAAGTCCGATAAACATTGTAGAGGGCGCAAGCCCTAAGTTTGCCATCACCATATCGAACCCATCCAGCAGCACCCCGCCGGTATTATCGAACCCGGTAACGACCATCTACAAGAATAATACGGATGTTTCCGCCACCTGCCTGACGGGAAGCTCGTCCGTGACCGGCAACGTGGTCATACTTCCCACGGTTGGCAGCTTGCAGGGTGACAACACCTATATTCTGAACGTGAAAGTAGACATTGATAACGTCACGGATGTAAAAAAGATCATGCTGATCGTGCAGCGACCCGGACAGGAGCAATGACAACCCAGGTTATCAGTGTTCCGCTTGAATTTTTCCTGCTTCTCGAAACAGGTGATTATCTGCTGCTTGAAACGGGCGATAACCTGATACTGGAAGAATTTGTTTACCAGGATCAGGGCGTCGAAATGCTCAATGCCGTGGCGATTGATAACGATTTGCAGTATTACCACCGCTTTGGTGTGCGCATGACGGACACCGCCATACTCACCGAGGAAGGCGGCTACCTGCTGCAAGAGAACGGAGACAAGATACTGCACTCCGACCAGGAGACAGTATCAACGGACGCGCTGGAAGTAACGGCGCAGGCAACCAAATTCCTGCTGCAAGGACAAAACTAATGGCAGATCAGAAAACAACCTCCCTGACAGCCGCCTCCACGTTGACGCTCAACGACCTGATTATGGTGGTCACGGACGTGTCAACAAGCCCGGTAAACAAAAAAGCGGCACTGACGGTATTGCAGACCCTTTTCAACTCGCTCTACCAGCCGCTTGACGCTGAACTCACCGCCCTGGCGGGCCTGACCAGCGCGGCGGACCGCGTGCCGTACTTCACGGGATCGGGAACCGCTGCACTTGCCACGCTTACCAGTTTCGCGCGCACAATCCTAGACGATTCGGATGCCGCGACGGTACGGGCAACGGTAGGCGCCGTAAACCTGGCGGGCGACACCATGACGGGCGCTTTGCAGATCGCAGACACCAACGGGCGGGCGAAGTCATGGACGGGCACAAGCATTTCAACAGCGCAGACCATCATCGCCAATGGCACCGGGGACGTGACCGAGATCATCACGATCCAGTACGCAGCCGCAGAGATAACCGGCACGCAGACAGGCGGCGGCATTATTGCGCTCGAACCATCGGATAGTTTTGATATCATTGACGATGGAACTAATGTTCTAACCGTGTCATGCGCGGCAGATGGCAGTGTGACCATTGCCAGAAGCGCCGGCACGGACACTTTCAAAGTTAGTTTATGGATGGTGTGGCTATGACAAGAGGCAAATTCCGCGCAATGCAGAGTTACGATGATCTTCCGCCTGTTCCCATCGTGGCGGCTACGGTTGGGGCAACTGCCCCGACCCTGGCAACCTTTGTTACTGACATTCAGCAGTACACGTTCGACGCGACCAATGATTACATCATCGGCGCCGTTGAACTGACGCACGGGTACAAAGAGGGCAGCGACATTTCGGCGCATCTGCACTGGTGCACGAACGGCACAGAGGTGGGCGCAACAAATGTAAACTTTCAGATCAAGTACAGCTTGCTCATTCCGAACTCAGCCGCCAGCGCACAGGCGACCATTTCCAGCGGGAATATCGCCATCGCCGGCGGAACAGCAGACAGGTATTACCGCATTTCAAACATCGGCACGATCAGCGGCACAAATTTGGTCATTGGCTCATACATCACTTTCAGGTTTGAGCGTATTGCCGCAACGTCCGGCAGCGCGCCGGCTGCGGATCCTTTCGTGATTGCCGTGGGCTTCCATGCGCTCATGGACTCTAACGGCAGCTCAGGGTTATTCAATAAATGACAAATCTCAAAATATCCCAACTCACCGACGCATCCGCCGTCAATGCAGCGGATGAACTTGCCATCACGCAGAGCGGCGTAACCAAGCGCGCCACAGCCGCGGAACTAAAAACCTACGTCTTTTCTAGCGGCGGGGTGCCCATTGAAGTGACCTACGCCGGCTTACCCGTGAGTACCGGACCTGCCGGAACGCCAGCAGCCGGACAAACATACCTGTACTTCTCCGAGGGCGCGGCGAATGAAGAACCTTACGGCGCCATGCTTATCAAGGACGAAAACGGCAGTGTATTTAACGTCCTAGTGGACTCGACCTACACATGGTTTAACCAGGTCATCCATGCGGTAGGAGCCGGGGACTTCACTTTGAGCGTTGCGCACCCATCCATCGCCGTGTTTTACAGGGATAACGCAACACCTGGGCATATCGTCCTGCCGGCATACGATGATGACCGGACGCATGAATACCGAATCTATAACATCGCTGACGCAGGCGTAGCCACCGAGGGACCGCTTGATATTTACGAGACACCCAGCGGAGGCGGCACGCCCACCTATCTGGCAACGATCCAGGTCAACGAGGTGGTACGCTGCTATGTACCGCAAGAATCGCTTGGGTGGGTAGTTACCCGCGATACTCTCAGCGTTGAGTACGGCGGAACGATCTACATCGGGGACCGCATAAAATTTTCTGGAACGGGTATCACCGGAGTGACGAACACGGGCGGGGAGTTGGATATTGCGATAGCCAGCACCCCATCCAGCGCGTCCGAGGTGCCTTTTACACCGGCGGGCGATATTGCCGCAACGGATGTACAGGCGGCGATTGAAGAACTGGACGATGAAAAGCAACCCCTGGATGCTGATCTTACGCAGATCGCCGGACTCTCCCCCGTCAATGACGACATTTTGCAGCGTAAAAGCGCCGTGTGGGTCAATCGCACGATGGCGCAACTCGCTGCGGATCTAACGACTCTCGCCCCACTTGCGTCTCCCGCTTTTACCGGCAACCCAACCGCTCCCACTCCGAGCGTGAGCGACAATGACACTAGTATCGCCACCACTGCCTTTGTGATGACGCAGCGCGGCGACATTGCGAGTGGGGCAACCCTGCCCGCCAGCCCGTTCACCAACCAGTTCTTTATGCACACCCCCACCGGGCGGCGCGTGCTGATGGTGTACACCGGCAGCGCGTGGTATCCGCTTTACAGCTTCGGGACGATGACCGTTTATGTTGACGGTACGAACGGCACAGACAGCGCAGACAAGGGAACGGGAACAGGCACGGCAGCCTATAAAACCCTGTCCTATATGTGGACGCAAATACCAGCTATTTTCTTTGGAAATATCACCGTGAATGTGAGCGCGGACACCTACACCGAGACGCTGAACGCGCAAGGGAAAGTAGCAGGTGGAAATTATTCCATTTCTCTGGTTGGGTCTACGACTACCATTGATAGCGGGACAATGACAAGTGCAGTCGCTGCTAATGGTGCCACACTTCCAAGTGTGACAGATACTGGAAAGTCTTGGACAGTAGACGAGCACAAAGGGCGTTTTTTGGTTGTTGGCAGCAATGTTCGACCCATTATCAGCAACACCGCCGATACAATAACAGCTATTGGCGGCATTGGTGCATCTCCATCTGGTGCGTATTCGATAATCGAACCAGATACCATTTTTAGCGGTGGCGGTACAACGCGCCATATTACTGTTTATCCATACCAGGCAATCTCGTTTCGGTATGTAAAATTTACAGATTTCTCGTCGCTTGGAATATCAACGCAATCTTACTGCAATGCCACATTTACAAATTGTTCGTTTTTTTACGCTGCTAATACTTTGCATCAGGGATTCGGGAATATTACGTTTTCAGGGTGTGCAATGGTCGCAGATAGCGGCGGCACTGCGATTAATCTTTTACAGGCGACTGCATCGGTTTCTTTTTGTTTCTTTTGGCAGCGCACCGGAACAAAAACTGGAACTGGACTAAGCATTAACTCGGCAACAGTAATCGGAATGAACGCTGGCGGCTCTTATTTTGACAACTTTTCCACGGCAGTTTCGGTTACAAATTCCAGAGTAGTAATGGGACCTTCTGCGTCCAATAGCTATATTTTTATCTACAATAACACCATAGGGATACAAAGTTCAAATGGTGGGCAAGTTACTGGAACAAGCACTAACCAATACAGCGGAAACACGACTAACGAAAACGCCGTAGCCGCCAGTTATGGATACATTGACTAATGAAACTCTATCACTTACCAAACGGTGAAATAATCAACGCAGCCTACGACTCTGACCTGATCCGCATGGTGGGCAACAACCTGCCGACCATGACCATTGACGAGGTGCAGGACAACGCCGCGGTATGCAAGGCGGTTGTATCCAGCCTGGGGCGCGTGGATGCGAACGGGCAGGGCAAATACTACATCGAAGCGGGGGAACTGTACGAGCGCGACAACTGGCAGGAGGCGCAACCCAATGGCTAAAGTACCCGTAGTGCGAGACGCAGACCTTGCCGACATGCGCGCGGCGTACCAATCACGGCTAAACACGCTGACCAACATCACCAACGCAAACAACCCAAGCAGCGCAGAGGTGGTGAGCGCGGTCAAGTTTATGGCGGGGACGCTGATCCTCATCTTGAAGATAATGGCAAAACTGCTAACCCGGTAGCGAATTGCCTCTTGCGTTCTATAATGTTTTATAGTATTATGAACGCATGGAAACAAAAAAGACCCCCCAAGATTACAACACCAAGCCGGTGCAAATACCGGCGGAAACCCATGCCCTAATCGTGGAATATTGGGGCAAGGGGCGCATATCGGGCGCCATTAGCGAACTGGTGAAAGCAGCGACCTGCCAGCACCCAAAAGAAGATCGGGTGATGGTCAAGATCACGGCGGGAGTTGGCGCCGATACGGTGCCGGCGACGGGCTTTTACTGCCCGACCTGCAAAGCGGTTGTGTCCAACCTGGGTGATATGCTATGAACGGATGGACCCCCGCACCCGAAACAGATTCGGAAATTCTCGCCCGCCTCCGTGATAGAATGACAGAAGCGGAGCGCGCGGAACTCTCCGCCGCAGTGGATGCCTTCAACGCACAGGCTGTCATCGCGGATGGTCTGGGGTACTTTCACGAAAGATACTTCTGGGCGCAGAATGAATTGCGCTTCGTAAAATCGCGGATCGCCCAGCGCATCCGCCAAAGCAATGCTAACCCGGAGTTTGGTCACTCCGTTTAGCTCCTTTCCTCCTTGCCCCTGGGTGCTGGTCACACTCAGGGGCGAAAGATTCTCACATGGATAAATCACCCCATCTAAAACCAATGAGTCGAGAGGGCGCCTTGCTCACCAGGCGCGATTATGTTTGCTCTGGCTGCTGGTCAGAGTTGGTAATACATCCCGATAAGGAAAACCCCCGGCTTGATATTGTCGCGTGCCCGAACTGCGATTGTCCGGGTTATGTTTCAAAAAGTTTTGTGAAGAAAAAAGAGTCAAACAGTGTTGGAGAGCTGATAGGCGCAAAGCACAACCTGCGCGAAGCCCTGCCAACCCTGAATAAATCCGCTCAAAAGACATTGGCGGAAAACATTACCGACCTATACGGAGGATAAGCAATGACCAGGAAACAAGCAATAGCATTTCCGATAGTAGGCACCATCCGCAAGGGTGAGCCGAAGCGCAAGAACGACAAAGGCAACTGGGTGCTCGGGCGCGAACTAAAAGACTGTTTTCGCGTCCATTTTGAACCGGGTACCGCGTTTGCAGAAGAAAAATTCTCCGCTCTGCTTGGCAAGCAGATCAGCGGTAAGCGCGTTGATTACGGTCCAGAGTACGCCGAATCGTATGGGTATCTCTTGCCAGAAATTCGCGCGATGGTCACAAGCCGCAGCGTGTACGATGCCTTCACATGGCAGAACGCCGCCTATAATGCCGGGCAGATGTTCGCGGTGGCAGATGACGATAGGTTTATTATGTTGCGCGACGGCAAGGGCGGATTCAGGGTGAAAAATGGTGAGCCAGAAATACCATTTGAGGCGGGTATGACGGTGAACTACGAGCGCAACGGGCGCACGTTCCAGCTACCCATGAAAACAGATTGCAAGATGAACCTGTTTATTCCCGAAATAGGGGAAATGGTGCAATTTGTCCTGAAAACGACCAGCTACTATGACAGGCTGAACCTGCAACAAAACCTGGACTCTGTGCAATTCTTTGCCGACACCCTGAACAATGGCAACGCTGCCGGCATCCCGCTGATCTTCTTTCGCCAGGAAAGAGAGATAACCTGGAACAAGCCGGGCGGAGAGGCGCAGCGCGTCAAAAAGTGGTTGATCTTTGTCCGGGCTGATCCTGAGTGGGTGCAGATGAAAACCCGCCAACTGTCACAATTCGCCCTGGGCGGTCCGTCCGCCGATGTTCCCCTGCTGGGTGCAGGTGTAGACCCGATGGCAGATTTTGACGCTGACCCAGATGTGATTACGGGTGATTATGGCAATATGATAAGTGCCGCCGAAGAACTTGGCGCGGTAGTGGTTGGCGAAACCGTGGGTGATGACCCGGACGAAGAATTGCGCAAAGCGGGAGAGGTGCTATCCCCCAAAGGCGCGAAGCTGGGCACGCTGAAACCCGCACACTGGAAGGCGCTGGTAGACAGCACGGCGCAGAATGTTACCGACGAAATGCGCCAGGCTGCCCGCACCCTGATTAAGGCGTCCGGCGCTTAGGGCGCCATAATCTAAGCCCGTCCGCGTCAACTGCATAGGCGCGGGCGGGCACCCATCGAGGGAACCATGACACCGGAAGAAGCGAAAAATATATGGATCGACAACGCCATCAGAAAAGATGCCTGGTTTTGGCGTGACACCTGCGAGAAACTTGCGGAGAACTTCGTTCCGCAAAGCGTAGTAGTAAACTATGACGCTTTTTCTTTGCGCGGATACATGAAGGATGGTACCCAAGTCGTTTTGTCAAAATCAGCTTATGGCTTTAGCGCCGACTGGAGGCCGCAGAAGTGAAACGCCTTGAAGATTTGGACCCGAACAACCCAGCAGAGATCAAGCGCGAGATCGACGAGGTAATGCAGGAGATCCGCGCCATGCTCGACTTGCTGAAAGAACTACAAGGCATGCTCTGGCGTGCGCTGAAACTGAAATAAGCTACACCGGGCGGCGGGTGCCCGATAGCACACTTTATTCAAATTCCACCAAGCGTGGTGACATACGCGCCGACCCGCCCGGCGCGTCCCACGGAGGCAAATAATGCTCTACAAAGTAGAGTTGATCCAGATGCGGAAAATCAAAAACCTACTGAAAGGCAGGCGGCAATCATTCAAGCCGACTGGTAATACCAGTATGCTCCCCCGCACCTTTGCTTCCTACAACGCGGCAGCGGACGCCGGCAAGATTGCGATCCGCAACACGTCCCGCAGGGCAGAGTGGAAAAGCGACGGAATCACCTGGCGCTGGGTGGTGTTGACTATAGACTCGGAATAGCGTAAAATAAAAACGCGGCACGAAGCCGCCGGGCGGCAACCCGAAAACAAGAGAGACGCCAACCAAATCCTTTGCGGATTTTCGTCATGGTTGGGATAGGTGGCCTTGCCGGGCCACGTCTCTCAACCTAAGCCCAACCATGACGAAAGCTCTCAAGGGATTTTTGTCATCACGGAGGAACTTATGAGCGAAGAACAAGATTACTTATCCGAAGCACGGGGATTGATGGGCTGGGGAGATCCGCCCGCCTTCATCGACCCACCCCGCCGGCGCATTGGCTTATCTGATGGGCTAAACGAGTACGAGGTGAGCGCCACCGTCACGATCAGTAAGGCGTTCCGTGAGCACATCCGCAACCTGAAAGGGGCAAAACTTTCAGTGTGGCTGTTCATCATGCTGTCTATCGAGGTAAACGGGGCAACCGATGTTACCCTGGAAGCGATCAGCGATTTCACCGGGTACTCACGCGAGACGGTTATCACTGCCATTCAGGACATGGAAAACGACTACCTGACCATCGAAAGGCAGCAAAACCGCAACATTTACACCCCCATGATGAAAAACAGAGTCAAAAAATTAGAGTCTAATTTGCCAAATATTAATACTATCAGTAATACCAATAAGGATATTAATACATTTGACAAACTAGAGTCTAAAAATTTGACTCTCCGTGAGGAACTTTCTCAATCCCCCGACTGGGCCATGGCGATGGGTGTAGATTACAGCCCAGACCCAATACTTGCCGCTCTTGATGATGTTCGCCGGCGCTGGGAGAACAGCGTCAGGTATGCCCGCTGGGATAAGTGGGGATCGTTCGACAAGTGGCTTTTAGCGCGGGAGCAGGAAGGGCAGAAGATCGAGCAGTACGCGCAATACCTGCGCGAGACAGGGGCAATAAAATTTATCCAGGTTTACACACCCGAGGGTGATCGCCACGGGAAGAACTCACACAAGGCCATGTGGCCGCTGGCATTTGGTGGAGGCAACCATGCAACAAGTTACGCAACTGCTGGACAAGCAAAACAACAGGATGACCCAGAACTCCGCGCCTTCCTCGCAAAGCGAAAGGCAGAAGCCGCAGAGCGCAAGCGCGTGTCAGAGCTGCGGGGGCAGTAAGTTGGTCAGGTATGACGTGCCTTTTGGGGATCCAAAATTCGGGAAGATATTCCCATGTCCCGCCTGCAATCAAGCCGGGATAACTTTGAACTCAGGGTTGAACCCGGACGAGCGCGGCTTGACGCTTGCTCTGTCCGTCAGTGGGCGACCTGGCACCGCAAAAATGTTGGAAGCTGCCCGGCGCTTTATCTCGGATCCGCGCGGCATGCTGGCAATTTGCGGGAGTGTGGGCAACGGCAAGACCCACGCGCTGAAAGCAATTGTCAACGCCTGCATTTCCGCCGGCATCGAAGCCAGATACATCACGATGGCTGAATTGATGGCGTTTGTTCGGGAAGCCTTTAGCAGCACGGCGCCCGGAGATACAGACTTTGGACGCATTAGCCAGATCGCCCGCGTGCCTGTTGTTTGTGTTGACGAAATGGACAAGGCACGTTTCAACGATTATGCACAGGAAGTGCAGACCCACTTTTTTGACGTGCGCTACAGGAACGCGGACCGCCTGGGTACAGTAGGGGCATGGAACGGCAGACCCGAATCGTTTCCCCTGCCCTGGGTGGTGTCCCGCTTTTCGGAATACAAGATCGTTATCAACCAGGACGCCGACGTGCGCCCGATGATAGGAGTTACAGATGCTTAGGAATTTGACACTCAAGGAAAAGCAGGAGCGCGCGCAGGAGTTGCGCGTCAAGGCGGAGGCAACCACCTGCCCGGAGTATTACGAGGAAGCCGCGCAGGCCTTTATTGACCTTGATATGGTCTTTGCCGCGCAACGGATGCTTGACCGTGCGGGGCACTACCGCGAGGAACAGCAGAAAGAGGGGTGGAAGCCGTGCCCGTACTGCGGACGCTGGTTCAAGGCAGCGGGCAATAATCGGTGCTGCGGGCAGTGGCACTGCAAGAAGCAACTGGACAGTGATCGTTACAGGCGCTACAACGCCAAGCGCGGCAAACGCTTGACAAAAGCAGAAACAAGCCTATAATATTTTATAGGTCTACCGATGGAAAACAAAACAGAAACTACCGAGCCGAAATACTGCCCCACCTGTGGGGGCGAAACAGAGCATACTGTGCGAACGCACCAGGAACTTAAGGTACTGGCCGCGCGACAGGAAGTTGTGCTAAATGTCAGGTCGATGACCTGCAACGAGTGCGGTTACAGAAGCACGATCAAGGATGTGCAATGATTTATTTTTGCTGCGGATCCGCTTTGATTTTTTTTCTGCTTGTTTTCCCGGCGGTTATCCTGTCCGGCAGAATAAGCCGGATGGAGGAAAGCTATGACTGATATTGTTTTCCAACTGCGCACCCTGGACCTGGTGGGGTGGGCTGCTATCGCCGGCATCTTTGCGGTGCTGGCAGCGATCCTGCAACTGCTATGGATGGCGCTCTACCGCGTGTTTGTCCCGTACCGCAGCGCGCCAGGGCGGGGAACAGAGCGGACGCAGGTTGATTGGTCCTTTGATGACATGCCGGACTGGCCGGGCGCCGCCCATAGGCGCGACGCCCTTCTGGAAGAATGGAGTCAGAAATGATAAAGCATAAATGGTGTGTAGTGTGTGATGGCTTTCGCCTGCATGACGTGGACAAATTCACCCGCATGGGCGAGGATGGTAGTCCAGAGCGTGTGTATGTGTCCGAGTGCGAATCTTGCAAAACGAAAGTTGAGATTACTGAATATATCGAGGTGAAAAATGCAAGCGTATGATGGCGGCTGGGCATCCTGCTGGGTAGCTGATGATATTGTCGCAGAACTGGAAACGGCGCAGGCGGAGGGTAGCCCCGCCGTGGTTGGACTTTTCAGCGAGTACAGCAAGCACCTTGATACTTGCCCCGTTTGCAAAGGGCATACGTCTCAGTATGCCGAACTGTTTCGGAAGTGCTCAAATCCCCCTGTTGGGATCGGGCACAACGTTGTGAGGGCTGAATGAGAATCCCTGTCGGGCCTGTTATCGCCGTTATCCTGCTGCTATGCCTTGCGGGGGTAGTTTTCGCTTCCGGTGCAAGCCCTGAAATGCCCTCAGAAGCCACACAGAAGCCCCAGGACGCGACTTTTGGGCAAGGGGTGATAGTTGATATGGGTAATACGGTTACAGCCCTTCCCAGCCCGTTTTTTACGCCAACACCCCAGGCAACTTTGGTTGCCGTGATGACAGAGAACGCAGTACAACGGGCGTACTGGGAAAACCAACAGGCGGAGCTGAATTACAAGATCGCGGCGGACATGGCGACCTGGACGGCGCAGGTGCCGGCATGGACGCAGACCGCTGTTTATCACGCGGATGCGCGCGCAACCGCCAACGCGGAAAGTACGCGCGTCAATGCGATTGTGGCCACAGCAACCCAGCAGTACCTTTTCGTGATGGCGCTCACCCCCACGGCGCAGGCAATACAGACCGCCCAGGTGCGCGCCAATGTTATGACAGGGGTATTGGTGGTCATCGCCGCCGTGGTAATGGTCATTGTCGGATGGCTGGCGCGCATCTTTGGGGAACGGCTGAAAATGGACAATGACCAGCGCCGGGCGGAAATGATAAACCTGAGCAACGTTCCGTACACGCCGGCGCCGACCATTGCGCCAGAGTGGACCGAGGGCAAGGGCGGGGCACGTTTCCGAAAACCGAACATCAAGATAACGAGCGAAGCACGGGTGGCTGCGTATGTGCTTGAGCACGGATGGAACGATGACATGCGCAACGGTGAGGGTGTGGGCATGGACTATGAGCTATTCACCCAGTATCGTGACTACCTGGAAAACATCGGGGTTATCGCCCAGAAGGGGCGCGGTTATGAAGTTTTGAATCCCGAATATTTTTCGCAAAGGCTCTCCCCCACCAAGTAAGTTAATCCCAAAATAGCCCCCTGTCCCGTAGCGTAGCGTTCTGTAGCGGCGTTTTCGCGGGGTGGGGGAGTGGTAGGAAAGGACAAATGACATGAATTTGCAAAAGATTTATTCCGTTCTTGCCCCAATGGGTACCCCGTTGGCGCCGGCTGTCGTGATGATGGCAGGCATGTATCACGGCTTGACGCTTTCAACCGTCCCGCCGGCGATTGCAATTGTGGTTGCGATCATTTCCGGGCTGGGTTTGGAGGCAACCGGGGCGCTGGCAAGCGCAATGACGGTCAAGGCGCTCAAAAAGCGCGATTGGCAGGCAATGTTCTTTGCCGCCGTGGGTATTGCCGGCTATGTGATCTTTGCCGCGATTGGTATCCTGAACGTCCCGAACAGCCAGATTTTTGTTTCCATGATTATGGTTTCGCTTATCGCGTACCTGGTTTATGGGGTGTACTCTTATTTCATGGATCAGGACGAAAAGACGGTTAAGGAAAACAAGAGCGAAGTTGAAAAGACGCAGGTGCAAATTGCCTTGATCGAGGCGCAGACGCAGGCGCAAATTGCCTTGATCGAGGCGCAGCGGCGTTTGTCAAACTCACAAGCGCGGCTTGCCAAAGCGTCCAGCGGACAGGGGCAGGTGTCCAGTGTGTCCAGTGGACAGAGTGGACAGAAGGCGAAGCAGTATAACCAGGTGTTGCTTATGAGAGTGAGTCAGTACATGCAGGATAATCCGGGCTGCTCGGCGCGTGACATTGCGCGGGCGCTGGGTATCTCCCCGACCACGGCAAGCGAGTACAAGCAGGAAGTTGAGGCGCAGAATGGCATACGGTAATCGCCCAAAGCATGCCGCGGGGCATGACGGTAATCACTTTATCGTGCGCGATTATTTGGCTTATATCTGCGGCGGGATGACCACCACCCGCCTGGGCAGTGACACGGTGTACCGCGCCTACAAACGCGGCTATACCGTGGGCGCGTATGACACTTGCCGGCTGGGGGGTCCGTGGATGGACTGGGTTATATTCGCCGGTCCTTACCTGGCGTTCGTGGAGGTCAAAACTCCCGAATCGTATCGGAAAGAGGGGCACGATCTCACGCCGGGGGAACAGTGGGTGTTCGCTGAATTGCCGTTTACAAAGTTCATCGTTTCCACGGATGAGCAAGTAGAACAGGCGTTCGAGACTTTGCTTGAGTGGTGCGAGAAGGGCAGGGGTCCATGCTCGATATAGAAACCCGCATGGAATATCTATTGGGTATTGCCCAGACCGCAACGGAGAAGGGCAACCGGGCATTGTGGGCGAGGGCGTGGGCGGCTCACCAAGTAGTCGGGCTGAACCTGGAAGGCGCCACCCGGGAATTTGCCGCGCGCTGTGGTGTGGGCGTGGACATGGTGGAGAAGTACGCGCACGCCTACCGCACCTACCGCCAGGTTTGCGGCATGCACCCCATGCCCTGCGGTGATGGCAAGTTCCGTTACCAGTACCAGATCAGGCGGCTCTTGTCGGTGGGTCACTACCACACGCTGTATGACCTTGCGCAGCGGCACGGTATGACGCAGTTTGAGCAGGGGCAGACATTGGCGCTCTGCATCCAGCCGGACGATAGGCGATACTCTATCAAAGATATGAGCATGGAGGTTGAATCTGTTCACGGTAACGGCAAGGCGGTGGAGTGGCGCGCCTATTACCTGCCGCGTATAAAAAAGATTGCCGGCTATATGCTCACGTTTCCAGACCTGCCGAATGACCTTTCAGATGCATTGAAAGTTGTTTATGGGTACGAATAGGGGTAAAATACTTGTAGTTACTTCTACTCAAGAAAGGGTAAACTATGGGCGATTTTTTCAAAGGCTGGAAGTTGAATCTGTTGGGCGTGTTCATGGTGCTTATCGCGGTTTTTGATCTGCTGCGCGAAAGTAATCTGTTACCGCCAGAATATCAACCGTGGATCTTGTTTGGCGCCGGGGTGCTGACAATCATTCTGCGCACGTTCTACACGGACGGACCGGCTGGCATCCGTACCCTATTCAAGTAATCCAAAAGCACATCGAAGCCCACCCAGAGGTCGCGGGGTGGGCTTTTGATGTTTGAGGCTAAGACATGGCAAATGTCAACGTTACACAATTCAAGGCTGAACTGGACGACTTGCGGGATGAAGTGGCGCAGGTCAAAGAGGTTCAGGCGCAAATGATGAAACTTATACAGGGGGGGGATTTCCCGGTGTGCCAGGTGGAGCGGGTCACTACCCGGCAGATGCGCGCCGAAATGGACGAATATAAAATGGCGCTTCAAGGAACATCTGACAAGCCGGGTTTAATTATTCTGGTAGACCGTCTGAATCAGTCTATGCGTCAAATATCGTGGCTCGGCGGGGTTGTTGCCGCGCTGCTGATCGCTGATATTGTTTCGCGCGTGCTCGGGTAAGAGGGGGGGGGTTCGGTTGGGGGATATAAAAAAGCGCCGGGTTGTGGTCCG
>CAYTDB010000032.1:0-46313 GCA_964436455.1 uncultured Anaerolinea sp. | reverse complement strand
CTCGACAGTTGTATTTTAGCGTTTTTTGGGCAAACATGATATTCTTGCAGGCACACACTCGAACTGGGTAGAAACCTGATGCAACTTCCAATCATCGAACCTGCGCCACTTGTGGCAACTCATGCGGAAGTGTTCCGCAATGTATTCGAAAACCGTCGCCAATTTCAGCACTTTGCGAACTACCTGACGGGATTGATGGTCTTGCCGAATAAAAGTATGGCAAACATTGCGCGCTGTGTGGTGGAAAGTTCAGACAAGACCAACCTGTCACGCTACTTTTCAAAAGACCGCTGGTTAGAAGAGCAAGTGAACGACCAGCGTGTCAAGTATATGCTGCAACAGACAAAAGCCGTGCGCCTGGCAAAAGAACAATCCGTGTTGCTCTTGGATGACACCTTATGTGAACATGTCGGAAGTTTGTTTGAATACGTAGATCGTCATTACAATCACGGAGACCAAACGTATCCGCTGGCCCATAACCCTGTCACAAGTCATTATGTCAGTGGTCCGGTGCGCTTTCCAGTGGATTTGCGCCTCTATCGGCGCTACGAAGAAGTGACGCGCTGGGAAGAGTTCGTCCAGAAGCATTTTCCGGGCCGAGCGATACCGATGAAGAAGAAAGAGCGTGCCCAATTTCATAAAGAGGTTGATCCGGTCTTGCTGAAAGACCTTGAATTTGAGGAATTACACCGACAGTTCCGAACCAAGATTGACCTGGCCGAGGAGCTGGTGAAAGCCGCGATTGGGCGGAAATTGCCCTTTGGCACGGTGTTGTTCGATAGTTGGTATCTCTCCGAAGAGTTTGCCGTCTTTTTGCGCCGTCGCCGAAAAGACTGGATCAGCATTCTCAAAAAGAACCGCAATCTGGAAACCAACAGTTTTGAATTGAAGGATGCCCAGGGAAAGCGCGTTGCTTTGGAGGGACCGCATATCAGCGTCGAGGACTTGGTGCCACTCATCCCTGCCAACGCGTATCGTGCCGTCAAGGTCGGCGAGCAAACCTATTGGACCTTCACGCTGGCGGTTCGCATTCCTGGCTTGGGCAAGGTCCGCTTGGTAATCAGTTTTGAAAATGCGGAATTGACGGGGACCTACGCTGTTCTGGTCTCCAATCGGGCGGACTGGAGCGCGTTTCAGATTATCTCGACTTACTTGCAACGGTGGCCGATTGAAACCTTTTATCAGGATGGTAAGGAACATCTGGGTTTTGATGAATATCGCATGCGCAATGCCAAAGCCATTCAGAAACATTGGTGTCTGGTGTTCGTGGCCTATTCGTTTTTACACCTGGACTGTTTGCCAGCCTCATTGAAACAAAGTCGTTTGCCGATCAAATCCATCGGGGAAGCCTGCCGCCAACAAGCTCAGTCGCTCATCGAAACGCTCATCCTTTACGCTTCCCGACAACTTGAACAAGGACAGCCTGCGCAGGAATTATTTTCGTATTTATTCGCCAAACAACAGGCTTACGCCGCGGCGTAATTTTTTGGCGCTTTTTTTCAAAATACAACTATCGAGTAAAATATTTTCCAGGAAAAAAAAGTGACAGTCACCTTGGAGGTGACTGTCACTTTTTTATCGCTTACCATCCGTTGATATACGGTTCCCATTCACGATATTCGTTCAAATGTTTACCGAAGATGTACATGGCGCTTGCAGGTGGCTCCTTCGGGAAATGGTGAGGGTGCATGTGTGCCTCCTCCACCTTGCGTCCGCCCTTGCGGTGATTGCAGTGCGGGCAGGCTGTCACCACATTTGTCCACTCATGCCTGCCACCCATGTGACGCGGGATCACGTGGTCCACCGTCATACCGCCCTCGTGCTTCCCGCAGTACTGACAGGTATAATTGTCGCGTCGAAACACCTCACGGCGTGTCAGCTTGACACGCGGTCTCGGACGGTGGATTTGCAGTTCCAGCCGGATGATCGAAGGGCGCGGGATCAATTGCTTTACAGTTTTTATGTGACCGCGTCCGTTCATCACCATATCGGCTTTGCCCGCCAGGAGCAATCCCACCGCACGGCGTGTGGTACAGACATTGATCGGTTCGAAATTGGCGTTTAGCACCAGAACTGGTTCGTGCATTCTGCCTCTGTAACAGGCACGATTATATGCCAGTTGTCACTTTTCGTAAAATCTGCTTTTCAGTATGACACGAACCTGTCATTCAGGAGTAAAAAATGAATGTCTTGATAGCTGGCGGTTCTGGTTTCATCGGATCCGCCCTCTCGAAATCGCTTGAACAGGATGGGCACAAGGTTTTTATCCTGACTCGCAGACAACAAAAACAACCGAACCAAATTCACTGGGACGGGAAAACAACAATGGGGTGGGGCGACCGCGTCAACGAAATGGATGCAGTTGTCAATTTGACAGGATATGGACTCGATCACTGGCCCTGGACAAAGCAACAGAAACAGAGATTCATCGACTCCCGCGTCATCCCTGGACTGGCACTTGCCTCTGCCATAAAAGAAGCTGCGCGCCGCCCAAGTGTTTTCGTACAAATCTCCGGCATCAATCGTTATGGTTTGCGGAACGAAGGTATCGCAGATGAATTCGCACCCGCCGCGGATGATTTCCCTGCTCAACTTACAGTCACCTGGGAAGATGCAACTAAATCCATTGAAGAGTTTGCTGTGCGGCGTGTTATTGTCCGCACAGCAGTTATCCTTTCAAAGCGTGGTGGATTGTTTCCGCTTATGGCACTACCGGTGAAATTATTCTTTGGCGGCAACTTCGGTGACGGAACACAAGCCACTCCGTGGATCCACATTGACGATCAAGTCGATGCCGTTAAATACCTTCTCCAAAATGAGAACGCACATGGTCCGTTCAACTTGATCGCCCCAACTCCCACCTCCAACGCCGATTTCATGCGGATCGTAGCCAGAGAACTGCACCGTCCATATTGGTTTCATTTACCAGCCTTTTTGCTAAGAATTCCTCTTGGTGAAATGAGTGTGATGATTACAGAAGGCAGCTACTCCCAGCCCAAACGCCTGCTCGAACTTGGCTACAAATTCAAATTTCCAACCTTGCAGGATGCTGTAAAGGATATTTTCAAGTGATAATGGAATCCGCCAGTCATGCTGGCGACGAATTAGGAGACTCATGAAAAGAATTTTCGTTTTACTTGTTTTGTTTCTTTCGGCTTGCAACCTGGCACCTCTGTCAGGTGCACAGCCCGCGTTACCTACTGCGTACATTGACCCATCCTATCCTACTCTGGAGGCGCAGGCTGTTGCTCCCGTCCAAGCTACCAGCGGGATCGTGGTGCAGGCAAATCGCGCCTGGCGCGATGGCAAGGAAGTTCATGCAGAAGTCTGCTACACTTTGCTGGACACATCGGATTGGTCGATTTGGGGGGCGAGTTTGCAGTATGTAGATGGCTCGGTTATTGATTTTGGCGCCACCATGTTAAGCTTGCAAGAGGCTGTGGAAGGGCAATCTGGCGTACGATGTGACGATCTCTCTTTCTTCAACATACCTCCCGACGCGGATCTGACCAATGCGATTGTCACGATTGAAGCCCTTGCCGCGCCGCCGCGTGCGGAGGAATATTGCTCGATCTATATGCCCAAAATCCAACAGACGCTCAATGAGCGCGGCACCGCCATCCAATTGGCTTGCATGGATTCGGGCGGGGTGCAGACCATGCAGATCGTAAGCAAACCAGATACAATGTCGCAGGAAGAAGCGGAACAGATCGTTTACAGCGATGAGTTCTACTCGGTCAAAGGTCCATGGTCCTTTGCTTTCAATCTTGGTCAGTGATGATATAATGGCCGCATGGTTGAGTTCCAATTTGTGACCGCATATTATTATCGCCATCTGTAAACCATCCGATGGTGTATCCGAACGCGCCCACCATCAAGGGCGCGTTTTTGTTTGTCAATTTCCCATCAACAAATGATGGTTTCAGAGAGGTACTATGAATATTGAAGAACAGGTTGAACTATTGATGCAGGGCACGGAATATGGTGACGAAGAGCTGAAACAGGCAATGACCAATGAACTACGCCAACGCCTGATCGATGCCGGAAAAGAGGGAAGACCTCTGCGCGTGTATTGCGGCTACGATCCCACTTCGACCGATCTGCACTTGGGACATACGATCACAATGCGTAAATTGCGTCAGTTTCAGGATCTTGGACACGAGATTACCTTTCTGATCGGGAGCTACACCGCGCTGGTGGGTGACCCTTCAGACAAGAATAAGGCACGTCCGATTCTGACCGAGGAACAGGTTGCCCACAACGCGCAGACGTACGCCGAGCAGGCTTTCCGTGTGCTTGACCGCGAGAAGACCAAGATCCGCTATAACGGCGAATGGCTGAGCGAATTGTCGTTGGTTGATCTTATCAGGCTCGGGCAAAACTTCACCGTGCAGCAGTTTTTGGCACGCGATAATTTTTCGAAACGTCTTGAAAAAGGTGAGGCCATTTACCTGCACGAGACCTTCTATGCCCTGATGCAGGGTTATGACGCTGCTGCGTTGCAAACTGATGTTCAGGTTGGTGGCACTGACCAGTTGTTCAATATCATCGTGGCGGGAAGGAAATTACAGGAGGCATTGGGACAGCAACCGCTCGTAGGTATCATTACCGGCATTCTGCCTGGCACAGATGGTATCCAGCGGATGTCCAAATCTACGGGCAATATCGTACCGATCAATACGGGTGCGGAGGATATGTATGGAAAGTTAATGTCCATTCCCGACGCAGCGATGGGCACGTACATGCGTCTTGCCACGCGCTGGAGTCCGCAGGAGATCGATGCGTTTGAAAAGGGTTTGGCATCTGGAAAAATGCATCCGCGTGATGGGAAGATGAGGATGTCGTTCGAGATAACGTCCATTTTCTATGGGGATGCAGATGCCCAGTCCGCGCAGGATGCGTTCGTCAAGACCTTCCAGAAGAAGGAAGTGCCGGATGAAATGCCTGAGTTCCAGCTGACCGATGGTCAGTCCGTCCTGGATGTGATCCTTGCCGCGGAGATGGCGTCCAGCAAGAGCGAGGCGCGGCGCTTGATCGATCAGAAAGGTGTGCGTTTGGATGGTGAAGTTTTGGAACGAGGGGATGTCCCGTTCCCCCACTCTGGCGTTCTGCAGGTCGGTAAGCGGAAATTCCTGCGAGTGAAATAAATCAAAAACGGGATGGTGATGTCACCATCCCGTTTTTGATTTCTCTTCTTCGAACATTTTCAAAAACGCTTTTACAACGCCCGGATCCAGAACTGTACCTGAGATATCCTTGATATAGGTGATCACTTTATCCTCGGGCCATGCATTTCGATAGGGGCGGTCTGAGAGCAGGGCATCCCAAATATCTACAACCGAAAAGATACGCGCTGCCAGCGGTATTTGTTCACCCCTGAGCCCGCGTGGGTAACCGCTCCCATCCCAGTGTTCATGATGACAATAAGGAATATCGAGCGCCGGGCGAAGATATGGAATAGGGGAGAGCAGGTTGAACGCATGTTGGGGGTGTTTGCGCATTTCTGCCCATTCAGGATCTGTAAGAGGTCCTGTCTTTCTCAGGATTTGGTCTGGTACGCCCATCTTGCCGATGTCGTGCAATAACACACCACGATAGATGTTGACCAGATCATCCTCACTGATATTCATGAAACGTGCCAAGTCCATGGTCTTTTGAGTTACGCGGCGGGTATGACCTTCTGTTTCGCGGTCCCGTAATTCGAGTGCACGCGCCCACCCTTCCAGTGTTGTGTCATATGCCTGCCTGATTTCCTGGTTGGAGCGTTGCAGGTTGTCGAACAATTGGGCGTTGTCGATCGCGATCGCAGCCTGCCCGGCAAGCGTCTGCATGAATTGCATCCATTCATCGTTGGGTTCGAATGGTGAGCGATGATAGAGTTCAAATAAACCTTTAATCAGTCCCTTTACGATCAACGGGACGCCAATATAAGAGACAAAACCTTCGCTAAACAATAGCGGATCATGACGCGCTTCGCTCGACTCCTGAAGGATCGGGATCTGTTCGATCCTCCCCTTCATAACGACTTGCCCTGCCATCCCTTCACCGAGTCTCATCAATGGCCGGGTGGGGGATGCAGAACGGAATCCTGCACTACACAGGTACGTCAGGCTTTGAAGTTCAGCATGATAAAGAAGGATATCGATTGCATCTACTTTGAGATGCCTCATCGTATGATCCATTAATATGTTGAGAGTCACGCGCAGGTCCGTGGAGGAGGCGATGGCTGAGTCGATATCGCGCAAGGTGGTCAGTTTGCGAACCTGTTCCTGGCTTTGATCAAATAGATCCGCGCGATGGATGGCATTGCCTGCAATCCCAGCAAGAGTAGTCAACAGGTTGATGTGATCTTCCACCCGGCGGCTTGATTCTAGTTGTGTCATCAGCACCCCCAGGACTCCGTCGGTTGAATGGATTGGAATACCAGCCCCTCCATAACCATCAAGCACCGTCTCGCGGTTGTTTTCAAAGAGATGTGGATCGTTTTTGAGATCAGGCGAAATATAGAGCTTGCCCGTGGCGAGTACATGCCCAACAATTCCGTCGCCGAATTTAAGTCGTGTCGTTTTGACGTGTGTGGCAGCACCTCTTGCCGCGCGCTGGACAATCAAGTTTGAGGAAGGTTTTAATATCCAGACAGATCCGTTTTTTGTGTTCAACATGGCGAGGGTCTCATCGAGGAGGATATTGCACATTTCCGTTTGTGATTGAGTCTCCCGCAAGGAAGATGACAATCTGTTAATGGACTCTACTTCTTTGAGACGTCGTTGTGCTTCATCATACAAACGGGCATTTTTTATCGCTGTGGCAGCCTGTTGTGCGAGGCTTCCCAGAAAATCCAGATCGGATGGTTTATATTCATAGTCATTTCCGCTCCGCCATACCACGACCAGCCCGGTCAACTGGTCTTTTTCAAGAACCGGGACGCCCATGATGTGTTCATGGGAAAGCATTTCCGTGCCTTTGATGACTATCGCGCGCGGGTCTTTGACTGTGTAATTGACAATCTCTCCAACTTTGCTCTTTGCAATATCGCCGAGGATGCCTGTACCTATTTCCAACGGATCATTCATGATCTCATCCGCATCCAGGCCTTGTGCGGCAATCGCATGCAGGACCGGTTTGGTTGGGTCAGGAAGATAAACGGCACTGCTTTCGCTGTTCAATAAGTTCATGGCGTAAGTAGCGATCCTGTTAAGGACCACATCCAATTGAAGCGTGGAGGAGATATCGCGTCCAACTTCTGCAATTGCAGCGGATTCCTGTGCCCTGCGAACCGTTTCTTTGAAAAGGTTTGCCGATTCGATCGCCACAGACACCTGATTCGCGATGCTGGTGAGGAAACTCAACTCAACCTGATTAAACACACCACTGTTTCGAAGCCTCCAAGCATTGACAGCGCCGATGCATTTACCGCGCAGGATCAATGGGGATGACATCATGGTTTCATGCTCGGCGTCATCCATGGGTGTGCCTGGAAGGTGGAGTCTTCTTTTATCACTTGCAACCAGATCAATGATCTCAGACCTGCCATTGGCAACCACACTCCCTGTAATTCCTTCACCAACCTTCATGATTTGGGTAAATAATTCCTGTCTGTGTATTCCCTGGGCGCTGATTACCTTGAGGGTGTCGTTGTCATCATGAAGCAGATAGATTGCGACATGGTTGGCAGCCAACAGATCCATGGCACGTTGGGTGATCTTGTCCAGAACGGGAATGATGTCCTGTGTTGTGGCGATCTCATTGGCAATATCCACCAATGTTTCAATGATCTCGGTGCGGCGTTTTTCCTCCTGGAACAGGCGGGCATTCTCGATTGCGGTCGCAGCATGGGTTGCCAGCATTTCCAGGAGCGATTGCTCCTCCTCACCGTACGCGTATGGTTGATAACACTGTGCCGAGATCGTTCCAATGATCTTCCCTCCAATCTGCATTGGAATTGCTACAAGAGATTGTACATGTTTTGAGGTGCCAAAACGCACCACGTGTATTTTTGCAATGTCTGTCTCATTCTTCAGTATCAGGCTTTTTCCGCTCTTGATGATATCTGCCGTAAACCCCTTTTGGGCGGGTACTTTTTGTGGTGGGTACCGCTGACCGTCTTCCACAGCATAGACGGATATAATCTCATTTTTTGCATTATCCTGCAAAGTAATCAAAAAGACATCGCACGGCATCAATTTGCCTGCCGCTTCGTGAATTGCTGAATAGATTTTCTCGTAGTCTTGTGTAAACCGGATTATCTCCTGACTGATGCGATGTAATACAGCACGACGTTCTGATGCCTGTATTGCCTCCTGGTATAACCTGGCATTTCCGATTGCGATGGCTGCCTGGTTTGCAATGGCAAATGCAAAATCGGCATCTTCACGTGTGTAGTGGTTTACTTGACGGCTGTCCAATGTAGCCAGACCGATTGGCGTTCCTTTATATACGAGGGGGATTGCCATGAAGGATTTGGCGGCTTCTGCCCTTTCGAAATACCTGTAGTCGGTATCCTGCTGCGTGTCATTGACCAGAACAGGCTGCCTGGTTTCCAGAGCATGCTGCTTGAGGAGCGAGTCCTCCAGTCTGAGTAGTTGACCTGCCGAGAGGATGTTTTGTTTGAACCCTTGGGTGGCTGTGATGCGCAGATTATTGCCTTCAAGCAGCTGGATCGTGCCCGAGTCGCTTGGGATCAGAGTGAGCATGTGTTGAAGGATGGTTTGCATGACCGCGTCCAGCTCCAGAGTCGATGTGGTAATGCGCATTAGTTCCAGCATGGATTCTTCGCGTTTGCGTTGTTCCCTTTCTGCATTGAACAGGATCGCATTCTGGATTGCCACAGCTGCGGAGTTGGCGAAGGTTTGCGCGAGCGTCGCGTCACGTTCCGAAAAAGCATTGACCCGGTGACTGTCAAGGTTGATGAACCCGACAACTTTATCCTGTGAAACCATTGGTACGCCAATCCAGCCACGAATCTTTCCCGATGCATCCCAGTTTTCAAAACGATAGTCTGCCTGCGCGTCAGGAATGATGAGGAACTGGCGTGTGTTTACAACTTCACTCCATTTGGCAGTGTTTGGTACTCTCCTTCCGACAATCTCATGCTCGGGTGAAAACCCTCTTGCTGCCACAATCTCCATTTCCCCACTGGTTTGAAAGAAGATGGATGCGCTATCGTATGGAACGATCTTCTTGATGGAATCGAGTATTTGTTCGAGCAGAGGGGCAATTTCGATGTGCGTACTGAGCGCCGCAGTTGCCTCCCGCAAAGATTCCGCCTCCTCACGCCGCTTGCGTTCTGTTTCATACAACCGGAC
This sequence comes from uncultured Anaerolinea sp., assembly GCA_964436455.1. Lineage (GTDB taxonomy): Bacteria > Chloroflexota > Anaerolineae > Anaerolineales > Villigracilaceae > Defluviilinea. The sequence goes on along the minus strand of CAYTDB010000032.1, from coordinate 37,008 downwards.
ATTTTCCAAAATTGTTCCGAGTGTGCCAGCTATCGTGCCCAGGAATTGTTCATCTTCCTCGTCAAAAGCATTCTGTCTCCTGCTCTCCACATTGAAAACGCCGATGATTCTTTTGTTGACTCGAATGGGAACGCACAACTCCGAGCGTATACCTGTAGCAATCTCAATGAAAGAGGGTTCCTTTTCTATATCTCCGAGCCGGATTGGTATTCCAGCCCTCACTGACTTTCCGGTAACACCCAGTGTAAGTGGCACGCCATCGTTCCAGTTTTCAACATTTGCCCCAAAGTAGGATGGGTGGGGGGCTAAAAGATCTGCCTGTTCATTCAGCAATAGTACGCCGCAGACTTCATTGTAGACTGTTGTGGCAATCTGAATGACCCTTTCGATGATCTCATCTTCAGAATTGCTCTCTGTACCTGCAAGGGTGATGGCATTCAGAACGCGCAACTCCATCAACTGCCTTTTCAATGCGGCTTCGTTCTGCTTGTCCTTTGTAATGTCGATCATGATCCCCTGCCAATAAAGCGGCTTCCCATCCTTGTCGGTGATCAGGTTTGTATCCTCCTTGATCCAAACCACACGCCCATCTTTTCGGATAAAGCGATATTCCTCCTCGAAACGACTTCCCTCCTCATGAGTTTTCCTGTCCGATTCCAGGATTCTTCCCCTGTCTTCGGAAAATATTTGATCCTCCCAGAAAAAAGCACCAGACTTCCACTCTTCCGGAGAGAACCCAGTCAATTCCTCTATTCGGGGACTTATGTAGATGGTTGTTTCAACTTCATCCAGTGTATCCAAAAAAACTACCGCAGGTGTCTGCTCTACAAGGGATTGATATCTTGCTTGGGCTTCGAGTTTTTCTGCCTGTTCGCGTTCAAGATTGTTTTGTGCAACTGCATTTGAGATGACAATAGGTAAACGATGCAGATAATCGCTTTGTTTAACGAGATAATCTGCAGCGCCTGCCTTGAGTGCGGCAACCGCCACCTCTTCATCACCCTGTCCGGTGACAAGTACCACAGCCGGATGTGCCGGTTTTTCCTGTATCCGTTTCAACAGGTCTAGCCCTGAACCGTCTGGCAGGCGCAGGTCTGACAGGACCACATCGATATCTTTTTCCTGGCTGATGATATTCAGCGCTTCTTGATAGGATTCGCAATGAAGCAGAACAAAACCCTCCCTAAAATTATCCTCAAGGGTTCGTTGTGCAAGTTCCACATGGGCGATCTCATCTTCAACGTACAGAATTTTCATCTTAATAAATAATTCCTATTATCTTAAGTAGCATCCCCCTTTCCGATATTTATTGAGCATTATAAAACAAAGTTGTTCGCGTGTACGTGATATTTTCGTATTGTCTCCCTGAAATAAATAGACGCCTTCCGGCGTCGAGAAAAAAAAGCAATGATTTCTAGAGGCGTCGAGGGGATTCGAACCCCTGAATGAGGGTTTTGCAGACCCTTGCCTTACCACTTGGCCACGACGCCATTTTAACGAACTGAGCGGGCGATGAGATTCGAACTCACGACCTTCTCCTTGGCAAGGAGACGTTCTACCACTGAACTACGCCCGCATTCGGCTGACGTTCTGCCGAGAGTGCCGAGACACAGAATCGAACTGTGGACACCGCGATTTTCAGTCGCGTGCTCTACCAACTGAGCTATCTCGGCAGAGGTATTTTGTTGTTAAGCGTCCGTGATTTTACTTGGTGATATGGGGATTGTCAAGCAAACTTCTCGCGTTGAGCGGAGCGAGTGACACGAGCGCAGTCGAAACACATTCAAGGATGTGCATCGCTTCTCTCTTGACCTGAACCTGCTTCGCCACTACAATCCTTGCCTACCCTGAAAAGGAATCCACTCTTCATGTCACTCTGAGCGGAGCGAAGCGTCCTGTTCGCCATGACGTGCCACTAACAACTATGTTCGAAAACCTAACCAACCGACTCAATCAAGTATTTGACCAACTTCGCAAACGCGGCAAACTCTCCGAAGCGGATGTGGATGCAGCCATGCGCGAAGTGCGCCTTGCTCTCCTTGAAGCAGACGTGCATTTTAGTGTCGTTAAAGCATTTATTGCACGTGTACGTGAACGTGCCATCGGCGCGGAAGTATCCAAAGCATTGGTACCTGGGCAGCAAATCATCAAGATCGTTAACGAAGAGTTGATCCAAACACTCGGTGAGCCTGCACCATTGAATCTCACCGGTCCCAAACCGCGTGTGGTGATGATGGTTGGTTTACAGGGTTCGGGTAAAACGACTGGTGCGGGAAAGCTGGCGAAGATACTCCGTTCGAAAGGTGAGCGAGTGATGCTTGTTGCCGGAGACCCATATCGTCCCGCGGCAGTGACGCAATTGCAGCAACTCGGCGAACGGATCGATGTTCCGGTGGAAGCGGATTTGAACGTCAAACCACCTGAACTTGTGAAGCGATCTTTTGAGAAAGCGGAAAAAGGTGGATACAGCGTCATGATCGTGGATACAGCCGGTCGGTCGCAGTTGGATGCGGAGCTGATGAATGAGTTAAGGGCTATTGTGGATAAAGTCCCACCAGTGGAAATCCTGCTTGTGGTTGATGCCATGATCGGTCAGGAAGCATTGAACATTGCGCAGGGATTCCGCGATAACGTGTCCATCACGGGCTTGATGATGACCAAGATGGATGGTGATTCGCGCGGTGGCGCGGCGATTTCGATCCGGTCGGTGACGGGGGTGCCGATCAAGTTCATTGGCACCGGTGAAAAGCTGGATGCGCTTGAAGCATTTGACCCATCTCGTTTGTCTTCGCGAGTATTGGGTATGGGCGATATGATCGGATTGATCGAAAAAGCAGAAGCCGCGTTCGATCAGGAAGTTGCGCAGAAATCTGCCGAGCGCATGATGAAGGGACAATTCACGCTCGAAGACTGGCTCGACCAGATGAAGCAGATGAAAAAAATGGGACCGCTGGCGCAGATCATGGACATGCTGCCCGGGCAGATGGGACAGGCCGCCCGTCAAATCGACCCACAAGACATTGAGAAGAATTTTAAACAAACCGAAGCAATCATTAATTCGATGACACGCAAGGAACGCCGCGACCCCGATATTTTGAATGCATCCCGCAGAAGACGTATCGCGGCTGGCTGCGGCATGGAAGTGCAGGACGTGAATCGCTTGATCAAGCAGTTCCGCGAGGCGCAGAAGATGATGAAGATGTTCCAGAAAACAGGTGGGAAGGGGTTGGGGAAGTTGTTCGGATAGAGTGGCTTAAATCGATATAAATTTTCAGACCATAATGTGGGTAAATTTTGGGTTTAAATTTTTTTTCTTGGGTCAAACCCATTTTCTCCATCCTCTCTTCACATTCAATTCATAACCAAAATCTATACTCCTGTTATAAGTTCAAACAAAGGAGTAGAACATGAACGGAAAAATTGGTTTGCGTATTGTTTCGGCTTTGGTGCTGATCGCCGCAATCGCTGGCATTGGCTTCTTTGCTTTCCGCGCAGGAGTTGTCCAGGGTTCGCCCGTCACCATTGAAGCCCCATCTGGTGAGGCAGTTCCTGCGCCATATTATGGTTATGGCATGCCCTTCCATCGTCCATTCGGATTTGGGCTTGGTTGTTTCGGCATCCTCATCCCGCTTTTCCTCTTCTTCCTTGCGATGAAAGCATTTCGCTTGATGGTCTGGGGTCCGCGCTGGGGATATATGGGTCATCGTGGTCCGTGGGGCAGGCACTGGGAAGGTGGTGTCCCGCCGATGTTTGCGGAGTGGCATAAAAGGGTACACGAAGTCCCTGAGAAGGGTGGAGAACCGACCGAGGAAAGGAAAGAATAGTGGATTGTAATTTTCAGGGACACGGTATTGCCGTGTCCCTGAAAAAGAATTGAGGCATCGATGAAAGTTTATAAGATCAAACCGCCAACATATCTTTTGATCGCCATCTTTGCAGTGGTCATTTTGCATTTTGCCTTACCGGTCGCCGCGATCGTTCCATTTCCGTGGAATCTGTTAGGGGTTATCCCGCTTATTTTGGGTGTAGTAATCAACCTCAATGCCGACCAGCCATTTCAAAAGGCCAATACGACTGTATCTCCCTTTGAGGTTTCTACAGCTTGGATTACATCAGGCATGTATTGTTTCACAAGAAATCCGATGTATCTTGGTTTTGTGTTGATTTTGTTGGGGTCGTTGACGCCATACATGGTTGTCTTTGCATTTGCCGTCCTGATGGATCGGATATATATCAACATGGAAGAACAGACACTGTCTCGTGCGTTTGGCTCGGCATGGCAGGAATACAAGAGTCGTACGCGGCGTTGGTTGTAGAAAAGTTATAATTGCCTTGATATGAAATCGATCCTTGTTGTGGATGACGAACCCAAGATCACCCAACTGGTGCAGGATTATCTGGAACGTGCGGGATTCGGCGTTTTAGTGGCACACGATGGAATGAAAGCCCTGTCCCTAGCGAAGACTGAAAAACCAGATGCGGTCATCCTGGACCTGGGCTTGCCACACCTCGATGGGCTGGACTTTACCCGTGAGTTTCGCAAAACCTCCAACGCCCCGATCATCATGCTGACCGCCCGCTCCGAAGAATCGGACAAACTCATTGGGCTCGAACTCGGCGCGGACGATTACATGACCAAGCCATTCAGCCCCAAGGAATTGGTGGCGCGCGTCCGCGTGGTGTTTCGGCGGATCGAGAATGCAACCAGCGCAGGCTCCGAAATGATCCGCGTTGCAGACTTGACCTTGGATGTACCGCGTATGCGAGTCACTGCCGAGAAGCGTGAGATCGAACAGTTGACCCCAACCGAGTTCGAATTGCTCGCAACGCTTGCTCACCAGCCTGGGCGGATCTTCACCCGCGCCCAATTGCTGGATGCCATTCACGGCGTGGCGTTCGAGTCTTACGAGCGTGCAATAGACGCTCATATCAAGAACATCCGGCGTAAAATTGAGGTCAAAACGGGTGAACCGAAATATATTTTGACTGTTTATGGTGTAGGGTATAAATTTGCGGATAAATAAGTCCTCTCGCACTGAGCGGCATGAGCCTAGAGGCAAATGTGGTCGAAGCACAGGTTTGCAAGTTGTCCGTCCTTACCTGCACTTGCGGCAGGCGCAAGTGTCGTCTGCGCTTCACTCCGCTCAGGACGAATACTACATATGAACAATCACCCTCGCTTTTCACACCGTCAACGTCCTCCCTGGTGGCCCGAGAATGAAGAGTGGCCCCCAAAACGCTGGCGTCACATGCGCGGCACCCCGTTCTTTCGCAGGATGGGATGCTTCTTCCTGTTATTTACCTTCTTTGCTTTTACAGGTTTTCTGGCATTACTTCGGGTTATTCTTGCTCCATTTATTGAGTTTCATGGAGTGCCGCCGCTCGAACAGCCCGACATTATTTTCCCGTTTGGAGTTGCAGGCTTCTTCATTTTGATTGCTACGGTCTTTTTAGCCGCACGGAGTTTACGACGCATGTCGAGACCGCTGGATGAATTGGTGGATGCTTCGAACAAGGTTGCAGAAGGTGACTTTTCCGTCCGTGTGGAGGTTAAGGGACCACCCGAAGTCCGCACGCTGCTGCATGGATTCAATTCGATGGCGGAGCGGTTGCAAGTGAATGACATGCAGCGGCGCAACATGCTCGCGGATGTGTCGCATGAGTTGCGGACACCTTTGACGGTGATACAGGGGAACGTGGAAGGTATTCTCGATGGGATGTATCCTGCGGATGAAGCACGGTTGCAGTCCATTCAGGAAGAGACACAGGTCCTTTCACGCTTGATCGAAGACCTGCGGACGCTGGCTCTCGCGGAAAGCGGTGCCCTGCTTTTGAAGAAAGAGCCCACGGATTTGAGAGAGTTGATCCGTGATACTGTGGCGGGTTTTGAAGCGCAGATCAAGGAAAAGGCAATAGTACTTAATCTGGATTTGAACATGTTGGAGGAAGTTAATATTGACCCTCAACGTGTGCGTGAAGTGCTGTCGAATTTGATCGGGAACGCGTTGCGCTATACGCCAGGTCAGGGTGTGGTAAAGGTTGGGTTGACTGAATCAGGATCGGTTCCAGAAAAGGAAGCGTTGATTTTTGTCCAGAATAATGGACCGGGGATCGATCCGGCTGATCTGCCTCATATCTTCGAGCGGTTTTATAAATCCAGTGATTCTGGTGGGATGGGGTTGGGGTTGTCCATCGCGAAATATTTGATCGAGGCGCATGGAGGAAGAATTTGGGCGGAAAATGATGCAGAACAGGGAACGAAGATTTCATTCACGCTCCCGGGATAATCTCTGGTAAAATAACGCCTGCGATTTCAGCCCGCATGCGTCCTTTCACGCACACCTCTATGCCGTTCTGGAACGCAAAACATATCAAGGAGTAAAGAAAGATGGTTCGTTTACGTTTACGTCGTATCGGTTTGAAGGGGCAGCCCACCTATCGCATCGTCGCCGCGGACAGCGAATCCCCTCGCGATGGTCGCTTTTTGGAGATCCTGGGCTTCTACAACCCCCGAACCCAACCTGCAACGATCAGTTTGAAGGAAGACCGCGTATTCCACTGGATGAAGAACGGCGCTTTGCCAACTGAATCCGTTGGCCAGGTTTTCAAATCTGCCGGCACTATGGATCGCTGGGAACGTTTCAAGAAGGGTGAGTCTGTTGAGACTCTCGTGCAAGAAGCCAAAGCCGCCGAAGCCACGCGCGGTGCGCCTCGTAAGACCGAGAAATAAAATTTTTGTCATTGCGAGGATGGTTTTCATGATTTCGTCCTCGCATTGACACAAGGCATTATTATGAAAGAATTTATCGAATACATCGCCAAGTCGTTGGTGGATCACCCTGAAGAAGTACAGGTGCGCGAGATGGGAGGTGGTTCCAAGTTTCGCATCGAGTTGAGTGTTGCCAAGGACGATATGGGACGCGTCATTGGAAAAGGCGGCAAGGTTGCCAACTCCATTCGCACGTTGTTACGGGTGGCGGCTGAAAAAGAAGGCAAGCAAGCCACACTCGACGTGGTAGAGCCAGAGTAATGGCTGATAAGAAGAATACAGGCTCGCCAACAGGCGAGCCTCTTTATTTGAGCGCGGGATTTATACGCCGTCCGCATGGGTTGATGGGCGAGATCATCATGGACTTGCATACAGATTTCCCTGAACGCATGAAGAAGGGGAGAAAAGTTTTCGTAGGTGAAAGTTACAAGCCTATGACCATTGCCAGCGCACGACCTCATCAAAAGGGATTGCTCGTAAAATTCCAAAATGTCGAGACGCCTGAGGATGCAGGTTTATACCGTAATCAGTGGGTGTATGTGCAGACGGATGATGTGCCGCTGCCTGAAGGTCAGCATTACAAGCATGAATTGCTGGGATTGAAAGTCCTGGACGAAAACGACAATCCGCTTGGCGAGTTGGTAGAAATATTGGAGACGGGCGCGAATGATGTGTATGTAGTGCGGGGTGTCTCCGGTAAAGAGATCCTCCTGCCCAACATCCCCTCGGTCATTCTGGACCTGGATATTGAGCGCAGTTTTCTGAGAGTTCATCTGCTCGAAGGATTGTAGAAGGTACCTTGGTGGTTGTGTAGAGCCGAACGGAGTGAGGCTCGTATCGAAACCACCAAGTTTTCAAGTAATATTTTGATTGGTGGTTACATGCTGGTTTCGATACGGGCTTCGCCCTACTCAACCAGCGGAGTAATTATGGACGATAAGAAATACTGAATAGGTTTCAACATCATCAAAGGCATCGGCGCTGTCCGCATGCAGGGCGTCACCGGCTGATTTGGCGGGAGCAGGTCTTGGGTTGAAATTGATCGAGCGTGTCGTTGCTGCCAGAGAAAATGTCGATCTGGATCAAGTCTGGGAAAAGATCGAGAAACAGGAAATTAAGATCCTGACGTGGCAGGATGAGGCATATCCGCAACGATTGAAGGAAATTGATCAGCCGCCGCCTGTGTTGTATATTCGTGGCGAATACCTTCCGGATGACTTGTTCGCTGTTGCAATTGTCGGAACGCGGCATGTGACTCCTTACGGAAGACAGATCACGGAAGAACTTTCATCCTTCCTTGCCGCAAATGGGTTGACCGTGATCAGCGGTCTGGCGCGCGGTGTGGACGCAATCGCTCATCAAACCGCATTGAAGGCTGGCGGACGAACAATTGGTATATTGGGTTCTGGTGTGGATAAGATCTATCCGCCTGAACATCGTGGGCTTGCCAAAAAATGATGGAGCATGGTGCGATTATCAGCGACTATGCTCCCGGCACGCCGCCGGAGGCTTCAAATTTTCCGCCACGCAATCGTATCATTTCGGGCTTATCCTTAGCTGTAGTTGTAATCGAAGCAGGCGAAACAAGCGGCGCTTTGATCACTGCTGAATTTGCCGCGGAGCAAGGACACGAAGTCTTTGCGGTGCCTGGTAGTATACTTGCACCTCAAAGCAAGGGCACGAACAAATTGATCCAGAAAGGCGCACATCCATTGTTGAGTGTCAATGACCTGATGCAGGCATTGGATATCACCCGTGTCGGTGAACAAAAATCTGCGTGCAAGATCATGTCCAGTGATCCAACTGAAGCAAAACTATTGAGCGTGCTGGGTATTGAACCCTTGCATGTGGATGAAATACGAAGTCAATCTGAACTGCCGATCGAGAAAGTATCTGCCGCGCTGGCGTAGATGGAACGAAAGGGCACGGTGCGTCAGGTGGGCGGTATGAATTACGTGGCTGTACGAGAGGAGCAGTCCGACTACTCGGTATAAGATAATATGGAACACACATACGCTGTCATCATGGCTGGAGGTGGAGGTACCCGTCTTTGGCCCATTTCCCGAAAAGAAACACCAAAGCAACTGCTACCCCTGCTTGGCAAAGATTCAATGTTTCAAAGCACAGTTGCACGCCTGGAGAAACTCTTTCCGCATGATAGGATCCTTGTTGTAACTGTTGAAGAACAGGCTCGTGTGATGCAGGAGCAGGTTCCTTCCATCCCTAAAGAGAACTATTTGATCGAGCCTGCGCCGCGCGGTACTGCATCTGTGGTAGCATTGGCGGCTGCCGTACTTCAAAAACGAGATCCCCAGGCTGTGATGGCGATACAGACCGCCGACCATCATATCCGCAACCAGGACCTGTTCCAATATCTTCTCCATACGGCGTTTGAAGTGGCCGAAAAGGGATATCTGGTAACGCTGGGTATCACTCCGACATATCCTTCAACAGGATATGGGTACATTCAACAGGGCGAACCATTGGAAGGTGGTTATAAGTATCCCGTATACATGGTGCGGAGCTTCAAGGAAAAACCTGATGAAGCAACGGCACAGCAGTTGTTGCGGAGCGGTGACCATTCATGGAATAGCGGTATGTTCGTCTGGCGCACAGACATTATACTGGCTGAGATCAAGCGCCAGATGCCTGAGTTATCCCATGCAGTGAATGAGATTGCATCCGCATGGAATACTCCTCAAAAAGGAGATGTCATACAAGAACTTTGGTATGATTTGCAATCTCAAACCGTGGACTATGGCGTTATGGAGAAGGCTGAACGTGTCGCAGTTCTGCCGGCGGGTGGCCTTGGCTGGAGCGATGTCGGTTCGTGGGATTCGTTGTTCGAAGTCCTTTTACCAGACATGAATGGAAATGTGGCGGCGAATGCCCAGCATCTTGGGCTGGATACGCATAATACGCTGGTATATAGCATGAACGACCAGAGGCTCATTGTCACGATCGGAATGGATGACATTGTCGTTGTAGATGCTGGTGATGTTTTAATGGTTTGCAAGACGGATCAATCGCAAAAAGTGAAGAACGTAGTGGAACATTTGAAGAAGCATAATCAGGAGAAATATTTATAATTACATGTCTTTGTGAGGAGGGCTTCAGCCCGATGAATCAATCTCTTGATAAAGTGGGGATTGCTTCGCTGCCACGAGCGCCCCTCGCAATGATATGAAAAAAGGAATCTATGGAAGCATATTGCATGAAGTGCAAGACCAAGCGCGAAATGAAAAACCCTGTCGCCGATTTCAATGCAAAGGGGTCTCCCGTCACGATTGGGACTTGTTCCGTATGTGGCACCAAACTTTATCGGATGGGACGGACTGAAGCGCATGAAGGCTTGACACCGCCGCCGAAACCCGAGAAGAAACCCAAGGAAGTGAAGCGCGCAGGCAAGCTCGTGATCGTTGAGTCGCCTGCCAAGGCGAAGACTGTCGGTCGTTATCTTGGCAAGGGCTACACTGTCCGTGCTTCGGTGGGACATGTGCGTGACCTGTTAAAGTCGCAGCTATCTGTGGATGTGGAAAACAATTTCACTCCAAAGTATCGGGTTCCCAATGAAAAGAAGGAAGTTGTCAAGGACCTAAAAAAACTCGCACAAAAAGCCGAGGAGGTTTATCTCGCCACCGACCCTGACCGCGAGGGGGAGGCGATTTCATGGCATTTGATGGAGTCGGCTGAGATCGAGCCTGAACGCATCAAACGCGTAGTCTTTCATGAGATCACCGAGCCTGCGATCCAGGAAGCTTTTGGACATCCGCGCCCGATCAACATGGACCTGGTGGATGCCCAGCAGGCGCGTCGTATTCTGGACCGTTTGGTTGGGTACAGCATTAGTCCGATCTTATGGGAGAAGGTGCGCGGTCGGTTGTCGGCGGGCAGGGTTCAATCTGTGGCTCTCAGGCTCATTGTCGAGAGGGAACGTGAGATCGAGGAATTCGTGCCTGTCGAGTATTGGTCAATTCATGGCGAGTTCAAACCCGATGGGTTGACATCCACATTCCTTGCGAAACTGGCAAGGATCGATGGGAATGATCCCGAACTTTCAAACGAGGAGACTGTCAAACCAATCCTTGTGGATATGGAAACTGCGGCATATTCAGTGACGAAAGTCAAGCGCGGCGAACGTCGACGCAAGCCCGCCGCGCCGTTCACAACCTCGACCTTGCAGCAGGAGGCTTCACGCAAACTTGGTTACACTGCCAAGCGGACGATGGCTCTGGCGCAGGGGCTTTACGAAGGGCAGGATATTGGCAATGGCGGCACGACCGGCTTGATCACTTACATGCGAACGGATTCAACGAATGTTTCCCCGTTGGCACAACAGGAAGCGCGCGAGTATGTGACCGGAAACTATGGCGCCGATTTTTTGCCGCCTGAACCGCCGCAATACACCAAGCGCTCTGCGAATGCACAGGAAGCGCACGAAGCGATCCGCCCGACATCGGTGATGCGGACCCCGGAAGAAATCAAGGAGTATCTTGAACCGGCCATGTTCAAGCTCTATCGCCTGATCTGGCAGAGATTTGTCGCTTCTCAAATGGAAGCGGCTGTGTATGACACTTTGCAGGTGGAAGTAACGGGCAAGACAAACGAGCATGAATATCTGTTGCGGGCATCCGGTTCGGCTGTAAAGTTCATTGGTTTTCTGGTTGTGTACGAAGAAGCGAAGAACGAAGACGCTAAATCTGAAGAGGATGAAGAGAACGTCAGAATCCCCGCTGGAATCGAGGAGGGGCAGAAGCAGGATCTCATCCGGCTGATCCCCGAACAGCATTTCACGCAGCCGCCGCCGCGTTATTCGGAGGCTTCGTTGGTTCAAGCTTTGGAAGAAGACGGAATTGGTCGTCCCTCCACGTATGCGCCGACGATCTCGACCATTCAGCAGCGTGGATATGTCGTCCGTGAGGAGAAACGGCTCATACCGACCGACATTGGTATTCAGGTAAACGATTTGATGGTGCAATACTTCTCGGATATTGTGGATTACCAGTTCACCGCCCGCATGGAAGAAGACCTGGATATGATCTCGAATGGTCAGGCAGAGTGGACGGAGGTGATCCACGAGTTCTATCACCCGTTTGCGGAAGACCTGAAGAAGGCGCAGGCGGAAATGCCTGTTACAAAGAGTGAGCCTGAGAAAATTGGACGCAGTTGTCCCGAAGATGGAGGCGAGTTGGTCATCCGCTATGGGCGGTTTGGTAAATTCATCTCGTGCTCCAATTTCCCTACTTGCCGTTATACGGAGCCGTGGCTGGAGAAGATTGGCATCCAATGCCCGAAAGATGGCGGCGATCTGGTCGAGAAGAAGACACGCAAGGGACGCACGTTCTACGGTTGCGCAAATTACCCGAACTGTGATTTCACATCCTGGAAGCGCCCGATCAGACAGCCGTGCCCGAAATGTCATGGCTTGCTGGTGTACTTGAACAAGCGTGAAGCGCAGTGCTCGAATTGCCAGGAGACCTTCCTGCTGGAAACGGTCATTCCTGAATCTGCGGAGTAAAAGAAAAGTCAACAACCATCGAAATGGTACCCTTCGATGGTTGTTTTCAATGCGGGATGGTATATAATCAAGGTAACAACCCAATCAAAAGGAAAATGCCATGGAAGCTGTAATCGCGATTGTAAAAAATCTCCTCAAAAACCCAAGAGTGGCTCTAATACTGGGAGTAGTTCTGGGTTTACTGTTGGGCTTGATCGTCGGATGGGGGGTATGGCCTGTGCAGTGGACCGACGGCACTCCGGAAGTTATGCGTACAGACCTGCAGGAGGATCATATACGCATGGCAGCAGAGTCGTATGCAAGAACGAACGATCCGAACGCGGCTTTGCGTCGTTGGGATGATTTGGGGGTCGCTGCCGGGGATGCTTACCTGAGACTCCAGTCCAACCCGGGCAACATGGATATGGCTGTTCTGCAGAATTATGGAGCTTTGATCACATCCCAGGGAAGACAGATTGCACCATCGCAGCAACAGGCAGATGGCTCGTCTATGAGCAATGTTGTTTTATATGCTTCCATTATCGTTGTGGTAGCTTTGATTGGTGCGGGCGGATTTTACATCTACCGTCTGCTCCGCAAGGGACCAAAGACCACAACGGTTGCCATGCAAGCCGCACAAGCCAGCCGGAATGCCGAGAAGACGAACTTTGAAGAAATGGGGCTCGCCCCGCCCATCACCCAGACCATGACCACCTATGTGTTGGGTGATGATCTGTATGATGAATCGTTCAGCATTGATACGGGCGGTGGTGAATTCCTTGGCGAGTACGGCGTTGGCGTTTCGGAAACGATCGGCGTGGGCGAACCCAAGAAGGTCGCGGCGCTGGAAGTCTGGTTGTTCGACAAGAATGATATCAAGACAGCCACCAAGGTGTTGATGTCCGAGCATGCCTATAATGATCCGAATATCCGGGCACGGCTGGAGCCCAAAGGTGATCTGAATGTTGTCAAACAGGGCGAGCAGGTATTACTGGAAACGGAGACCCTCCAATTGCTTGCCACCGTTGTGGACTTGGAATATGGGGTGGGTGCCCTGCCTCAGAACAGCTATTTCGAACGCATCACTCTGGAACTGGCGATCTGGCCCCGCTCCGGGAAATGATCCTTCACCTGGACTTGAATCAAAAGAGACCGGCAAAAATGCTGGTCTCTTTTTTTGGATTCGGGGGGATGGCTCCCATACTATTGACAGTGAACTGCCTGAACCGAAAATTATTCGATCTTCAATATCTTGAGTTTTACCTTGCCGCCGGGTGTTTCCGCTTCGACCACATCGCCAGCCTTGTGATTTAACAGCGCCCTGCCAAACGGAGATTCGTTCGAGATTTTCCCATTACGCGGATCGGCTTCCGTAGCGCCAACCAGATAAAACGTTTCGGGTTCGTACTCCTCCTCCTGGATCGTGACCTTTACGCCAACTTCCACTTTGTCACTTTGTTTTTTCTCAACAATGATCGCCATGGAAAGGATCTTTTCGATTTCCTGGATGCGTCCTTCGAGAAAAGACTGATCCTCCTTGGCTTTATGGTAGTCGGCATTCTCTGAAAGGTCTCCCATTTGAATGGCGGCGCGCAGGCGTTGCGCCAGTTCTTCGCGCCGGGGTCCTGTCAACTCTTTGAGCTCAGCCCTGAGCTTTGCCTCCCCTTCCGGTGTGAGGTAATGGGTTTGTTGTGTCATTTGATGCCTCTCTATGTTTTTTCCAAAGGATTAAAAAGTTTCTGGTGTTCTTCTATTGCATATCTGTCGGTCATTCCGGCAATGTAATCGCAAATGGTCCGTTCCAGACCGCGAACATGGATCAGTGATTGGACAGAATCGGGGAGCATGGCTGGCTCTGTACGATAGGCGTTGAAAATATCCGAGATCAGCCGCTCTGCCTTGACCTGCATCCTGACCACGCGGAAGTGGCGGTAAAGGTTCTTATATAGGAAGTCTTTCAACTCGCGATTGCGTCTTTGCATCTCTTCACTGTAGCCGATCACATTGTGCTTCAGTTTCTGAATATCGAGCGGTGACTTGACCTTGCTTTCCTTGAGACGTTTATCCGTTGCCTCGACCATGTCTGTGACCATGATGCCGACCAATTGACGGATCATGCGGTGGCGTTCGATCTCGCTCAATTCAGGTCCGCGCCAGTTGAAGGTTTCGCGCAGGATCTCCCATAGCGCGATGCCTTCAAGCATTTGCGGCGTGATCATATTCGAGCGCAGACCATCGTCCAAATCGTGAGTGGTGTATGCCAGTTCGTCTGCCACATTGGCGATCTGTGTTTCGAGGTTGCCGCGCAGTTCAGGGCTGAAATCCTTTGCGTCGGATATATCATATTCAGATTCGTGCTTGACCATGCCTTCGCGGACTTCCCAGGTGAGGTTGAGACCCGGGAATTCGGGGTAGCGCTGTTCCAGTTCGGTGACGATGTGCAGAGACTGTTTGTTGTGGTCGAAGCCGCCGAAATCCTTCATCAAGCGTGCGAGGACGACTTCACCGGAATGCCCAAAGGGGGAGTGACCCAAATCATGGGCGAGACAAATGCTTTCGACGAGATCCTCGTTAGCGCCCAAGGCGCGGGCAAATGTCCGGCCGATCTGGGCAACTTCCAGCGTGTGTGTGAGGCGGGTACGGAAGTAGTCTCCTTCATAGTTGATGAAGACCTGTGTCTTGTATTCGAGTCGCCGGAAGGCTGTGGTGTGGAGTATGCGGTCGCGGTCGCGTTGAAAGGAGGTGCGGTAGTCCGGTTCGTTATCGAGATAGGCGCGTCCCTTTGAGTCCTTGCTGCGCATGCCGTAGGGGGCCAGGCTTTTGTCCTCGATCTCTTCCATTTGTTGGCGGGTAAAAAACATTGCTGACCTTTCAGATGCAAACGTCATTGCGAGCCCGAAGGGGTGAAGCAATCTCCTCTTAGGGGAGGATTGCCACGTGACGCTGAAGCGTCACTCGCAATGACATGGGTGAAATGGGGCGAGAGGGGGTCGAACCCTCACGGTGTTGCCACCGATGGATTTTCTTACTACTATGGCTTGCGCCACCCTCACCTGGAGGTTTGTAGTCTGGACTTTCTCTTGACCATGGTTGTCCACTTTAGGTCTCGGCCGTCAAGTCTCTACACCTTCTTCTTGCTTCCTCGATAATTGTCTGTCAGTGAATGACAATTAGGACAAAGGAGTTCGAGGTTCTACAAGGAATTGTTGGTCCTGTCACCATCTTTGTGGTGGAGTTCAAGCGGAATGGGTAAACCCATGCATGGGGTTTTACCACAATGTTGACACTGGTTTTCCTTTAGACCTTCTCGTAAAAGTCTGTTTTTCAATCTCCACGTGTTTTCGAGTTTGCCGTGGACCAAGATTTTATCTAAAGGGCGAGTGTTGTAATTGTGGGTTTTATTCCGCAGAATACCCTGCCCAAGAAAATGAGACGTATCCAGATTCAGTTCTTGAATATGTTTCTTAACCGTCTCGTTATTTCCTTCGGCGGGGGTCAGGCCAATCTCCTCGAGAACTGTTCGGATAGAGTGGGAAGTTGCTACTGCCTCTACAAGTTGATCGTTCGTGTATTTTCGATGTTTTGACATGTATACTTCCTTCTATCAGCAAGAAGCTTGGCTCGGGATTGCCATCGTTTATCAAAGGCTTCCCCGAGTTTGACCGAATTCACACAGGGAGTTTCCTGCCCTGGTGCTCAAATTGTTAAAGTCCATTGCGTCTGCCGATTCCGCCATCGCCCCGTTGCGATGTGCATATATTTTACCTTAAATCGAACCACGATGAATTGTTCACGTGTCAGTTAAAGTAGCAGATGCGTAAGTGAAAGCAATCGTCCGTGGCATTGTGTTACGGACGATGTTTTGAAGGAACATTTACTTCAAATACTCATGGACAAAATCCAGCAGCACCTTCCTGATCCCCCCGGGGTCGGCATCCAGTACAGGGAAGTGCTTCGTGCCCTGGATGGCGTAGAACTGTTTGGGTTCCTTGGCGGATTCGTAGAGCGCTTGCCCCTGTGCGAAGGGAATCCAATCATCTTCGGTGCCGTGCATGAGGAGGATCGGAGTATCTTTGAAGCGTTGTAGCTCCTTCACGGAGTTGACCGCGTTGAAGTCAACTCCTGTTTGTCGTTCGGCAAAGAAAACGATCATGGGACCGAATGGAAAGGATGGTAAACCTGTAAAGAGCGGAACCACATCGTTTACAAGTTGAGGAACACTTGTAAAAGTACTTTGTGCGATGACGAACTTGAAAATGCCCATCTCCGCCTGTGCGCGGAGGACGACTCCGCCGCCATGGCGCGTCCCATGATGCCGAGCGCGTCCACATTGACCTCGGGCCGGGTTCGCAAATAATTGACCACGCCTTCCTCATCGTGCCATTCCTTTTCGCCGAAGCAGGTGGTGTTGCCGTCGCTTTCGCCGCTGTTGCGCAGGTCAAGCATCAACGCACCGTAGCCTTCGTCGATCATGAAACGCGCCTGTGACAGGAGCCAACTGCGCTCGGCTTGGAATCCATGCACGTAGATGATGATCGCACGGCTCTTTTCGGGAGCAGGCGGGAAGTACCAGGCGCGGAGCGTCAGGTCCGGATCGTCGCCAGCAGGGACGCTGACATTTTCATAATTGGTGCAACCGTAATTTTCTGGCTTGTCCATTTGCTTTTCATGCGGCGAATGGACCAGCGAGTCCGCGGCGGAGTAGGAAATGTAGGACACTGCTCCAGCGAAAACGAGCAGGACAACGAGGAGGAGGATGGTTATGTTCTTCAATGTGTTTTCTTGACGGTCATATTTTTCTTCGCGAGCCGGGCGAATTTACCGTAACTCTTCGAATAGCGAATAACGATTTTCACAAGACCGCTGTTTGTGATATTGATGATCCATTAATTGGATGAAATCTATCCCAATTTCCAGTTGTCGCAGTACAATATATGAACCAGAGCGGGAAAGCGCTACCGCTTGTATTCAGATCCGCAATCAATGTTTTGAGGATTGGCAGGTAGGCCAAAGTGACACGATCAACAAGCAGGGTAGTTAAGTCAAAACCGTTATAAACAAAAAAAGTGAAGGTAAAAAAGCCTTTGACTAAAACCGTCTCAAAGAAATCAGTTCAAAAAACAGACGCAGACAAAATCCGAGCTCTACAGGAACAACTTGCCCAGCGTGAAGTGGAGATTGCGCGCCTGTCCGCTGAAAACCATTTATTAAGCCGGGAAAAAGAGCAACGCACCACCGAACTACAGATCGTCAACAACATCGGGCAGACACTAACGGAAGGTCTTGATCTGCAAAGCGCTTTAGAACGCGTGGGCGAGAGATTGCGCGATGCGCTTGGGGTCCAGAGCATAGCAATTGTTGCGTTTGATCCGCAAGCAGGTTTGCCGGTCTCAAATTATTTTTATCATTATGGCAGCCGGTTTACTCCCCAACATTTTTCAGTGAGCAACTACAAATACAGCATGCGGTTTGCGGTGAAGGCGGGGAGCAAACCATGGATTGTAAATACAGATGTGGAAAAGTATTGGAAGAAATTCGGAACGGATATTCTGACAGAGTGGACTGAAATCCCGAAAGCCTTTGTGATAGTACCAATGCTCTCGGGCAGGGAATTGGTGGGCAGTATAACCTTGGCAGACTACGAAAACGAGAACGCTTTCGACAATCTGCCACTAAATTTATTGGAAACCATCGCGTCCAACATGGGCGCTGCCATTCAAAATGTCCGTCTCTTTGATGAGACCCAGCGCCTGCTCAAAGAAACCGAGCAACGCGCCGCCGAATTACAAATCATCAACAACATCAGGCAGACGTTGACGGAAGGTCTTGACCTGCAAAGTACCCTCGAACGCGTAGGAGAAAGATTACGTGAGGTCCTCAAAGTCGATAGCCTCGGTATCATTGCGAATGATACACAGACGGGGTTCGCAGTCGCACATTCCATATTTCTAAAAGGCAAACGAATCATTCCCAATCGATTTTCATTAGGGAAAAATTTGTTCAGTATGCAATTTGCTGCGCGCGTGGGAGGCAAACCCCTGGTAGTTAACTCCAATGTCGAAAAGAATTGGCGGAGATTTATTGCAGATGTTCCAGAGTATGCTGAAATTCCGAAATCTTTTGTGATAATACCATTGTTGGCGGGTAAAGAGTTGGTCGGCAGCATAACAATAGCGGATTATGAAGATGAGAATGTCTTCGAAGATCTTCCACTAAACTTGCTTGAAACCGTTGCCTCCAATATGGGCACTGCCATCCAAAACGTCCGTCTCTTTGATGAAACCCAGCGCCTGCTCAAAGAGACTGAGGAACGCAATGCTGAGTTGGCAGTCATCAACAGTGTGCAGGCAGCTCTAGCTGCTAAGCGGGACATGCAGGGCATCTATGACTCAGTTGGTGACAAGATCCGCGACATATTCGACGCGCAGATTGTAACGATCAATCGCTACAATTATGAAAACCAAACCAGAGAGCGAGTATATGCATCTGAAAATGGGCAGCACATTAAACTTCCCCCGGTGCCTATTGAGACAGTATTTAAAGAAAATATAAAGAATCCAAAATCGGTTCTCCTGAAAACTACAGCGGAAATGAATGAGGTTACAAAACAGGGCGGGCTTTCTAATTATAGAAACATAAAATCAGTTGCAGGTGTCCCGTTGCTTTCTGGCAGTCAGGTATTTGGATCAATCTTGCTCGAAAATTCTGAGCATGAATATGCCTTCTCTGAATCAGACATGCGTCTGCTCGAAACCCTTGCCAACTCAATGAGCGTGGCACTGGAGAACGCCCGTCTCTTCGATGAGACCCAGCGCCTGCTCAAAGAGACTGATCAACGTGCCACAGAATTGCAGATCATCAATAACATCGGACAAACTCTGACCGAGGGTCTCGATCTGAATAGCACACTCGAACGGGTCGGTGAGAGATTGGGAGATACGCTCAAGTTTAAGAACTTCGGCATTGTCGCATTCGATGCACAGACGGAACTCGCTCTCGCGTCCTATACTGTTCGGAAAGGTCAACGGGTTGACCCCGAACGCTTTTTGTTGGAAAAATACAGGCTGGCAATGCGCCTTGCTTCAAGAAGGGAAGGCAAACCCTGGGTGGTAAACACAAATGCCGAAAAGTACTGGACCAAATTCGGAACTGTTCTTGACGATGAAATTGCAAAATCATTTGTGATGTTTCCCTTGCTGGCAGGCAGGGATTTGGTTGGCAGTATCACCATTGCAGATTACGAAAGAGAGAATGCTTTTGTCGATTTTCCGATCAGCTTGATCGAGACAATTGCATCGAATATTGGTACAGTAGTCCAAAACGTTCGCCTTTTTGATGAAACCCAGCGTTTGCTCAAAGAGACCGAGCAACGCGCCACCGAATTACAGATCATCAACAACATCGGGCAAACCCTAACTGAAGGTGGTGATCTGAGCACAATATTCCGACGAGTTGGCGAGAGAATTCAAGATGTCCTCAATGTCAAAGACATCATGATTAATATATTTGAAAAGAATAACAGCCAACTGGTTGCCTCTTATATGGTACGTGGTGGTCAGCCTGTAGCCCCGCTTGTGAAGGAATTCAAATTGGAAAGGCATCAGCTTGCGTTACGTGCTTCTGCAAAATTAGGGGGCAGGTCCTGGATTGTTAATAAAGATGCTGAAAAAATATGGAAAAAGTTCTTTGCAGTCACAGATGAGGATGAAATTCCAAAATCCTTTGTTATGCTTCCGCTTTTAGCTGGTAAAGAAGCCTTCGGCGGAATTGGCATCCTGGACTATGAAAGGGAAAATGCGTTTGCTGATATTTCGATAAGTATGCTTGAGACGATTGCTTCCAATATGGGAACCGCTGTCCAAAACGTTCGCCTGTTTGAAGAGACAAAACGTCTCTTCGCAGAAACTGAGGAAGCCCGCGCTTCCGCGGAACGTGCCAATAAAGCCAAGAGCTCTTTCCTTGCCAACATGAGTCACGAACTGCGAACGCCGCTCAACGCCATCATTGGCTTCACGCGCATTGTCAAAAAGAAAGCCGAGGGAGCCCTGCCTGAGAAGCAGATCGAAAACCTTGACAAGGTGCTTATTAGTTCCGATCACCTGCTGGGCTTGATCAACACCGTGCTCGATATTGCCAAGATCGAAGCGGGGCGCATGGACGTTATCCCCGCCAGATTCAGCGTGAGCACGCTGGCAGATCAATGTGCTACTCTAGCATCCCCTCTACTCAAACCCAGTGTCACTCTTGAAAAGCAAGTGGATGAAGCCATTGGCTTTGTCTTCTCCGATCAGGATAAGATCAAACAGATCGTGCTCAACCTGCTCAGCAATGCTGCCAAGTTCACACACAAAGGCACGATCCTGTTGAGGGTTGAAAAATCCAACGAGGAAGTTGTGGGTATCTCGGTTACTGATAGCGGCATTGGCATCAGCGAAGAAGCGCTTGGTCGTGTTTTCGAAGAATTCCAGCAAGCCGACACGAGCACCACACGGGAATATGGCGGTACAGGTCTGGGACTTGCCATCAGCCGCAGCCTTGCCCATCTGCTTGGCGGGGACTTGACTGCCACAAGTGAACTTGGAAAAGGCTCGACGTTTACCCTCTCTGTTCCAATTCAATACGGGAAGAAGACCGCCGCTTCGTCCGAACCCCAATCTGATTCCACGCAATCAGCCGAATCTAAAGCTGACGATGGGTTGACCAACCAAAATGGAAGCAGAGAGGCGGTGAAGACCATCCTGATCGTGGAGGATACTGAATTCAACATTGATATCCTCACTCAACTCTTGAACGACGATTACCGACTGCTCATTGCAAAAGATGGTGCACAAGGCGTAGACATGGCGCAGGATAATAATCCCGACCTGATCCTCATGGATGTTTCCCTTCCCGTCATGGACGGTTACGAAGCCACGCGTAGAATTCGGAAAACGAAGAAATCCACTCCCATCATCGGCTTGTCTGCCCATGCCATGAGCGGGGATGCAGAAAAGGCAAAGGAGGCTGGCTGCGACGACTACCTGACAAAACCAATAGACGAAGCACTCCTGATCGAAAAACTAAACCAATATTTGAGGTGAAAAATGAGTCAAAAAGCGAAAATACTGATCGTGGACGATGAACCCTTCAACGTGGATGTCCTTTTGCAGGAACTTGAAGAATTGGATTACGAACTCATCACAGCTTCCAACGGGAAGGTAGCGCTGGATCAGATCAAAAGCCAGCAGCCCGACCTGATCCTGCTCGATCTGTTGATGCCTGTCCTTGATGGTTTTGCTGTATTGTCAGAAATTAAAGGTAATAATGACTTGCGCGATATTCCCGTGATCATCGTTTCGGCAGCGAGCGATTCCAAGAGTATTGTCAAAGGGATTAAACAAGGCGCGGACGATTACATCACCAAACCCATTGATGCAGAACACTTGAAGAGCAAACTGAAAGACCATTTGGGATAATGTCATCCCCCCGTAACAGGGGATTGCTTCGGGCTAACGCCCTCGCAATGACATTGGAGTATGTATGATCCCACCCCAAATCCTCATTGTGGATGATGAACCATTCAATGTAGATTATCTCGAGCAGGAATTGGAGGAGATGAACTACAACATCATCACGGCCAGCAATGGCAGGGAAGCGCTCGACCAGGTCAGGAATGAAAAGCCTGACCTGATTCTGTTGGATATCATGATGCCCATCATGGACGGCTTTGCAGTGTTAGGCGAATTGAAAGCGGATCCGCTTCTGCGGAATATTCCCGTCCTGTAATATCGGCAGTGAACGATCTTGAAAGCGTAGTGAAAGGGATTCAATTGGGTGCGGAGGATTACCTACCCAAGCCATTTGAACCGACCCTGCTCCATGCACGTATTAGCGCCAGCCTTGAGAAAAAATCCCCGCGCGATCAGCAAAGAAAATTACTGCACACCCTTGCGAGCGAAGCAGTGGCAGAGCCGTTGATGGTGGATGGGTTTTGGCTTGGCGGCAGGAAAATGGACGCAGGCATCATGTTTGTCGATATCCGCTCGTTTACCACGTTGAGTGAAAAAAATGACGCGGCAGACATCATTGAACTTCTAAACGATTATTTTGCAGCCATCTTTGAACCAATCTCACGTCATGGCGGTGTTGTGAATCAGATCATCGGTGACGGCTTGATGGTGCTCTTCGGTGTCACGAAACACAATGGTAGTCACCAACAGGATGCTGTGTCCGCCGCTCTTGATATCACGGAAACCTTGAAGAAATTCAATGAAAAACAAGCTGCAAATGGAAAAGCCGAAATCAAGATCGGTATCGGAATTGCATCAGGGGTTGTTGTTGCAGGCTATGCCCGGACACATCATCGTGCCACTTATCCATGTGTTGGGGATACTGTTAACCTTGCGGCGCGTATTGAAGCCTATACCAGGGAAACGGACAAATCGATTCTGTTGGATGCCGAAACTCGTGCCTTCTTGCCAGAGTCCATTCAAGTGACTTCATTGGGGGATGTTATTTTTAAAGGAAAAACCATTCCTGTGCAGGTGTATTCTGCTTAATTTACAGGTTACTTCTTCCTCTCTTCCAGCGCCTTCGTCAACAATTCCTTCGCCACATTCATATCCGCCTTGCCTCGTGTCGCTCGCGCCACCTGACCGACGAACCATTGGAAGAGTGTCTCTTTGCCAGCGAGGAATTTCTCCACTTCGGAGGGGTTATCGGCAAGGACTTTGTCAATCGTCTCTTGAATGAAGCCTTCGTCGGAGACCTGCGCCAGATTCTTTTCTTTGACGATCTGCTCAGGCTTTCCGCCGTTCTTGAACATCTCTGCCAGCACGGTCTTGCCTGCGTTGTTGTTGATGACCTTATCTGTGGTCATATCGATGAGTTTGGCGAGGTCATCAGTGGCGATGGGGATGTTTGAGATATCAATGCTCAGGTCGTTGATGTTGCGCATCAAATCGCCTGCGATCCATGAATGGACGGCTTTCGCTGAACTCTTCGATTTGGCGACCACGCTTTCGAAGTAATCGGCGAGCGCACGTTCGGAGGTGAGAAAACGCGCTTCGGACGGAGTCAGGCGCAGGTCCGTGATAAAGCGGGTGGTCTTGGCTTCGGGCAGTTCGGGCAGTTGAGTCCGAATCCCATCGATCCACGCATCCGATAATTGCAGTGGCGGCAGGTCGGGTTCGGGGAAGTAGCGGTAATCGTGCGCCTCTTCCTTGCCGCGCTGCGAGACGGTCACGCCGCGCACATCGTCCCAGCCGAGCGTTTCCTGCACCACGGTCCCGCCCGATTCATACAGCTTGATCTGGCGTTCGATCTCATACGCCGAGGCACGCGTGAGCGCGCGGAAACTGTTGAGGTTCTTGATCTCGGTGCGCGTGCGGAACTCGTCACTGCCGACGGGACGCACGGAGATATTCGCTTCGAAACGCAGGACGCCTTTTTCCATGTCGCCCGAGTTGACGCCGAGATAACGTAAAATGGCGCGGACTTTCGTGGCGTAATCGAGCGCGGCTTCGACGGAGCGCATATCGGGCTCTGAGACGATCTCAAGCAATGGTACGCCTGCGCGATTGAAATCGACAAGCGCATAATTTTTTTCGTGACTCAATTTTGCAGTATCTTCTTCGATATGAACCCGCCTCACTCGGACTTTGAACTGCTCCTCACCATCGACATTTACTTCAAGATTGCCTTTTTCGCAGATCGGCAACTCGTATTGCGAGATCTGATAACCCTTGGGCAGGTCGGGGTAGTAATAGTTCTTGCGTGCAAAGGTGTTGTGCTTGTTGACCGAGCAATTCAATGCCAGCCCAACCAGCGCCGCGAGCTCGGTCGCTTTCTTGTTGACAACAGGCATCGCGCCAGGCAGACCTGTACACGTGGGGCAGATGTTGGTGTTCGGCTCGGGCGCGGAGCCATAGTCCGCTGAGCAACTGCAGAACATCTTGGAGTTGGTGAGCAGCTCACCGTGAATTTCAAGTCCGATGACGGGTTCGTATTGGGTCATAAGCATCCTTCGGAAGACCGTGGACGATAGACCATGGACGATGGAAAAAAGTCAAAAGTCCAAGGTCGAAAGTCATGTGGTCTGTACCTTATTTTGATTCAAGAATTCGTGCTCGGATCGCATCCATGTCAGCCTGGGTCATGCCGCCTTCGATGAGATAATTTTCCAAATCAATGCCTTCCAGTGTATTAAGAAGAACTTCGTAGGCATTGGTATTTCGTTCTGCCAGAATTTGATCCCGCACGGAGTCTTCACTTATCTCATAATCGGCAGTGATATCTTCCAGAGATACACCGACGAGTGCGAGCAATAGAAAGGCGATGATACCTGTGCGGTCATATCCACGCCCGCAATGGAAGAGGACACCACCAGGTTTTGCTCGCGCGATTGCCTGAAGCGCGGCGGCATGCCGCTGAGGCCAGCGTTTCAACGCATCGCTGAAATAAAGCGGTGTACCCCATAGGTCTGAACTCGCCCATTGAACAGCGAACTCCCTGTCAGTAACATCCTCGATCTCGACCGAGACAACCTGGATGTCAGGTTGCGGTGGGATGACGATTGGATGTTCTTTTTCTTCCAGTCCATGTGTGCGTAGGGAGACGACCGTGCGGACACCATGCTCGTAGAGGGATGACCAACCATTTGCCGTGAGTCGGCTCGGCTGGTCACCGCGCACGACAGAACCCCAACGGGTTTTGTATCCATTCGAAGCGTTCAGTCCGCCCAAGTCACGGACGTTGTTGCAGCCTTCCCAGTCGAGAATTCGATTCGATGTCATTGGTTCGTAGTTCTTTACAGTGGTATTATGCTTCAAATAAAGGAGCAACCTTACTATGGATGCAGATGCCTTTCGTCATTTTTATAACTACCACTTCGCCGAAAACCACAAAGTGTGGGAACATGTCGCTTCATTGACCTTTGAACAGTTTACCAAACCCGTAGATTACTCGCGTGGCTCAGTTCGGGAGCAGGTCATCCACCTCATCGACGCGGAAGATATGTGGTTCAGTGAAGTGCGCGGTGTCGAACCTTCCGAGCCGCTGCCTGAAACAACGGATGTCGATGACCGTGATGCCATCCGTGCGCACTGGGACAAGGTGGAGCAAAAGATCCGTGCGCACCTTGTCAACTTGGAAGACGAATTCTTATTCACCAAACCGATCAAAGAACCAGAAGAAGACAAAGACCTAATCGTCTGGCAGGTGCTTCTTCATGTTGCCAATCACGCCACTGATCATCGTGCACAACTATTACGCACCTTGCATGATCTGGGCGTGGATACGAAGTATCAGGATTACATTTTTTACGTGTACGAAAACAGATGACCATGGACGATTGATAATGGACGGTGGGAAAGGTCGAAGATCAAAAGTCGATGGTCAATGGTCTCTCGTCAAAGCGGCGGCAATTGCTCATGCCAATCAGTGACTTGCTGATAGGCGTGTCCAACTTGGAATAACGTCTGTTCATCCAGGTGCCTTCCAATGAGTTGCATGCCGACAGGCATATCCTTGGAAAAGCCACAGGGCAATGCCAAGGCAGGGACGCCCGCGGGGTTGATCGCAACGGTGTAAATATCCGAGAGATACATTTCAAGCGGATCACTGGTCTTCTCGCCGAGTTTGAAGGCAGTGGTGGGAGTGATGGGGGCGATGAGCAGGTCCACGGAGGCGAAGGCAGTTTCAAAGTCCCTGCGAAGAAGCGTGCGCACTTTTTGTGCTTTCAAGTAATACGCTTCGTAATATCCAGCCGACAATGCATACGCACCTAGCATAATACGTCGCTTCACTTCATCGCCAAATCCTTCTTGACGGGTTTGGAGGTAGATGTCGATCACATCTTTTGCGCCCTCCGAAACGGAGAGACCAAAACGCGTGCCGTCCATGCGGGCGAGGTTGGCGCTGGCTTCGGCAAAGAGTAGGAGATAGTAAACGGGCAGACCGTATTTGGTGTGGGGGAGTGAGACTTCGTGAATTTCCATGCCGAGTTGTTCGAATTGTCGAAGAGCCTCCTGAATGGACGACTCCACGCCTGCTTCCATGCCCGCCACGAAATATTCTTTGGGAATACCGAGTTTCATCCCTTTGACGGTTTTGTTGATATTTTGTGTGTAGTTGGGAACAGGCGAGTTGTAAGTTGTGCTATCGTGCGGATCATTGCCAGCGATATGTTCAAGAACAGTTGCGCAGTCATAGACATCCCGAGTCATGGGTCCGACACAGTCGAAAGATGACGTAAGAGCGATATGACCATAACGGGAAACACGTCCGTATGTGGGCTTGATACCTGTGATGCCGCAAAAGCCCGCAGGTTGACGCACTGAACCGCCTGTGTCTTCGCCAATGGCAAAGGTGCATAGACTTGCCGCCATACTCGCCGCCGCGCCGCCGCTCGATCCGCCAGGGACGTGTTCGAGATTCCACGGGTTGTGAGTGGGGAACAAGCCAGAGTTCTCACAGGTTGAACCCATGGCAAATTCGTCCATGTTGGTCTTGCCGAGGAGGACAGCGCCTGCATCCGCGAGTTTGTTTGTGACGGTGGCGTTGTATTGCGGAACGTAATTTTCCAGAATTTTTGAAGAACAGGTTGTACGAACGTTACGTGTCGAGATGCAATCCTTCATCGAGAAGGGGATGCCTGTCAGCGGAGTGCATTTCTCGCCTTTGGTAATATGCTCATCGGCTTGGCGGGCTTGGTCGAGAGCAAGATCGTCGATAATGGTGACATAGGAATTGACCTTTGAGTCCACCTCGTGAATGCGGTCGAGAATAGCCTTTGTCAGTTCGACAGAGGAGATTTGTTTGGATTTGAGAAGTTCGTGGGCTTCGCGGATAGTGAGGGTGTGTAGTTGCATATTTTTTAACCACCAAGGACACTAAGCACACAAAGGGGGAAAGGCAGCAAGGCGAAGAATTTCTTCACTTCGTGACCTTTGTGTCCTTCGTGTTTGAGAATCATTCGTCTCCCAATACCGTTGGCACTTTGACGTATCCGCGTTCAGATTGCGGAGCGTTTTTGAGAAATTCCTCGCGGCTCATGGAAGGCTGCACTACATCTTCTCGTAGAACATTTTCTGCATTCGCAATGTCTGATGCTGGCGGAATGTTTTTCGTGTCCACTACGTTGAGCATGTTGAAGTAGTCAATGATGGCTGAGAACTGTCCGCTGAATTTTTGCGCTTCCTCTTCTGAGATTCCAAGGCGAACAAGGAAGGCAACGTGCTTGACGGTTTTGGTGTCTATGGTTTGGGTCATAATATCATCCATGTTCCCAAGACCTGACAGGTCTCATCGGCTACTTGACCAGCTTTGGCGATTGCGTGGATATACATTTCTGATCACCAAGGTAGCGCGGAGACCTGTCAGGTTTGTTGTTACTCAAACTTTATATGCAATTCTTTCAACTGCTTCGGCTCGACTTCCGACGGTGCATCCGCCATCACATCGCGTCCGTTTTGGTTCTTGGGGAAGGCGATCACTTCACGGATGTTTGGTTCGTCCGCGAGCAGCATTACGAGTCGGTCAATGCCTGGAGCCATGCCGCCGTGTGGGGGAGCGCCGTATTCGAACGCCTCCAGCATGTGACCGAACTTCGCCTTGATCTCTTCATCGCTCAAGCCCAGCATCTGGAACATTTTCGTTTGGATGTCGCGGCGATGGATGCGGATCGAGCCCGACGCCATCTCGTAGCCGTTACACACCATATCATACGCGTCCGACATCACCGCGCCTGGATCAGTATCAAACTTATCGAGGTCGCTCATCTTTGGCATGGTGAACGGATGATGTTCCGACTCCCAGGTCTGTGTCTCTTCATTGAACGCAAAGAACGGGAAGTCCACGACCCACGCGAACGCCATCATGCTTTCATCGGCAAGTTCCAATTGGTCGCGGAACCATAGGCGCAATCCGCCGAGCACTTTGTTCGCAATGGCGATCTCATCTGTTGCGAAGACGATGAGATCGCCGACTTCTGCTCCAGTTTTGGACTTCAGTGCCTCGACCTCTATCTCACTTACGAACTTAGCCACGCTTCCTTTCACGCCCTCATCTGTCACTGCCAAATAGGGCATTCCCTTGGCTCCAAGCGACTTTGCCACATCTGTGAGCTTATCCAGCTCCTTACGAGACAGACTCGCCGAATTCGGCGCGACAATACACTTGATCACACCTCCAGATTCCAGCGTGGATTGAAAAACCTTGAACTCGCTCTTTGCAAATACATCGCCTACATTGATCAGTTCCATGCCGAAGCGAAGGTCTGGCTTATCGGAACCGTATTTATCCATCGCTTCGCGATAGGGAATCTTCTTCCACGGCGTGGACAGCAGCTTCTTGTTCGGTGCCACAGCGGGAATCATCGCGGTATATAAACCTTCGACCAAATCGAGCACATCGTCGCGATGCACATACGACATCTCAAGGTCGAGCTGTGTAAACTCAGGCTGACGGTCACCGCGCAGGTCTTCGTCACGGAAGCAGCGAGCGATCTGGAAGTACTTGTCCATGCCAGCGACCATCAGCAACTGTTTCAACTGCTGAGGTGACTGGGGCAGGGCGTAGAACTGTCCAGGATAAATGCGTGACGGGACAAGGTAGTCGCGCGCACCTTCGGGAGTTGCTTTGAACATGATCGGTGTTTCGATCTCGATAAATCCCTTTTCATCGAGATAGTCGCGCATGAATTTGATGACCTTGTGGCGAAGGACCATGTTCCTGGTCAAGCGTTCGCGGCGGAGGTCTATGTAGCGATATTTAAGGCGTGTGTTCTCATCTGGCAGATCGTTGTCTCCGCTAATCATGAATGGCAGGGTCTTGGATGGATTGAGGACGTTCACTTTCTTGACGATGATCTCAATCTCACCTGTAGCCATCTTGGGGTTTGCCATGCCTTCGGGACGCTTCTGAACTTCGCCCTCGACTTGCAGAACCCATTCCATGCGGACATCCGCGACGCGGTCTACCACTTCCTTCGGCAGATCTGGGTTGATCGTGATTTGAACAGTGCCTGAGCGGTCGCGCAGATCAAAGAATGCCACCCCGCCGTGGTCACGTCGACGATTGACCCAGCCAGCTAATGTGACGGTCTGCCCAGCGTGACTGGCGCGTAATTCTCCACAAGTATGAGTTCTGTACATGGTGTGCCTCCGATTGGATTATGTCACTCTGAGGGAACGCTATTTGCGACCGAAGAGTCTCACTTGTCGTGTCAGAGACCCTTCGCTGTCGCTCAGGGTGACATGGGATATATAAAATAAATCGCCCTTCGCATTTGCGTTGGGCGATTGGTTTGACTTGAGTTATTCGTCAATTAGCAAGGCTTCGCCCAACGATAGATTGTATCGTCATTATCATTATTATTGGCGAAGCGGGCTTGGTATTGCATGATGATGGCATTATATTGCACAAATGGGAATTCGAGAAGTGTGGGGTTTGAATAAAACTTTCAAAGTGGAAGCAGGCTAAAGGTCCATAATTGAGGCCCTCTTGTCTGACAGATTGCGCATTCTGCGGAAAGGCGATGGTGTAAAGTAAATGAAAGGTCGAAACATTAAAATCGCTTCCATTTGATCCAAAGATGTTATATATTCAATTCAATTGTTTCAATTCCATTTCAAATTCATAAGGAGAGTGTTATGAGTTTAAAAGTGTTGTTTGTTCTCAATGCGCTTGTTGCGATTCTGCTTGGTTTGGGTTTCTTGATTAAGCCTGATCTTGTATTACCGTTCCTTGGCATAACTGAACAGTATGCGTCCACTGTGTGGGCGGCCCGGTTTTTTGGAGCTGCAATGTTTTCATTGGGATTGGTGCTTTGGTTTGCCAAGGATGCAGACGAACGCGTTCACAAAGGTACCGCCTGGTCGTTGCTAATTAGTACACTGGTTGGGCTGGTGGTGACAATTACTGCTTCTGTTGCAAGTAATGCGATATTACGCAAAAATTCGTGGATTCCGATCCTTGTCTATGTTCTGTTCGGCTTGGGATATGCGGTTTTGCTCTTCATGAAACCGAAAATGAAGGAATAAACCACTCTCACAGTTCAACCTTACCTGACCCACCTCTGGAAATGGGCGGGTCAGATCGATTGAATTATCTCTGGTAACTTTTACAGATGCCTGTCGTCATGAACTTGACAACGGGATGGTGAATACAGCCTTTCCGATCCGCTTTCGAAGTAAAATATATAGAGTAATTCTCACTCAAATTCGGAGATGTTGTTTATTTGATGGATACTCCTGGTGAAGACAAATTAAGAGTTTTGGTTGTAGATGATGATGATCTAAACCAGCGTATGATGCGGCTGATCCTAACTCGAGAGGGGCATGATGTTTTCATCGCATGTGATGGCAAGGATGCCTTAAGCGCGGTGGAGAACCACGAGTTTGACATTATTCTGATGGATTTGCAAATGCCTGTGATGGATGGCGTGGAGGCGAGCCGTAGAATCCGTAAGTACGAGAACGGTGGCAGAACTTCCTATATTGTTGCCCTTACAGCAAGTTATCTTCCTGAAAAAGGGCAGGAACTGTTTGAAGCCGGGATCGATAACTATATTGCCAAGCCATTTGACGTGGAGCACCTGCGGCAGATGCTGGCTTACGGTCTGGACCATCGAAAATCAAGGCTGCGGAATTTGATTGCTTCGATGGGTGAAATATATATGCCTACTGAGCAGCCTGATTTCGATGTGGCTGCTGGTATAAAGATGGTCGGCGGAGATGAAGAGATCTTTCGGGAATTGCTGGCTGATTTTTTAGGAAAACTACCCGAAAAAGTCGATAGGATCGAAAAATACCTGCTCGAAAACGATTTGGAAAACCTTGGCAGGGCAGCGCATAATATCAAGGGAGTATCGTCGAATCTGGGGGCGCTGCAATTATTTGAGTATGCTGGAAGGCTTGAAAAGAGTGTCAGTGAAGGTTATACTGTTAAGTTGTTGGATATTATTGTTAGGGAAATCAAGGAAATATCACGAAGATTCATTATCGGTGCCTCTGATTTTCTTGCCAGGCCACAAAGTGAAGTTTAGAAATTGAGTTTCCCAGGAGGAACGATGCGGGTTTTGCTGATTGATGATGAAGAATTTTATTTTAAACTAATCCAGAAAAAATTAAAGGAGTCTGACTACAATCTGGAGTATGCCAAGTCGAGTCCGGAAGGGCTGGCAAAGATTTCCTCTTTCGAGCCGGAGCTGCTTATCGTTGACTTGATGCTTCCGGACATGGATGGTTTGCAGATCCTTGAGCGCCTGCGACGCGACTCGAAATTCAGCTCTGTTCCTGTAATCGTCATCACTGCTAAAGATCAACTGGATGAAAAATTGAAGGCTTTTGAACTGGGGGCAGATGATTACCTGGTCAAGCCGTTCCAGCCCGAAGAACTGGTTGCACGCATGGGGATCCTTATCCGTCGTGGACGGGCAGCGCAATCTGCTCATACGAAAGCCACTGAAAAGACAAAGAATGCATCATTGTATGTCGTTCACAGCCTGCGAGGTGGTTTGGGATGTTCCAGCATTGTTGTGAATCTCGGTTTCGCGTTCGATAAGCTGTGGGGAAAGACAACCCTTTTGGTCGATGGCGTTTTGACTGCTGGACAAATCGCCCTCATGCTTGATGCAAAGTCAACTGCCACTTGGGAAAACCTGGTAGGGATCAATGAAGAGACAATGGACGATGTGGTGGTTAGCGAGATGATGTGTGAGCATAAAAGCGGGATGCGTTATCTTGCTTCTCCTCGTTTCCCGATTGCGGCTGACACATTCTCCACAGAAATTCTCAAGCTTTTCATGGACAAGCTCAGAATGCAGAATGACTTTATAATTGTGGATACCTCGCACGATTTTTCGGATATGACGATCAACATGTTGGGCATGTCCAATTCGATCCTGTTGGTCATGGCACCGGAAATGGCATCTTTGCGTTCCACAATCAGCGCCTTGGAGATCTACGACCGCCTGGGTATTTCGGTCGAGAAGGTAAAGATCGTATTGAACAATAATTCCTCCAATCCGGCCATCAAACAGGCACAACTTGAAAAGGTCTTGAAGCGTCCCATCGATTTTGTGCTTCCCTATGAAGCAGGTGAGGTCAGCCGTGCCTTGAACTTTGGTCAACCTTTCATTTTGACCAATCCTGACCTGCCGATTTGTCTCGCACTGGAAAATATGGCATACCAGATGAGTGACGAAGGTATGAAGGCCCTTCCGCCTGCGGTCCCGACTCCGACATGGAAACGGGTGACTGCAGGGCTGGGTAAAAAGTAATCAGTGATACCGTGAATAAAAAGAACAGTACCTCCCGTTTGGTAAGTGTGTTGGTCCTTGGATTATTATTTCGAGGGCTGCTTGAGATTTTTTCAGTTCAAGCAGCTGGGGATCCAGTCAGATTGTTGTGGCCCGTCCTACAATCCGGAAGTACACCTTCGGTCACATCAACCCTGACCGCCACTGCGCCTCCTTCTGCGACTTGGACTGCTTCGCCAGAACCATTATTTTCCCTTTCTTCGGGTTTTAAGGTATACGCGTTCATCCAGGCTCCCAATGGTCATGTGTCCCGTCCGTATGTCGTTCTGACCTCCTTTGCATCCATTACCCGCTCTGAATCCGTTACTTTGCGAGGGTATATTAATTCGCAGGAATTTATATGCACAGCTTCACCGTGCGTCGTTGACCTTGAAGGAAGTTCGCGGTTTGTTTTTCGTGCTTTTACCAGCAGCGGTGACAGCAGTGAAGAAATCGTCGCGTCTGTGAATGTGACGAGCGACTCGCAGGGCTACCTCGTAAATATCGACTCTGTCAGTCAGTATACTTCCTTTGCCGATTCGTGTTCTGTTATTTGGAATGTTCGAGATGAAGAGAATGCCCGTTGGGATACGTTCGTTCAATTCCCTTATCAGTTAAATACGAAGAAGACCCTTCACACACTTGCCCGAAACCTTATTTTGAATGGTATTGTCGATGCTGGCAGTTGTGAATATGGAGGGTTGAACCTTTCTCTGGATTGGCCTACAGGTTGTGGCTTGAATATTGCATCTGGAGCAATGATCGAATGGCAGAACCAGTTCGACGGGTACATCTGGCTTGCGAGCAAGAATCAGGGTATTCCACCCAAGATTTTGAAATCGTTGATCGAACTGGAATCCCAGTTTTGGCCGGGGAATTCCCGTTTCTATCTTGATGAAATTGGTCTTGGACAGATAAACCAATTGGGTGTGGATATCCTGCTCAGAAATGATCCTTCTGTTTATCAAAAGGTTTGCCCAACTGTCCTGGCAGAATGTACGACACCCTATATAAGTCTTGATCCTTCCAATCAGGCATTGATACGTGGTGCTCTGGTTCAATCGGTGGATGCCACCTGCCCAACCTGTCAGTATGGACTGGATATTAATAAGGCAAAGGACAGCATCTCCTTGATCGCCAACCTGTTGAGAGCAAATTGCCAACAGGTGGATACTATTCTAAGCCTGCCATACAAACCGGATGAAGATGCGGATGCCGCCACTGCCACCGCGGCTGTTGGTACGCTTGCGGCTGGTGGAACACTGTCGCGCGCCGATTATGAGGATTATTGGAGGTTCACTCTTTTTTCCTACCACAGCGGCATATCCTGTTTCCAAACGGCAGTAAACAATACGAGGGGTGCCGGGCTGCCGGTGACTTGGGAAAATGTGGAGAAGAAGTTGAGTTGCAAGGGCGGCGATGATTATGTCAATGGCCTTTTCAATAACCTTCTCGCTTTTGATTCTTATTTGTATCAGATTGGTGACAAAGGAACGGAATTTGTTGCTCCCACGATAGTTCCCACTCGTACACCTGTGGCGACGCCAACAGTGTATATTTCCACTGCCGTTATCAGGGTACAGGCATATGTCGACCGAAATGGGAATGGCATGCCCGATCCGAACGAAGGCGTGGATGGCATGTCGGTCAGAGTGACAGTTGAAAATACGCAGGAGATCAACCTTCGTACGGAAAATGGCGTGGCGATTTTCGATATGAATGGATATCGCCCCGGTTCCGGCATCGTGGTCAGCCTGCCCGGTTTATATCGCAGCGAAAGCTTTTTGCTGCCCGAGCAGGGTGAGATAGAGATCGTCTTCAAGTTCGACCAACCTGTGTTGCCAACGGTTATTCCTTGAGGTTCACTTGAATAATGGATAATGAGAAAAAGCCCAAGAAAAAGCGGATAGATGATCTATTCGATAATATGCCATATGAGGAACCTGATACTGAGCCTCGGAAGGACCTGGAAGAACCGATCGGTCAGGATGAAAAGGTGACAGAAGAGACTCTGTCTCAGGAAACCGAATCAACTCCAGTTGAGGATGAAGCGGAAGATCCCGGGTTGGATCAAGAAGAAGGTGAGTCTGGTCAATCTGAGATGAGCGAACCTGAATCCGACAAAGAAGGTGGGTCGAGTCCAACTGAGACCGCCGAATCCGAAGAAGATTTGTCCACGGAAGATCTCCTGGAGGATGTGCGTCATTCGTTGATCGCTGAAACTGTTGAAAAAGAGGAAGTCAAGGAGTCCAAGTGGTGGAGACGAGTTGGAAAAAGTCTAAGGAGGAAGAAGAAGGAAGTTGAAACTGAACAACAGTCAGAGACTGTTGAGATTCCCACTGAGCCGGAAATTGTAGAGACTGTAGAGGTTGAAAAGGAGGATGAGTATGTCGAGCAGTTGGACGAACTGATCGACATACTCGAGGAAGGTGAGAAAACAGGGGAGGATTCCAGTGTAGCTCTCTCGACAGTTCCTGTGGAGGAAGAACCAACCCCGGAGCCTGAGATTGTTGACATAAGCGTACTTAGAGAACGCGCTTTTCACTCTCGTCCGCTGTCCGAAGAAGAGGATAGGAGCCTCAGCGAGGTCCGTTCCATTGCTCTGGATGATGGTGAAGAAGTATTTATTGAAGTGGAGGCGAAAAAGGAAGACACCCGCCAGGACCGCTTGAAGGCAATCGAAAACGCCCTCCGGCCTTATGCCCGTTACTTTACTTTCATTTTCATCTTCGTGAGCGTGGTCATGGTCCTGCTGGTTTCTGTCTCGATGTACCGGCTCTACCAACGCAATCTGCCGCCCCCGCCTACGGAAGAACCAGTGCTTTTGCCGTACCCGGTTGGGATGAATTTACCCGGCGGATTAAAGTTCACCCTTGGTAAAGGGAAAATTCAGGATGGCCGGTGGGACCCGCGCAGCCCGGAATGGCTGGAAGACACTGAAATTTGCCGTTGGGTTGCGATCCCTTACAGCCGTCAATTGGAAGCGGTTGTTCGTACATTGACACGTGAAGACCAGATCGAATTGATCATGAGTAACAACGATGTGATAGCGTACACGGTAAATTCCATTGACCAGTTGACGCTTGAGGAGTTGCAGCAACGTGACTCCAATACTCCATGCTTGTTGTTGATCCTGGCGCAGTCAGATACAGATGAGCGTTGGGTTGTCACTGCCATGCCTTGATTTTAATTTTTGATGTTGTGGATATGCATTGTTCCACAATGTCTGGTTGAAAAAGCGAAGGGAATCGGATGGCTTGACCGGATCCGATTCTCTTTCTCATAAGGGACGTGTCAGGCTTTCCCCTTCGATTTTTGGATGGACAACCAGCCGCCCATTACCTGATCTGGAAGCTGTGTCAGGGAAATGGTTACACTCCCGCCCCCCCCCATTTTTTGTACCACCAGCTTGCTGAATGTTTGTTTTTTTCATAATATGGGGGGACCTGGTTCCTGCAGGATACAGGTTGGCTTGTAACCATTCATAAGTTGTATCGTCCTGCCTTTGATATTCCGCCATCACAAGCGGAATTCAGCACGTGAACAAATATTTGAAAATTTGGGATGCAAGGACCCTGAGACGAAATCTGGTCGCAAAACCCTGATGGGTGTAGTCTCCGGCGAGCAATAGCGAAACCGGCCCGCTAAGGATGGCATGGGTCGGTTTTTTATTCCGACTATCAGCCCGGTTGACAGGAAAAAAAATAGAGATGATCGAAAAGAAAAACCCAAGAAAAATTAACGGCATTCCTGGTCTTAAAGCACAGGCAATCGTAGAGTTTGCTATTGTGCTGCCCATCCTCATGGTGGTATTGATCGGTATTCTGGAAGTGGGACGCTACATATTGATTTATTCCTCGGCAACGAATGCCAGCCGTAACGCCGTCCGTTATGCATCTGCCTTTGGATATGATGACAATGGACTCACCAAATACAATTACTGTGATGGCATTAGGGATACTGCACGGAAGTCTATATTCCTCGTTAGCCCAGGTACGATTGCTGTTCAGATTTATTATTTTGACCAGGCTGGTGCTGCGGCGGGGCAGTGCGACTTGTGGAATACCAGTCCGCCAGCAGTGAAAAGTTCCATTATAGTTGACACTGGATACCGTGTGAAAGTGGTTGTAACAGTTCCGTACAAACCCATGGTTAATCTAATTCCCCTCACGCAGCGGACTATCACTTCTGCGAGCGCTCGGACAATCCTGGGGATTGTACCCTTGGCTTACCCCTAGTGTAAGAAAGACTACCGACTGAAGGAGCGACAATTATGAGATCAAAATTATCGAGAGAACGCGGACAAGCGCTGATTATCATCGCTTTTGCACTCATTGCCTTGGTTGGGATGGTTGGGCTTGCCATCGATGGCGGGGCGAAGTTCTCAGATCGGCGGCATGCGCAAAACGCGGCGGATACTGCCGCTCTGGCGGCGGCATTGGCAAAAGTGGATGCGTTGATAGC
>CAYTDB010000031.1:0-46921 GCA_964436455.1 uncultured Anaerolinea sp. | reverse complement strand
CTGCTCGTCGACGCGGCGGAAGGTCCCATGCCTCAGACCCGCTTCGTGCTCAAGAAAGCCCTCTCGATGGGACACAAAGCCATTGTGGTCATTAACAAGATCGACCGCAAGGACGCCGAACCCTCACGCGTCCTCAACGAAACCTTTGACCTGTTCATCGAACTTGGCGCAACCGAAGAACAAGCGGACTTCCCCGTCATCTACGCCCAGGCGACTGCCGGAAAAGCGGGTCTCAGCCCGGACCTCGATCCTGATTTCGCCTGTCTGTTTGACGTTATCCTCAAGCATGTCCCTGCCCCCAAAGTGGACGCGGATGCGCCGCTGCAATTGCTCGTCACCATGCTTGGATATGACGATTACCGTGGCGTGACTGCCATCGGGCGTGTTTTCTCGGGCACGATCAAGGCTGGGCAGAGGCTTGCGCGCATGACAGTGGATGGACGCACGCTTCCTGAAACAGCCAAGTATCTTTACACTTTTCAAGGCTTGAACAAGATCGAAATTGAATCCGCCGCCGCGGGTGATATTGTCTCGCTCGCAGGTTTGAACGAGATCGGCATCGGAGAAACGCTTGCCGACCCTGCCAACCCCATTGCACTTCCCACCATCAAAGTGGAGGAGCCTACTGTCCGCATGACGTTTGGGGTGAACACCTCTCCGTTTGCAGGCACCGAAGGCAAGTGGGGCACCTCCCGCAGGTTGCGTGAACGCTTATTCGATGAACTCCGCACCAATGTTGCATTACGGGTTGAAGAAACTGAATCAGCCGAGAACTTTTTGGTCTCCGGACGCGGCGAGTTGCATCTTGGCATCCTCATCGAAACCATGCGACGCGAGGGTTATGAGTTCCAAGTCTCGCGCCCCGAGGTCATTTTCCACAAAGCGGACGATGGCGCCCTGCTTGAGCCGTATGAAGAAGTTCACATTGAAACCAGCAACGAGACCGTCGGTGCGGTGGTGGAAATGCTTGGGGTGAGACGAGCTCTCATGACCGAGATGCAGGATGCGGGTCAGGGAATGACGCGCATGGTCTATATCGCACCCACGCGCGGCTTGCTCGGTTTCCGTTATCAATTCCTTACGTCCACGCGCGGTGAAGGTGTCATGCATACCATCTTTCACGGCTACGATGAAATGGCGGGACCGATGTCCACGCGGCAGACCGGTTCGCTGGTGGCATGGGAGGCGGGTGACTCGACCGCCTACGCCTTGAAGAACGCGGAGGATCGCGGCACGTTGTTTATCGGTCCTGGTGTTGCGGTCTACGAAGGCATGGTGATCGGCGAGAACACGCGCGGGCAGGATATGCCCATCAACATCTGCAAAAAGAAGCATCTGACGAATATCCGTTCAGCAGGTGCCGATATGGAAATTCGCCTCACGCCGCCCCGACGCATGTCTCTGGATGAAGCGATCGAATACCTCTCTGACGACGAACTGCTCGAAGTTACGCCTGAGTCGTATCGCATCCGCAAGCGCATTCTCAAAACGGATGATCGTGGCAAGGTGACAAAGAAAGCCAAGGAAGCACTCGAAGAAGCGTAAATCAAAAGGACTTGCAGATTTTGCAAGTCCTTTTTTGTCATATCATCCTGAGCGGAGCAAAGGATCTCTATCAGTTGAAGCAGAGACTCTCACCTGCACTTGCGCCAGGTGCAAGTGTTGCAGCGCTCACATCGACCAGATGTCCTTCGGGAGAGTGACAGTAATAACTCTAGCACTCGAACGAGATCGGTGAACTTCGTTTGGGTCCCGTGCTGTTGAAGACCTCAATTTCGTAAATGGTTTTCTCTCCCGCGACCAGGTCGATGGTTTCGGTATAGGTTGTGGAATTGGCTGGTAGTTCAGCGACCAACTGTCCGTTACGGATGATGCGGTAGCCGGTCTCGTTGTTCGCCACGTCTGTCCATTTGAGTATTACATCGATCTTGCCTGTGGCGTAACTGCAAAAATATTCCCATTTTGCGACGGGAGCCTGCGGCGGCGGGATGGTTGCAGTCGGTGGTGGCGTAACACTCGCAACAGCCCAATAACTTCCGCTTACTTCCACATACTCACCCCACAGCCAGCAAATCCCTGTGGGGCTTTGATCCGATTTCACAAGCCAGTAATTTTCCTGCGGGTACGCCCCGACGACCTCCAATTCCTTCCAGGCAAGATACGTGTATATCACTTCATAATCCTGCCCGGGACCGGTGCGGCAGTTGGTCTGTTCGAGTACCTTCAACATGGGAACAGAGTACGTGGGCGTAATGGTACCGGTCGGTCCGATCGTGGGGATTGCCGTATCAGGTAGGGATGTTGCTGTTTCTCGATGGACGGTCGCAGTGACAGACGGTGCCAGCAACGCCTCCACTGTCAATGCCGCGGAGGTCTGCACATCGCTCGGCGGCGGGACTTGTTCAGGTGATGAGGGGATATTGCAGGCAAGGATGGATGCGATCACGATCAGGGATGCAAGGGTTGCTCTTCCGTTTTTCATTTGACTTTACTTAATCCTTTTATGTGCACGTCCTCCGACTCTGAAGAATTCAACATGTCCTTTATCATCGCGGATGATGTCGGCAAGTGCGCCATTGTACGGTTCATCCAGCCCGACGAGTTTATCCTTTTCGTAGAATTGGAACCGCATCGGCGGCATGGCTGGACCAGGAGGTGTATCGGGCGTGGGAAATCCTCCAAGCGGGATGTGATGGTACATCAGGTATTTGTCTTTGACCTTGATGTCGAAACACTCAGTACCGATGTTATAACGCCCCACATACTCTTTGAGTTCCACAACCGGGATATCAATCGGCTCGGGTGATTTAAGAGTGACATTGAAATACGTTTCGAGCACGAGACCGAACATGCCTGCTGTGATCACACCACCATCGTCGCTGTTCGTCAGGATGGCGCAGGCGAAATCCTTTTCAGGGATGAAAAAGAAATATGCCTGTTGACCGTGCGTTGCTCCGCCGTGCGCATACACTTTAAACTTCCCAATATCACGGATAAACCACGTGATTCCCATGTCGCCACGCGGACCCGCACTGACCTGTTTAGCCCTCATCGCCCGCAGACTTTTACCATTGATAACATTTTTCTTTCCATTGCCCATGTGGAAGCGTGCATACTTGAGCAGATCCTTGACCGTGGACACGACTCCACCCACGCCGTTGCCTGCCCTGCCAATTGCCCACGGACGCGCCACCTGAACCTTCCCCTTCACCTTCTGATGCCCGACGACAAAGCGATGCGTGAATAGGATATCGCTTGGATACATGAATGTCATATCCAATCCGAGCGGATCAAGCAGCATCTCCTTTAGGGTTTGTTCATAGGTTTTCTTTGTAACAACTTCAATGATTCTGGAAGCAACGTTGAAACCTGTGTTGTTATAAGACCAGATTGTCCCAAGTGGCTGGATTTGGGGAAGTTTGGAAACATCCTTCACCATTTTTTCGAGCGCGTCATCGCCGTTACCTAACTCATTGAAATAATCACCGACCCATCCGCCCATATGCGTCAGCAAATGCCGCACACTAACCTTCTTCGATACATTTTCATCCTGTACCCTGAAATCCTTGATGTACTTGCGGACGGGCGCGTCCAGGTCAACTTTGCCTTGCTCAACCAGCATCATCAACAGCGTACCTGTGAAGGTCTTGCTAATCGAGCCGGTCTGGAAGAGCGTATCGGGCGTGACTGGAAGCGGATTCTCTACGCTCGTGATGCCGAAGCCGGTGGTATGTTCCCTTCCCTTGTGCCAGATGCCAATCGCGACGCCCGGCACCTTGAGCCGTTTCATCTCGGAAACAATCTTTTTGGATATTTTCCTGAACTTTGTGTCTGTGATTTGGGATGTTGAAAGTTTCATGGGAACCTCAATGGTGAAATAGAGCAGATTGGACTTTTTGTAGATTGTATCATTGAGAATCAAAAAGCAACCCATCCCTGTTCAGGACGGGTTGCTTTTTGGCCGGGTTACGAAAAAGTGTTATTCCGTCACTGGCGCGTGATCATCATCATGAAGACCGCTCTGGGAAGATGAACTTGGGATCGCTCCTCCACCGCTGAGAGGCGGGAAGTTACCCTTACCCTTGGCGTCGTTGATATCGCTCGTGTTCATCGCGTATTGCAAAGTTGAAAATGCAACCGCATCCGAGTTGACATCAAGAGCGAACAAATTGACGTTGTCATATGTATCACACGCCAGGTGGTAGCAGGGATCATACTGTTGACCTGCTGTACCGCCCCAGTTCGCTGCTTCGTCCGCTGTTTTGATTCCCTCGGCGCCCGTGAATAGCCCGCCAGAGGGGATACCCACAGCAATGAACGGACCATAGTCCGATCGGCCAGAGAAGTCTGTGCCCTTGAATGGTAATCCGCGCATATTGTAGAATGTCTCAAATGTCTTTTCAATCTGTGCAGAACCGAATGGGCCGGGTCCCGCGCCTACGTCATCCGAATCGTCACCGTCATAGATGAAGAAGACGTGATTGGGGGAACCGATCATGTCAAAGTTCAGGTAGAGGGCGATCTTGGCTTGTTCTTCTGCGCTCAAGTTGTTGACGTAGAATGTTGAACCGACCAGACCGGATTCTTCAGCGCCCCAAAGTGCAAAGCGGACCTTGTTACGCGGATCTACGAGTGCCATCTGCTGAGCGACTTCGAGTATCGCGGCAGAGCCTGAGCCATTGTCTTGGATGCCAGGACCGGCATTGACCGAGTCAAGGTGTGCACCGACCATCACAACGTTGTTCGGGTCACCGCCTTTGGATTCGGCAAGTACATTGTAGGTGGTTGCAATACCGCGGAAGGTATCTGTCTTCAGGCGCATAACGAGGCCGGGTGTCGCTGCCAATTGCTGACCGACCGCTTGCGTTACGGATGTCACACCTATGTTGAGTGTGAAGCCATTCCCAAGGGTGCCATTTAGTACGCCGGGAATGTTGTTGTATATGATCACACCGGACGCGCCAGCGTTATAAGCATTGGTTGCTTTGAGCGCAAAGGTGCATGCGCCACGACTGATCAGGGCGATATTGCCGGCGGGGAATCCTGCGAAATCCGCTGCATTACAACCGGTGATCACCGGCAAGGTGCTGACAGTCGCTGTAACATCACCACTGCCTGAATAGGACATTATATTGTTCACGATGGGTCCCGCTGGTGGCGGGGATACCTGTTCGAGAATGGTGGGGGATAGAACAATAAACGTCTGGAACTGGAAGGGTTGGACGGTCACATTGTAGCCAGCGTTTCGGAAGACCTGTTCCGCATAATCTACAGAAGCGTCATAGCCAGGTGTGCCAGATGTGCGGATACCGTTATTGGCATCCGCGATAGCCTGAAGCGCCGCCTGATGCTCGCGGACACCGTCTAGCGTGACGCACTCGAGTAGTTTCTTTTGCGTGTTATTGGAGCGTATTTCGCAGTCTTCTGTTCCCGCAAATGCAGACGGGGCAAATGCCAGTGCTCCCGCCAGGATTGCAAACATCGTTAGGATTCGAATCGTTTTGGTTAACATATTTATTCTCCTCTATGGCGATCATATTTTGATTGACAACGACTGGTATGGTTCAGAACATCCTATTCTTTCGGGAGCCTCCTATTGTGGAACAAAAAACTACCGAAACAGTAGTTATTCGGTAGTTTGGCTTTCTATCACGGCGGATAGACCCATAACTTTGCGTCCCCACCTCGCGATGGGTTTGCCCTTTCGGCTTCATTCGCAGTTAACTGGACTATAACTATCTAAATTATAAGGCTTTAACTGGTCGAAATCAAGCAGGAAAAGGTTACATTTTTTCGGATTCAGGAACACAGCTTTCAGAGGATTCCATATGACTCTACTGCAAAAAGGTGGTTTCGCCACAGAGACCACAGAGCTTTTTTGAGTTTTTCTCTCTTGTTTTCTCTGTGGACTCTGTGGCTGAGTTGGTTCTTGCAGTGGACTCACATATCACAATTCTCAATCTGAAACTTCATTCCCCGCTTCCCTCCATCCATGTGGATTGGTATTCGGGCCTCTCGTATCCCAGCGCTTCCTTCGTGAGATGGAGCGGATAGAACGTGTCCACCATCACCGCCAGTTCCTGTGTTTCTTTCTTGCCAATGGAGGCTTCAGTCATGCCGGGTTGCGGACCGTGCGGCAAGCCGTATGGGTGCATGGAAATGTCACAGCGGTCGATTCCCTTGCGTGACATGAAGTTGCCTTCGGCGTAATAGATGACTTCATCCGAGTTGACGTTGGAGTGGTTGTATGGCGCGGGAATGGCATCAGGGTGATAGTCGAATAGACGCGGGACGAACGAGCATACGACAAAGTTGTGCGCTTCGAAGGTCTGGTGTACAGGCGGTGGTTGGTGGATGCGTCCTGTAATGGGTTCAAAATCTTCGATGTTGAATATCCAAGGATAAAGATAACCGTCCCAGCCGACCACGTCAAAGGGGTGGTAATCCAGAATGTGCTTTGACAATCTGTCGCGCACTTTCACGCGGACTTCGAACTCACCGCGTTCGGTGTGTGTTTCCAGTTCGTTGGGCACGCGGATGTCGCGTTCGCAGTAGGGGGCATGTTCGAGCAATTGACCGAAGTGATTGCGGTAGCGCTTCGGCGGCTCGATCTGTGATGGGTTCTCAATGGTGAAGAAGCGCGCTTCGTCGCCTTCAATGTGCATCTGCCAGGTTGTGCCAAACGGGATAACGATGTAATCACCTTTGCGGAACTTGAGATTCCCAAACTGTGACTTCAACACACCACTTCCCTCATGCACCCACCAGGTCTCATAGGCTTGTGCGTTGCGATAGAAATAGTCCATGCTTTTGGATACGCGCGCAACGCCAAGGATCACATCCTTGTTTGCCAATAGAGGCATCCT
Source organism: uncultured Anaerolinea sp. (assembly GCA_964436455.1). Classification (GTDB taxonomy): domain Bacteria; phylum Chloroflexota; class Anaerolineae; order Anaerolineales; family Villigracilaceae; genus Defluviilinea. Next base: position 40,055 of record CAYTDB010000031.1, on the reverse strand, counting down.
TGCGGAGACGGCATCGCCTCCGAGTGGGATGTCGGAAGTCCTAAAGGCGCGGTGACGGATCGGTCCGAAGTCCACAGTTTCGGGTGAGGATGAACCGATGTTTTCCGTAAGTTTAATCCGAGGGGGGATGAAGTTATGATACAGGATCGATTGCAGGGAGGAGAATCCCTCCAATCCCATTAATTCTTCGCGGTACAGTTCGCCGTTCGGTTTTCTAAATAGTGTATGTCGCTTGTGGGGAATCTGTCCGAGTTTATGATAGAAGGGCATGATTACTCCTTTGGGTTAAATCTAAAGTTGGCTCTCAATCGTTCTTTGTTTCAAATGGACGCCCTAAGGTAAAAGATGAAATGTGATTTGTTGCCAAACAGCGATGGATTACTTGTTGAGTTCCGAGAACACCACCGTTTTTGTCGAATGATTGTCACGGGCGTGATCCAATGCCTGTAATGCTCCGTCCATGAGGCGTTTGCTGGTGAGCGACTTGTCGCTTGGCAGAGTGATAACCCCAATGTAGGCATTCAACTTGAACGATACTTTTTCGTAGATGTCCGCTTCCATGCGGAAAAGCGTCTCCAGCCGTTCGCAAACAATCTGTGCGCCCAACTCATCGGTGCAGGGCATCAGCACAAGGAATTCGTTATTGATCCGGCAGGGAATGTCCACATCGCGCAATTGAACGTTGAGCACATTGATCGCATAGACCTCCGCCGCAAATTGCGGCTCCTGGTTTTTGTCGCTGGTCTCTGCTTCCACAGCAAGGCGCACGAGGGTTGTCCAATCGTCATACCGTTTTGCCCTCTTGGTTTCGTATTCGAGCAGGGTATAGAACGTTTCATAGGGGTAGAGTTCAATCTCGTGCTTCTTTTTCTTTTTCCTTGCCATGGTTGCTCTCCATCGCTATCTTTGCTTTTGCCCGACCCGGTTCCTCAATATTCCGATCCGCTCCACTTCCAGTTCAATTATATCCCCTTCATTCAGCCATGGACCCTGAAATTTGGTCAACTCCAGCAGGCATCCAGTGCCGACCGTACCTGAGCCGATCACATCACCGGGATGGAGCATGACTGAATCAGACACGCGCGCGATGATCTCCCCGAACGACCAGTGCATATCCTTGAAGTTGCCTCTGGATAATTCCTTCCCGTTGACTCTTGCCATCATCTCAAGATTATACACACCCGGGCGTCCCTCTGACCTATCGGCAAGCGCTTCATGCGTGACGATAACTGGTCCAAATGCTGACGCAAAATCCTTGCCCTTGGCTGGACCCAATCCCACTGCCATTTCTTTTCTCTGCACATCCCGCGCCGACCAGTCGTTGAAGATGGTGTAACCGAAAATGTGCTTCGGTGCATCCTCGGGCTTGATGTTCATCCCTCCCTTGCCAATCACCGCCGCGATCTCAAGTTCATAGTCCATTGCGGATGTGTAATGCGGATACGGGATCTCATCCTCGTGTCCAAACACCGCATTGGGATTCGTGAAGTAGAAAACAGGGAATTCGTACCATTCCTTTGGCACATCGCGTCCGCGGTTCTTGTTGGCTGTTGCCACATGCTGTTCGAAGGCATATCCGTCACGAAGCATGTAAGGTTTGAGCGGCGAAAGGAATTTCACTTCGTCAATCGAGAGCGAATCCTGCGATGCCTTCTTTGCCGCCTCTGCCGCGCCGACTTCCATCACGGCGTACATGTCCGCGAAGGGCAGGGTGTGGATTCTGTCCTCGATGATGAGAGCAGGTTGGGACGTTTGTCGAAGCGTTGATATGGTTGCAAATTTCATTTGACCTTCCTGAATTTGATCTGGTTGACGCGCCCGGCATTGAAGTCGAATCCTTTGACCGAGCCGTCTTTATCGAGTCGTAATCGCATTTCACCAATGGGAGTGCGCAAGGCGTTTTCTGCAAGGACATGCACCGGCTTGGGCTCATCGAATGGCGAACGCTTGTATTGTAATGTGCCGTTGTTCTCGATAATAGTGTAGCGGATGTCGAGTTCATTGCTGTAATATGTGCCAACATACGACGCCAATGAGCGCGCTTTATATCGTTCTGGTCGAATACGCTTCAGCCGGGTGACTTTTGTATCTTCCTTGATTGTCAGGTTTTCGTTACCTTCTCCGCTGAAGGTGAGGAAGATGGAGAATGCCGCAATCTGGAATATCCTGTCCCCGATGGGATTGAGTGGAAATTCGCGGCTGCCATACGTAAAGAACAATCCTCCATCTTTGGTAAATACTTCGAGCGTCAGGAATTTTCCCTGATACACGCCGACGAATTTTTCGGGTTGAATGTTGGACGTTCCCGTTCCGTTGGATTTTTGCTTTCGTGCGGCTCTTTCCGGCTTTAACACATCTTCCAGAAAAATATCCGCAACTTGCTGACATAACATGGATGGATCCATTGAGCCGAGATTGGCGAGGCAAATGATCGTCATTCGCTGATCCGGGAAACGCATCAGCTCTGACCGATAGCCTGCCCAGCCGCCCCCGTGCATTACCACCCGTGGACCTCTGTATTTTGCCACCTCCAACCCAAATGCATAATTGATGGATTTACCGTTGTTGAGTTTGCCTGTTTCATGCAGTTGTTCAATAAGATCAGGCTGGGTGCTATTGAGTTTGTTATTGTAGAAATTATGATCCCAAAGCAGGAGGTCGTCCACGCAGGTGAGCAAGGCGCCATCGCCAAAGCCGCCTGAGAGCGCCAGAGCATTGATGAATGCGCCTTTGGTTTCGCCATCGTCATAACTCATGGCACGGTTCTTCACGATGGAGCGAAAATCCTTGTTGAATGTCGTATGAATCATTCCTAGCGGTTCAAGGATGTATTCCTTGATGAGTTCCGTGATGTGTCTGCCAGTGACTCGCTGGGCGATCGTACCGAGCAGGAAATACCCCGAGTTACTATAAAGGTACTCACTCCCTGGTTTGAAGTTCAATCCCTTTTGCCGGATGATCAAGTCAAGCAGGAAATCTTCCGCGTAGATATTCTCTATGGGCAGACCGCGCAGGTCGAGCAGGGTCAGGTAGTCACGCAGTCCGCTGGTGTGGTGAATCAGGTGTCGGATTGTGATTTGATCCGCATAGGGGGGCATTTCAGGAATGTATTTACGTATGGTGTCATCCAATGACAGCAATCCCTGATTCGCGAGGATGGCGATGACTGTTGCGGTGAACTGCTTGCCTGTCGAGCCGATATCAAAAATGGACTCGGTTGAGATTGCCAATCCACGCTCCAAATCTGCCATGCCGTAGCCACGCCGGTAAAGAAATTCGCCATCTTTTATCACAGCAAGAATGCAGCCGGGGGATGTGGTCGTATCCCATTGTGCAAATAACTTGTCTACTTGTTCGGGGATGGTTGTCATGTTGTGGGTCGATGGTCAAAGGTCTCATGTCTCTAATGGACTTTTAACTATAAATTACCGCGTCGTTCCTGTTCCAACTCAATGGACTCGAACAAGGCTTTGAAGTTGCCTTTGCCAAATCCCTTTGCGCCGCGGCGTTGGATGATCTCAATGAACATCGTGGGTCGGTCTTGAATCGGACGGGTGAATATCTGTAGTAGATAACCTTCATCGTCACGGTCAACGAGAATACCGAGATCGTGGATGGCTTTCAGGTCTTCTTTGATTGAACCGACGCGGTCTGGAAGGATCTCATAATAGGTGTCCGGCACGCGCAGGAATTCCACCCCGCGCTTGCGAAGTTGCTCAACTGTTTTGAGAATATCGCCGGTAATGATGGCAACGTGTTGTGCGCCAGGGGTCAGGTAGTAATCAAGATATTCTTCGATCTGGCTTTTCTTGCGTCCCTCGGCAGGTTCGTTGATCGGAAATTTGACACGTCCATTGCCATTCGACATCACCTTGGACATTAATGCCGAGTATTCCGTGGAAATATCCTTATCGTCAAAGTGAAGCAACTGGCGGAAGCCCATCACTTGATGATAGAAGTTGACCCATTCGTTCATTTTGCCGAGCTGTACGTTACCTACGATGTGGTCGATGGCAGCCAGCCCTGTCGATTCGGCTTCGTAATTGAGGGGTATATAAGTGGGTGCAAAAACGCCTCTGTATTCGTTGCGGTCAACAAATACATGTAATGTCTCACCGTACGTGTAAATCGCCGCTGTGCGATAAATGCCGCGATCGTCCCTCTCTTCGCGCGGTATCCATGCAGATTTGCCTCCGCGTGAGGTCGTCTCTTTCCATGCCTTCTCCACATCGTCCACGCCAAGAGCAATGACCTTGACCCCGTCACCGTGTACCATGTGGTGTGCTGCCAATGGGCTTGACGGAGAATAGGGTGCAGAAACAACAAACCGCGCCTGCCCCGATTCAAGAACGTACGAAGCAAAGTCGCGGTTGCCGGTTTCAAGCCCTGAATAGGCAACAGGCTTGAAGCCAAACGCCTTCCACCAGTAATACATGGCATGTTTGGCATTGCCCACGTAAAAATGCACATGGTCAACGGATTTGATTTGCAGGAAGTCCGCCTCCTCGGTCATGGGACGTAATTCGCTTTTGGATACAGTAGCAGCCATTCAGCCTCCTTTGGATTAGGAAGATTTTACGATAAAGAATGTCCGATTGCAAATAATCCATAGACCCTAAAGGTCTTCAAGACCTATAGGGTCTGGCAGGATCACGAACCATCCTGACTTCTTTTTATCGCATCCTCGATGAACATCTTCCAAACAGGATACGCATCTTCATCCCAGATCGTATGCATCACGGCAAATGCTTCTTCGGCATTCCACCCCAGCCTCAAAATTCGATACATTGTGATGAACCCACTGGCGCGGAAGTTGGCTTCGCAATGCACGTGGATCTTTTTATCCATATTGGCATCCATTACATCCATGAAGATGTTCAAACCGTTCCTCGTTGGTGTATTCCAATTCACAGGAATATTGATATATTGCATCCCTAATGAGTCGACCAATACAGGCTCATCCTGTATCGCGTCCGGTACATCATGCGGAGCAAGGTTGATGACCAACTCCACACCCGCATCTGCGACCGACTTCATTTGCTGGGCGGTTGGCATCCCACTGCTCGAAAGTTTCTCGTGATAATACAGGTAGTTGTAAATATCGTTCATTTCACTCGCACAACCTTGGCATTCGTCATTTTCTGTAAATCGGATGTTGTCAACTCGAAGATCGCATTCGGAGTTCCCGCCGCTGCCCAGACCACTTCATATTGCAGGAAATCCTCATCCATATATGTCTCAATCTTCTGGATATGACCGACGGGAGGCACGCCTCCAATGACAAAGCCGGTCACTGCTCTTACAAAATCGGCATCTGCCTTCCCGATGCCTTCTTCTGCATACGCGCGGATGCGCTTCTCATCCACGCGGTTCACGCCGCTGGTCAGCACAATGATCGGCTTGCCGGATTCTTTTCCCTTGAAGATCAACGACTTCACGATCTGACCAAGCTCACACCCCGCGCGTTCTGCAGCTTCCAAAGCCGTCCGCGTGGACTCGGCGTGTTCGATCACAGTGTAATTGTAACCAAGAGAGTTTAGGGCATCTTGTATCTTTTGAGCGGAGGGGGAAAGGTTTGGCATTTGCCAATTATATAAGATTCACTGTCATTGTGAGGACGTTTGTCCGAGGCAATCTCAGTCTTTGCATGCAATGACAATTTCCACCGGCAATCCCCACATCGTTTTAATCGTCGAATTCTGAATATGGAAACCAGCGTCCTTAAGAACAGGTTGCAAATAAATGGGACGACAATCAATAAGAGTTGGCATTCTTCGATGAAACCATTCATATATGCGGATAGTCAACTTGTTCTGCTTTGCTAGGGAAACAACACCAAGCTTTCCACCTGTAATAAGCACACGGCGTATTTCATTCAACACCTGCGGGATTTCCGGCGTGTCGAATAATTCAAGTGTGAACGAGATAAAGACATAATTGAAATGCTCGTTTGGGAATGGGATGAAGAATCCATCCGCCTGACACAACCCCACATTCTTATTCCTAATCTTGCCACATGCAACCTTGAGCATCCTTTCAGACAGGTCAATCGCAGTGATCTTCGCTCCCTTTTCTGCAAACTCGATCAACGCGTGACCTGTCCCACAGCCGATCTCCAAAATTGACTCGTTTGGTTGCACATCCAACATCTGTATGCCAATGTCTGTAAATTTCTTTTCATCGCTTGTGAACAGATCGTACCAGCGCGACATGGAGTTGTAACTCTCACGCGCTTGTTCCCTTGGGCGGGTGACACGTTCCATTTCAGATCTCATGTTGACCAAGTAGAATTCTTTCATAAATAGTATACAGGAGAATGAATGAGTGACCAACAACGAAAAATCTATCAAACGGATGGCGACCGATATGAAGCTTTGATCTCACGTGAGGACTATCAGGGCAATATCATGAAAGCATTGGAAGAAATTGTCAACCCCGATGGCTTGGATATTCTCGATCTCGGCGCAGGGACGGGTCGTCTGTCTGTGATACTTACACCGCGTGCCAAGTCTGTGTGTGCGTTCGATGTTTCAGAGGAGATGCTGCGGGTTTGTAGGCAAAAATTGGAGGCAAGCGGATTGTCCACTTGGGAAGTCAAGGTTGCCGATCATCGCCAATTACCAATTACCGATCACTCTGCCGATCTTGTGGTTTCTGGCTGGAGCGTGTCATATCTCGCGGTGTGGAATCCGTCTTCGTGGCGCGATGAGTTGGAAAAATGGTTGGGCGAAATGAAACGTGTATTGAGACCAGGCAGTTATATGGTCCTGTTTGAATCGTTGGGCACGGGGAATGAGTCGCCGGTTGAGTTGGAACATCTCAAGGAGTATTATCCCTGGCTCGAGGAGATGGGATTCCAAAAGAAATGGATCCGCACGGATTATCAATTTGCATCCATGGAGGAGGCGGAAGAGCTATCCCGCTTTTTCTTTGGCGATGAGTTGGGCGATAAGGTTAAGGCTAATCAGTGGGTGATTCTGCCTGAGTGTACGGGAGTGTGGTGGTTGATGGTTTGAAATTGTGTCTTGACAAAGTTCCGTTTCTCACTATAATATAAATAACTTTGCAATACAAAGTAAATTATATGGCAAAGAGAAAGGATACTCTCATGTCTCAAAATTTTGATCTCAAAGAAATTGAACGCAAAGCGTTCCGTTCGGTCCACCAGGATGGCTTGTGGGATATCTACATCGGCGGGTTGCTGATCGTTTTGTCCCTGATGTTTACCATCCCTGAAAGCGGGGAGGGTGAGTTGACGACCATTGGGCTTGCCTTGTTGGGGGTCGCCATCATGTTTGCGATCTTCCAGTTGGGCAAGAAGTACATTACAACTCCGCGCATGGGGCAGGTACGGTTCGGTGCCGAGCGACAGAAGCGCAAGGTCACATTGGGCTGGATCATGGGTGCTTTTGTCCTGATCACACTGGGGCTGTTCCTGTTTAGCCTGTATGTGTGGAACGCCTCTTCTTCAGGACAGGTTGTTGATGTACCTGTCAGCCCTTCACTGGAAAGGATATTCGTTGCTTTGCTCGCGGCGTTGATTGCTGGCGTGTCCATGACTGTGATCTCCTACTTCAAGGAATTCATACGTGGATATTACATTGCCCTGCTGATGGCGGCGGGATTCTTCTTCACGCTGGTGTTCGATATGACAACCCCGATGATCGTGGCGGGCGTACTCATCCTCGTGCCGGGACTGGTTTTGTTCGTCAGTTTCCTGCGTCAATACCCGCTTCCGAGGCAGGAGGCTGGTCATGGCAACTCCTGATATTCCTCCGGGTGTCACTTCTCATAGCGAGATCGATCGCCTTATCCATGAACCTGCACGTTTCCAGGTGCTGGCTTTGCTCTACGTGATCGAAAGTGCGGACTTCACCTTCATCATGAATCAGCTTGGTCTGACGTGGGGTAACCTCTCCGCCCATATAACTAAATTGGAAGAAGGCGGTTACGTGGCGGTGGAGAAGGGCTTCAAAGGTAAACGCCCGCAAACGATGCTGAGCCTGACCAAACTGGGAAGGAAAGCCTTCCAATCCTATCGCCAAACGATGAAGCAGATGCTGGATGAAATTCCAGAATAAAAAATGGGAGCCTCTATCAAGAGGCTCTCGTCTTTTTGCAACCCTTATGTTTGCTTCTTGAAACCAGTCCTTGAAGCCATAAATAGCCCGACCAACAACAATCCGACACTTTCAACGACGAACAACCATTTGACCATTGTGAAGATGGTTGATATCCATGCAACCAAGGGGGGAGTGGATGGGTAAATGGATAGCATCGTCACAATCCCGATATTTTCCAACAGATCAAACAACCATGCGCCGAACGGGACCACATTGTATTTGTGCATTTTGCTGTCACTGGTGAAACCGCGTTGAAACGTCCATGTGATCGCGAGACTCAAAAACAATGTGTATACAATGGGATAAATGATATCGCCTGTCATTTCGAAAGAGCGATATGCAGAACGTACTTCTGGACTGTATGAAGCAATCAAGCCGTAGGCTTTTTCAGGAGTGTAAAAGAATTGCAGGTCAATGGGACCTGTTCCATTTGAGCCTACCTCCAGTTTCTTTTGTTGACCAGGCATGATGATGGTGTTGAAAATGATCCATACTGCCAGCAACCCGAGCACGAGCCAGCCGTTTGCGTATTTTTTCACAGTATTGGATAGATTGGTAAGCATATGAACTCCTGTAAAGTACATATTTGTTCTGAATGCTAAACACCCAGCCTGTGCAAGAGATGCATATACTTTGAATGTGGGGTTGATTGGTTATCTGATAAAAGCTTCTGATTGTTTCACAAGGGTGTCGAGAATTCTTTCCTTGTGCCTGTCTAACATTTCCAAGCCCTCTATTTCTTCCATTGTGAAATAGCAGAAATCGGATGTTTCATCGCTGAGACCTAATTCACCGCCAATGGCTTCTGCTTCGAAGTGTAAAGCGACGATCTGGAATTTGTCGGTTTCTGAATAAACGGTCAATTGGTCGGGATGACTGTATACGCCGACGAGACGCATCACGCGTACATTCAAACCTGTTTCCTCCAAAACCTCCCTTTCACACGCCTCAGCCACGGACTCACCTGGCTCCGCTCCGCCACTCGGCAAACACCATTGACCGTTGTCCCGCCGTTTGGTGAGCAATACGCGTCCCTTTTCATCGAAGATGGCGGCGGAACACCCGAGTCGGATTTTGCCTTGCGCCCCGATGCGGTCGCCGTAGAGGATTTGGGTCATAACAAAAAGACTTCCGAATTCTCAAAAACTTCGGAAGTCTAGCTCCTATTATTCCTTAATAAACGTCCCGTTGCGGAGTTCGCGCAGCGTTTGTTGGATCTCTTCGATGGTGTTCATCACGAAGGGACCGTACGGGACAATGGGTTCTTTGAACGGTGCGCCAGCCATTAGCATGAAGCGGACGGGGTTGTTCTCGGTCTTGACGGTGATGTGATTGCCGTCGTTGAATTTGACCATTTTCACTGCTTCAACCGTTTCGCCTGAAAAGACCCCTTCGCCTTGGAAGACGTAGGTGATGAGAGTGTGTCCGTTTGGGATGGGAAAATGCCATTCGATTCCGGGGGCCAGTTCCACGTCCATGTAAAGAGGCGAGGCGGCGATATCTGTAACGGGTCCAGTGACGCCATCCACTGTACCAGCCACAACGCGGATCTTGACGCCGTCCTTCTCATACGTAGGGATCGTGGAAGATGTCACCTCCTGATAACGCGGCTCGGACATCTTGAGATGAGAAGGCAGGTTGACCCACAACTGGAAGCCGTAGATGTTCCCGCTGGGACCGCGGCGTGGCATCTCTTCGTGCAGGATGCCGCGACCGGAGCTCATCCATTGCACATCGCCGGGACCGATGGTGCCTTCATTGCCGAGACTGTCGCGGTGGGCGGTGGAACCTTCGAGCATGTAGGTGACGGTTTCGATGCCGCGATGTGGGTGATACGGGAAGCCGCGGATGGGACCTTCGAGCGGATCATTGAAGGCGAAGTGGTCGAAGAGCAGAAAGGGATCGAACAGGTTGCTGGATTTGGGCGCAATGGAGCGGAGCAAACGCACGCCTGCGCCTTCGATGGCGGTTTGCGGCTCGATGATCTGGGAGATCGTTCTAAGATTTGTGTTGGTCATGTGTGGATGGACGACGTGACACTTGAGAAATTTACCCCATCCTGTTCACCAGATCACATCTGGCGAGCCTGCTTTTGCGTGTTCATTATAACCGTAAAGTAGTCTGGTCCGGGCTTCGATACTGGCTGACAATGTCTCGGCAAGTGAAAGTGCGTTCAGGGCTCCTGTGTTGCTGAAATAGGTTAGGTAGTTTCGGGCGAGTTCTGTTTCTCTGGCTTTATACAAGATATTGGCAGTTTTTTCGATTGCAGGGAGCTGATCGACCAGTTTTGCCTCAAACGCTTCCACGGCTTCTGTTACTTCAGGCAGGAATTTTTCTGGATGCTGCATGATGAGATAGAAGAGACGTTTGTAGATTGCAGATGCGGAACGGGTTGATTCGATGGGTTGTGCCACAGTGGAGCGCTGTTCGGGCATGTCTGTTTCAGGGTTCATGAAGAGCGCGGATTCGCCTGCCGTGAGATAACGATGCTTTTCATATTCAGGTGGAATGTCTGTTGCGATAAGGAAGAATGGTGTGAACGGGGCAGATACGGGTGTTGTTTGCGTATGCCAGAGCACGCCCATCTCGGGATGTACATCCTGATGCAGTTCGACGATCTGTCCATAGCCTGCCATATCACCGGTCAACTTTGGGTGGCGGACAGCCCACATCATGTCTTTCAAAGTGATCTTATCCTTTGCACGTTTTATCAATTCCGCGTGCATCCATGCGATGCCTTCCCATTGCATTTGTTCGCCGCCGTAGATCGAATGGACATTAAACGGTTTGTCTTCAGATGGGTCAAACCATCCTTGTGAAGTGGAAAATTCGATCAGGTTGGGTGAGCCGAGATGGTTTGGACTCTCTTGGAAGTTCAAAGGAATTTCGCCGATGTATCCAGGGCGCGAGACGCGGATGTCATCTGGTCCCAATCTTTCTGCAACCCACAGACCTTGTCCACCTGCAAATTCGATCATGATCCAGCCTTCGTTGCAGTCGGCAAATAGATGGGAATTGCCGCCGTAGGTTGAGTATCCGAATTGCGTGATGAGATTGCCGACGATTTCCACGGCATGACGGGCAGAGGTGGCTCGTTCCAGGACGATGCGGGCAAGGTCGCTGTAATTTGGACCTGTTTGGTTTTTAGGTGTCAGGTCTTGTAATTCTTTACGAGAAGGTGACCAGACATCACGCACGGCTACGTGATATTGATTGAGTCCACCATTGATCAACGGCGCGGGGACTCCCTTATAGTAGGAATAATTCACGCCGATATATTTGGCGGTTCTTTCTACCTGGGGAATTTTCGTCAATCACCGGGAAAATCCGCGTTCTCTGTCACACCAACTGTGATCGTGGTGCCAGGTGGATGAATTCTTTCGGGGACAATTTCCAGCCAGTGACTGGACGGTTCGTCGCCGTATCCGCTGACAAGTACAGCTCCGTCATGAGTCAGGTTCTTCCCCACATAGATGCTGTAACTCATTGTCCCGTTGTCAATGCTTTGTTTGAATTGTCTGCTTCAGCCTTTATCTCCAAAAACCTCACCTGATGCGCAAAACGATAATTGATCAGCCTCGGCAGCAACGCTTCGTTTAGCCGATTCTCGATGCGTTTTTCGGCATCCTCCAGCATCTCTAGTTTGGATGCCTTGTTGTGAGCCAGTTCGGTCAGTTCCCGGACGGCGAGTTCCATATCCTTGTTCGTTACCCAGTTGATCCAGCCGGAAGTCTTAGCTTTTTGCAGTTCCAACGGCTCAACCGAAAGCACCTCGGCACGCGGCAGCTGTAACGTCACCTGACCCGGCTTTAAAAAATTCCCGCGCTGGACTGCGATGTTGAATCCCTTTTGCAGGTCGAATCCGATCTTTGCCCGGTATGTACCGCGCAGCGTGATCTTTTTCTCGCTTCGCATCCACATGTGGCTAGTCTCATGCTCCACATCGAAATCCTGCTCGATCATCCCCAGTTCCAGGATCTCGTTTGTCCGCTTGAAGATGATCTTTTGGTTGATCATTACCTGCGGCGTCATCCCCAGCGTGTTCTTCACTGTCTCTGCCAGTGCCTTTGCAATGGACACCGTTCGCCGGGGGAAGTACACGAATACCAGCCATGCCGTCACCCCAAAGGTGATCAGGAAAAAGGCAAGGATGCTGATGACGATGATGGTTGTGTCACTCATAAAAAGCGTGCCTGCTCACTCCAATTCTCTGACCGTGATGGCTTTGAATTGCTGGCGAAGTGTACCTACCAGGCGGTTCAACAATCCCAACTCCGTGCTGTGTTCAAGCCATGCCTGCCTTGCCTCGCGGCTCTCCCATTCCACGATTTCGACCAGTTTTTCGGGATCGTCGATCATTTCGAATCGCTCGAAGCCCCTAAAGCCGGGCGCGTCCTTTCTAACAACTTGCATCTCTTCCAAAAGCCGGATAAGTTCCTCACGCCTACCCTTCCTTGCGTGTAACTCGACGATTGCCTTGATTGCCATAATCCACTCTCCTGTTCTTTCAAAGCCGCGTCCGCTTCATCCAGATGTTCGTTCCGGTGCAGGGCGCGGATCACCCAACGCTTATTATAGTTTTGGATTTCCTCCCGTAGTACTTCCGGATACCCCTCCAGGCGTTTGTCCAACGCCTCGGCATTTTCCATCGCAATACGCACCGCTTCGCTCGCCGGGACAGCTGCCCACAGTGGAAGCGACAGATCATTCACGAAGAGGTCTATCTCCGGAACGAACAGCTTGCCGTCCTTCTCGGTCATGTCCAACACATACATCACGCGCCGGTCCCACCACGCGATATGGGCATAGACAATCGCAACCGTCCAATGCTCGCCAACCTTCGTGAGTATCTCCTCCTCGGAACAGCGGTCAGCGATTGCCCGCATTCGTTCCCTTGACTTGCGATTCAACTCAACAAAAGAACGATCCATTTTGACATTCCAATTACTTCAGGTTGCGCTGACTGTCCAAATGACCACCTTCGCCTGCCTTATCGAGCACTGCCTGAATGGTTTTGACCAACTCTCTTGCTGCAGCTTCGCTCAGCTCCACAGCCACGCGGGCGGAAGGTCCCTGCGACTCGTTGACGAAGTCAATGTTGAGGGCGTGGTCATACGGCGCGTTGAACGGATGGTCATAAGAGATATTGGCTCCCTCCAGTTTGAACCATCCGCTCGTCCCCTTGCCGCTGCCTTCGATCTTCACTTTTTCCACGATCATTGTACACATAAAAATATCCTTTCCATATGTCATTACGACCTTCAGGAAGCAATCTTACTCACCTTCAAAAGTGAGATTGCTCTGTCGTGGTGCATTATCCTTCGTCTGCGTTCCTCGTTGCCGCTCGTCACTCCGCTCAGGACGAAAGTTGTTTCTCCAAAAACGTCCACACTTTCTGCCAGCCGTCCATGGCTTGTTCCTGACGATAGGCTTTGTAGATGTAATAAAAGAATCCATGCCCCGCGCCATCATAGCGGTGGAACTCATAGTCCTTGCCGTGTTTCTTCAACTTCTCCTCGTGCTGGTTCACCTGCTCTGGTGTGGGACTGGTATCGTCGTTGCCGAAGATTCCCAAAATGGGGCAGGTCAGGTCTTTGGTGTAATCGATCGGGGCAATCGGTCTTTTCTCGTTCAATTGGTCAGGTGGCATCACAACGTTTCCGCCCCAGCAATCCACAATGGCGTCGAAGCCTTTTTCCTGACAGGCTGTCAGATAGGCATGCCTGCCGCCGGAGCATGTGCCAAAGATGCCCACCTTGCCTTTGATGTAGGGGAGTCCGCGAAGATATTTCATCCCGCCAGCCAGATCTCCCACTGCCTGCACATCAGGGACTCCGCCCTCTGCACGAACTTTTGCCGCCATGTCTTCAGGTGTCCCATGTCCACTGCGGAAGTAAAGGTTTGGAACGATGGTTACATATCCATGATTGGCAAACCGGAAGGCTGCCTCGCGGTACCACTCGTCCCAGCCCGGCATGTGGTGTGCCAGCACCATCGCGGGGAAAGGACCCTGTCCCAACGGGCGTGCAAAATAGGCATTGATCATATCCCCGTTCGAGCCGGGGTGTGTCACTGTTTCGGCGATAATTCCTTCATATTGGTCTGTTGTGTACATGTTCTCTCCTTTGGTCAGATCTCCTAGCTTTTATTTTATCCCCAATGTGTTCCTCAGCAAATATAGGATTAACGCACCCATGCCCCAAATACTGTACCCTGTCAGAATCATGGGTCCCAGTTTCATCCCAGCCCGCGCGGCAAACCAGATCGTAACCACAAAAGCCAAGGTGGGGAAAAAATTCAACAGCAGACTCAAACTGAATTGAGAGACTACCTGTTTGTCCCCTGCATTCGCCGAGTACACGATCCATAACGCAAGCGGGATACCCAGCGGCATCGTGGCAGTGATCGCTGCAAAGAGTTTGCTTTGTTTCTCCAGCACCGCCACGAGAATGATCACGACAATGGATAATACAACCGGTGGGGCATCCTGTGCCTTCATTCGAACCTCCACGTCAGAAGATTTGTCTGATTGCATCAAGAATGACATCAACACTTTGTGCATACTGGAAGTCTTCGTTTGTGACATCCAACTCCAGTATCTGATCGGATGGGACTGACGCGAGCCATTCATCCAAATGGGAATTGAACAGGGCAGTGTCTTCTGCACTGGCGATGTTGATGCGTTTTCTTCTGGACATTCTGTCCGCCACTGTTCCCTCATCCGCTTTCAATCTGACAATGAGTTCCGGCAAAGGCATGAGTCCGCGTGTGAAGAGGTAAAAGCGCCGGCAGAGATCAAATTCATTGAGGCTGAGCAGGCTCCGGTCAAGGAAGAGACGTGTGAATCCGTGGAAGTCCAGATCGAGTCCGCCATCCATCAATCCTACCAATGATGCTTTACGTAATTCCTTTTCCTGTTCTGCGCGCAGGAGGAGGTAATCCATCTGATTGGCAAATATGAATCGGGCATCTTCTTTCGCCAGCATTTGAAAGGGGCGTTCAACATGTTGCTCAAATGCGACTGCGAATTGGTTTGTTCTGGCAAGCGCCTGCACAAGCGCAGTCTTGCCCACGCAACTCGGACCGATGATGGTGATGAGTTTGTTCATGAAATTGAATGAATTGTAAAACAAACTCGTGGCGATTGGTGATTCGTTGTTGCAATGCTTGTGCATTGTTTGCTTATGGTAAAATCTCAA
Organism: uncultured Anaerolinea sp.; assembly: GCA_964436455.1. GTDB lineage: Bacteria > Chloroflexota > Anaerolineae > Anaerolineales > Villigracilaceae > Defluviilinea. The sequence continues at coordinate 24,733 of CAYTDB010000031.1, read as the reverse complement.
AATAAATTATGAGCAAGCCCATCGTAATTACATCTGATGACCCGATTCTGGATTCTTTGAATTTCAAGCCCTATCGAAGCAAAGTAGAGAGACGCGTCATTCCCTTTTTACCCAAGCCTGAAAATCCTCAGACCTTGGATGTAAAAACCCCCTGGGGTGCGGTGTTGACCGCGAAGAAGGGCGACTTTTTGGTCAGCGAGGTGGATGCGCCGCACGATTACTGGCCCATCGACCCGGTCATTTTTGAAGAAAGTTACATCATTACGCGACCCGGTTATTGCGCAAAGAATGCGGTCACTCTGCTTGTACCTCTCACAGACCTGACAGACGGAGACCCGGACCGGAAGGTGACGGTCGTTTCCCTTGAGGGACCGGAAACCGTTCGTGCCGGCGATTTTTTTCTTGCAAAGGGGGTGAAGGGGGAGGTGTGGCCCTATCCGAAGGACAAGGTGAATGAAGTAATGACGCCTGCCGAGTGATCAGCAGGCGTCTTTTTGTTTTCAGGCTTTTTTCTTTCTACTTGTTGCTTTTTTGGCTTTTGGCTTTGGCGGTTCCTGTTTGGGCTCGATCTTCTTGACCGGCGCATCGGGAGGAACAATCTCTTTCTCCGTGATCGCTGCTTCGTGCATCCCGGACAATTTGAACGGATTGATGTGTTCAACGATGCCACCGGTATCGCGCATCAGATCGACCATGTGTTTGACCAGGCGTGCGTCGAGATCTTGTGAAAGTTCGTTCTTCCCATCCCAGAGTGCGATCAGGCGCACCTTGTCGATGCCACGCACGAGTGCGGAATATAACGCCCAGCGGTTGTTGCGTTCGTGGACGTTGTCACCTTCCTTGGGCAGGCCAACCCGGTCAGGTTGGTAGAACTCATCTACTAATGGGTGGTTGCGCATGCGATAGAAACGTTCGACCCATTGTTCTCCACCTGGGCTGACGAAATCACGTACGTAGGGAGCCTCTGCGAACGGGAAGTATGCCTGTACAGGCACGCCGCGTTCCACACAGCTTTCCACAAAGATGATCTCGCTGCCCGCGTCCATGCCCGTGGTGACGGCAAGATCATCTGGTCCGGCATTATGCTTTTTGAGAACGATTTCTATGGCGCGCTTGATGTCGTTTTCCTTATCAGGAGGGAAATGGGTGCTATTTTTATTATCATGGTCGATCATATAGCCCGTGAACAGGAAAACATATCCTTCACGCTGGGGCTTTTTATCGACTTTGCCGGTTTCCTTTTCCTCTTCTTCCTCCTCCTCCTTGCGCATGCGTCGCAATTCCTCTTTAATGACCTGGATGCCGGCTTGAACATATTCAGAACGCATGTCAAGGGATTCAAGCATTTCAAGTTGATACAAGGAGGATTGCAGGAAGAATGTGTTCCGGCGGGAGGCTGTGATGGCTTTGCGGTAAGCACGTACAACTTCCTGAACACTCTTTGCCGTGAGTGCCTTCAATTCCGCCATGGACACAAGAGTCCAGTAATCTGCCCTATCGTTGTCGATGACTGCCTCGAGGGCAAAGGTCAGTGAACCGCGAAGTTCACCAAGATTGTTGCGGACCCAGGCGATCTCTGGATCAGGGCTTTCGGGATCCTCGTATTTGTCAGCAAGCTCCACAAGAATTGTGGAAAGGGTGAGGGCATTTACACCGGGATAGTACTGGTTTAAATTCACCCGGAACCCTCGCATGTACGTATCAACAGCTATTAAAAGCCAGTGGTAGGAATCATAAGCTGTCTTCAGTCGTTTTTCCTTATCTTTCACCCATTTCCAGGATTCCGTCCACATTTCCTTATAAATTTTGCCAAGAATTGAGATGGCATCACTGTCATTCGGTGATGTTGCAAGCATATTTTCAACCTTGACGATCGCCTCATCCATGCGTCCAAGGCGGTTCAGGAGCTCAGCCTCTTCGCGACGGAAGTTTAAGTTGCGAGAGTTGACTTCCAGTCCCTTGCGATATTGGGTAAGGGCGAGTTCATGGCGGTCCATATTTTTAAGCGCCTGACCCGCCTGTCCTAATGCCTCTTCTTTGATGAGAGGATTCTTGATCTCTTCGGTCAGGAGCAGGATGTCACCGATACGCTTTTGTCTTTGGGCAACTGTAACGCGATCATTCCATTCGTTGTATTCACGCCAGAAGCCGGTTGCCAGGGGTGTGCGCAGGGAAGTGCGTTCGGGTTCTGCCAAACCCGTCAATATATTGAATACAGGACTGTGGATCGCTTCAGCGTCAGATGCCCAGGTATCTCGCGTGACGCGGGTGATGGCGGCTTTATCCTTTATAAGGAAGGCAGGGTCAGGCACTCCTTCCGGAGTCACATGATATGGGATCGTGCGTACGTTGAAAATGTCGAAGGGCATATAAGCGCGTCCCGCCTGGATGTGGACGATGCCGCGCTTGCGAAACGCATGGCGGATGCCGAGTTCGTAGAAGACATTGGCATTGTCAATGCTCATATCCACAAGACACAAATCAGCGAGCAACAACTCCTGGAACATATCGGTCAGGATATCGCCGCTGGTGGTTTCCTCGTCAGCGCGGAAAGGCTCAAAGCCCGCCATGACAAGCGTCGGCTTGATAAGCTGCGTGTAAATCGCGTTGAAATCAAAGAGGGAACCATCGCCTCCTTTTTTCTTCCCGAACGGCATGATGACAAAGGCGTGCGGTCTCATCTCAGGGCGGAGTGCCCCGGTCCCTGCTTCGGGTGCATTGGAGGCTAGGTCGAGAGTCTTGACTTCAGCCGCCTTCTTGGGTTCATCCACAGGTTTTGCCTGGCTCTGTTCTTCCTGTGTGTTTTCTGTGGTTGTGGATTCCATCAGTAGTTTCCTTATGATATTCGAACAAATTGTGACACGTCCGGCTACCCTTTGACTTCACTGGTCTTGGGATAACGGGCAAGAATGGCGTTCAGTTCTTCCTTGGAGGTATCTCTGCCGATATCGATGTGGGCAAATTCCTTTGCAATATCAGCGAGGGATGAGGTCAGCGAGGAGGCTCTTTCGATCGCATTCTCAGCCATTTCAACGATCGCCTTGCTCATCGCCTCCAGTTCCTGCTGGACAAGTTCGGATGAGGCTTCCTCTGCAAGCGAACCAAGCGCGGCTTTGATTGTCTCTTCAACCCTTTCTTCCGTTTCTTCAAGGACATCCCTTGTGTGATCCACAATGGCGTCTTCCATGGCTTTCCGGGTCCGTCTGGCTGAATCGGCTGATTCTTTGATGACGCGGTTGACCAGGCTGGCTTCTTCCTCGAGGTCGGCGTCCTTGAGTGCTTCCTGCTGGGACTTGATGTATTCCATATTTTGTGCCCAGAGGACTTCCTCGGTGCTTTTCACCATTCGGTAGAACTCATTATCTGAACGTTCTTCAGGCTCGAGATTGAGCCAATGATCGTAGACCACTGACAACTCAACCACAACCTTGCTGTAATTCTTGACAACCTGATCAATGTTTCGAAGTTCCTGCCATCCCAGGAACGCTGCTGTCAAGGAGGCTGTCAAGGCAACCCATATGGTGAAACCACCTCCCAGCGCAGCAAGAAAAGCGCCTGCAACTCCAGCTATGAGGATATAAATTTGCATTTTGATGCGCTCAGCCTGATACTCCTGCACTTCCTTCCTGTGCCAGGCAAGTTGGTTTTCAACACGATATCTAAAGTAGTCATCGCCGCCCAGGTCTTCAAAGCCAGGATCACTTGTTGGATCGTCCGGGTAATAGTTCGATGGAACAGAACCATTATATGGCTTGAGCACGAGTTCGCCGCCCATGGCTTTGTAAAGCTGGCGTTGGATCTCGGTCAGCCTCTTCTCAAGATAAGCGCGGCGGTCCTTGCGCTTTTGCAACACTGTGCGAAAGAAGTAAATTTCCTTCAAAACTTCTTCTGCGCCGGCACGAATGATCAACCAGTCACCATTGGAGTAAAAGGTTTTGGTGAATGCTGCCATGGCTGAACCGATAAGAGGTGTAAGGACAAGCAGGACTCTTAATATCCATCCCACAATGACACCTATGCCGGAACCTTCACCTTGAGGGAACATCTGTGAAAGAATGGCAAACAGAGTAGCTAGAACGCCAAAGGCGGCGATCCATCGCCTTTTGCCCAGGTGTGACTTGTTACGGGCAAGCGAGTTTGCATCCAGTTCGGAAAATCGCGCCCAGGCGATCTGCAAAATGGGAGTTGATTTTGGTACTTCGTATTCCATGACAGGTTCCTCCATGATCGATTCAGAAGTTCTGTTGTTATTTTTCATTATTCTTTCTCCGGCAGGTTGGAACAGGTATAGTTATAAGGAGCAGTTCCAAAATAATTGGTCCATTCATTCTGACTGAGGTTGGAAGTCAGGTGTGAACAGGCAAAATTGATGAGTTGGTCATCGAATATCTGCGGGATGGTGGAAAGATCCCATACTCTGACCACTTTGCGGGAAACGGTAAGAAGTTGGGCGCCATTATTGGTGAAGGAGACACTTGTGACCGGGTTGCTTCCATGCGGAATGCGGGCGAATTCCTGTACGGTCTCGGTATCCCAAAGGTAGGCAAAGCCAAGTGAACCGCCAGCCAGCCATTTACCATCCGGGCTGAAAGCCAGCAGCATTCGGCGCGCACCAGCGATGTTTATGGTGTCTCCCAGTTGTGTGAAAGTTTTGCCTTCCACCTTCCAAAGAATCACTGTTCCATCGGAACTTCCAGTTGCCAGCATGGCTCCGTCCGGGCTGAAAACCACTGTGGCAATATCCCCGCCTTGAACCAATTCGGGTGAAATTTCTTCTTTTGTGGACAAATCCCATATCTTGAGCTTATCGTGCAGTCCGGCGGCGATCAATGATCCACTCGGGTTGACAGCCATGGATATGACGGTTTCCCGGTTGTGAAGCTCGAATTGTCTTTCGCCCGATTGGACGTCCCAGAAAACGATCCTGCCATCCGCACCTGCTGTGGCTGCTAGCGTGCTGTCACTTGAGAAGGCAACATCAGTGACTTCTCCGCCGTGTTCCAATGGGATGACTTTTCTTCCATCAATGCTGACCAATGTTGCGCGATTTTTCTGAGTGTTCTCAGTATCCAGCTCCACAACCGCCACCCATTGAGAGTCTGGGCTGATTGCAGTCTCATAGGTCAGACTTTTCGTGGTGATGATCTTTTCTCCCTGTGTACCGTCAGGGAAATCAGTGATCTGATCTGCCGGTATCTTCCAGACATTGAAGTCATCTGCATTCACGACCAGTGATTCGCCGTCCGGAGTAAAACGCGCTTCTCGCACGAACTCGGAAAATTCGATGTAGCTGAGGCGGGCTTCGAGGCTGGAGATATTCCAAATGCTGACATTTCCATCTTCATCAGCGGCAACGATCCGGGTACCATCCTGATTGAACGAAACCGCAGAGCCGTTTGCGCTGAGCGGGATTTCCAATACCTGATTTCCGGAAATCGAATCCCATACGCGTACTACACGGTCGTATCCTGTGGATGCAATCCATTCGCCATCCCGGCTGATAACCACCTTTTGGGCGAAATTAGTATGGGACATGCGGAACCATTCCGTGCCTTCGCCTGAATCGATCACCCGGACCTTGTTGTCGTCTGAAACAGTTACAAACCAGGATGCATCATTGCCGAATGCCACACCTTCCACCCAGTCTCCATGCAATACATCAAATTGGAAGGTTCCATCGCGTTTGGTGAATTTGGCGAGACTGTCGCCACCGCCGGAGACCAACCAATTGCTGTCAGGACTCCAGTCGAGCACCACGTAGGAACTTCTTTCATGTTTCGGTCCGTTGTAGTAGCCATTGCTTCGTTTCTGCCAAAAACGGACTTGTCCGTTCTGCAGACCGAAGGCGAGAAAATCCCCGTTGGGGGAGAATTTCACGTTCCTTACGCCTTCAACCTGCTCGACATCAACAGGCTTCAGATCCGGTTTGTCAAGATAATAAAGGGTGAGGAAATTATCATCCCTTCCTATGGCTATGATCGTATCACTTGCATCGAGGTCCAGCACGCCTCCGCCAAAGTTAAGTTCGTCAACAAGGCTTCCATCCGCAGTGTTCCAGAATTTTACGGTCTGGTCTGCGCTGGCAGTGATGAGATACCTGCCGTCCTTTGAGAAAATAGCATCATTGATATCGCTTTCGTGGGGCACACAATACACTTCACTTCCATCGCTTGCCTGGTATACACAAGCCTCCGCTTTTGCGTTCTCAAGAGCGGAGTCTTGGTTATTGCCGGTGACGAAGTAGGCATAATCCGGTGACCACTCGATGTTCCAGATGGCGCCATCCTGCTTCATCAAATTGACCGGTGTAGCCAGCAGACTTGAGTTACTGCGTATCAAACCTTCGGCTTCATCCGTTTTGTTGATGTTATAAGATTCGATTGCCAGAAGTGTGCTGATATCCAATTTGCCTGCCCATGTTTGCAGGTTTTGTGCTTCGGCGGCGCTCCTTGCCGCCTTGGCAAGCAGTTCGTTCTGTTCTGCCACTTTCTGGCTCTCAACAGCGGCTTTTCGGTTTTCCTCCGCTAGTTGCTCTTTCTCTACGGCTACTTGCCGTGCTGCTTCGGCATCTGCCTGTGCAGTTTCGGCAACCGCCTGTGCTGCCTCGGCATCATGCTGGGCAACTTTTGCAGCATTCCGGGCAAACACTGCAACGATGCCAAGGACAATACTCACAACCAACGCAAGTGATACGCCAGCCAGGATAATCCTTTGCCGGCGTTCCGCCCCCTTGCGGCTTGCGCGGATAAATTCTGCCTGCAATGGCAGGATGTTGCGGTTCTCCTTGCCGGAGGCATCCGCCATCCATTTTTCGGCTTCCTCCAATTCAGTGCCTTGCAGGAGGAAACTGTTATTTTTATCCTTGCTTTCCCATTCCATCGCATCGTTGAGCAGTTGGGTATGCTTGCTGACCCATTCGAGATCGGTTTGAATGGCTTCGACCAGTTTGGGAATGGTTTCGTCGAAGTTATCCTGTGCCCGCAGGTATACCCAGTTGGTGGCGGCGAGTTTTTCGTGCATCGCCTGACCTTTTTCCGGTTCACGAAAAAGGATGGGTATCAATTTCTTATTTAGCTTAATTCCAAGTTCAAGTTCGTCAGCGCAAACCTTGGACGCGAGCGAATCAGGACTGATGACAAAAATGAATGCGTCATGGGTCTGGATGGCATTCGTGATTCTTTGCATCCAATCGGAGGCAAGTTCGATGCCCTCCCAATCGACCCATGCCTGGATGCCGGAATTGTCCAATGCGTCGTTTAATTTCTTGACGAATTCCTTGTCCTTGCGGGAATACGATATGAATGTGCTTCCCTGTGAGCCTTGTTGAGATTCAGCCACGAATTTTTTCCTTTACTAGCGACCGACAAACCACGCGGCGACATATCCTTCCACGCCACCTTTATCTTTGACTTTCAGCCATTGGTTGTTCGCGCCAACCTTGGCTTCTCCACCGGGTTCGGCAATGGTCAATTCTTCTCCGAGAGGAAGCCAGCGGATGAGAGTTGCCTCGCTCACGACAGGTTGTTTGCGGAACGCCACAGCATTTGCAGTTGCTTTCACTTTTCCAGCGCCGGTTGAGGCTGGGGTGGCAGCGGCGGCTGTGGATGCAGCAGGTTGGGTGGCTGGCTGTTGGGCAGTGGAGCCGCTCGCATACTTGACATACCATGCCGCGACAAAACCTTCCTTATTCTGCTGGTCTCGCACTTTGAGCCATTGACCGGTCACACCTACCTTTGGGATGGCAAAATTCGCGGGCTCAAGGCAGATCAATTGCTCCGTCACCGGGATGCGGCGGATCAGAGTTTCCGGTGAGATCTCGGGGCGCGAGCGGAAGGCAAGTTCCTCGGTGGGAACGAACGCCATCGCGCCTGCGGGGAGTGGTTTTGCGGGGGCGGCAGCGGATGCGGAAACCGCAGGCTTGGAGGCAACAGTGGTCGCTGCGGTAGAAGCAGGTTTCGGGGCGGCGGGAGTCGTCCCTGCAGGTGCAGCAGGAGGCTGTCCCTTTGTCTCTGAGACGTACCACGCGGCAACGTATCCCTGGTCCCCATTCGGGTCCTGCACATTGATCCATTGACCGTTCACGCCAATTTTGGCTTTGGTTGTGGCTTTCGGTTCGAGGCAGATCAGTTCTGTGCCGTTGACCATGCGCTTCCATAGGTATCCGCCAACGGAGGGGTCGGCGCGCAAGGCAAGGTCGTCTTCTGCTGCGTAGATCACGAACTTATCGGCAGGGACGGGCACCTTGGTTCGCTTGGGAGGCTCAGGCGGCGCGGCGCTGTAGGAGTCGAACCACAAGACCGCGCTAATCTCTTTTTCGAGCGTTGCGCCGTTATACTTGTAACGGGTGGTTAGCAATACTTCCTTATCGGGGCCATCACCGCCGTATTTATAGGGGTCATAAAGAACGTAGTCGTTGCCCTTCTTCTCTTTTACAAGCACAAAGTGTGTTTGAATGCCAGCCTGTTTGTTCCAGTCCACCTGCAAAATGACAGGCTTGCCCTGAGCCACTGCCGCATCGATCTGCGCGATGGGTGCAGGGAAACTTTCACAGGGCTGCATGTCGCGGTAGGCGCAGTTGGGCCACACGAACGGCAGAACGCTCGGAATAAAAAACGCTCCCTGAAAACCACCGGCACTCTTCATCTTCTCATTGACGGATTCGGGAGTCTCGTTGTATCCAATTCCGTTCAACATCATGGTGACGGATGTCAGCAGACATCCCCACCCGCCGATGGTCTCGGATGAATTCCCAAGTTTGGTGTTCTTCCATTTCTCATCATTTTGATAAAGATTCTGGGTCTTGAACATAACCAACCTCCTGACAGTGTTGTGCTGGATTGTGAACGATAGTACTTTAGTACTGGATTCCCCTGATTTTACTCCAAATTAGATTCTCAAAAATACATATTTTTGTTAAGCGGATGGAACGATTCATACTCCGCCGATACTGCTTCTCTGTAAAAAAGCCTTCTCCCCACTGACAACCCTCCCGCATCACTTCGGAGGTGCTGGGAGATCCCACCACGAAGAGAGATGCTTCTGCGGACGGTTGGGATGATCTGCGTAATGTGAAATGTCATTGAACAACATCAGCCGCGCGCGAGTCGGGTCTTTGAAATCAAGGATGTTCAAACAGGCAGGTGCCTGATCGAGCCGGTCACGGAAGCCGCGTCCGTCAAACCCCAACAGACTGCTGATAATGAGACGCAATGTCGCCTTGTGCGAAACGACCAGCACATTCTCTTCCCTGTTGCCAACCACTACCTCACGAATGACTGGCAAAGCGCGCGCCAATACACTAATACCCGATTCGCCATCCTTGGGTGCGAACGTGAACGGATCAGACTCCCACGCCGCATATTCTTCGGGGAAACTATCCTCCACTTCTTTTCGTGAAAGCCCCTCCCAGTGTCCGTGGCAGATCTCGCGCAAACCATCCTTTGAAATCGGGGTCAACTTGTGCGGTTCGGCGATGATTTTTGCCGTTTCCATCGTCCTGTCGAGTGGACTGGCGTAGATAGCGGTGATGTTATCGTCAGCAAGTCTCTGAGCAAGCCGTTCTATTTGGAAGCGTCCTGTATCTGAAAGAAAAACATTTGCCGCGCCGGAGAAACGATCCTCGGCTGACAGTGGTGTTGCGCCATGCCTTACAAGGTAGAGACGTGTGGTCATGCATATATTCTAAATTAAATTGTTCTTTCCTGGGCTCAGCCCAGGAAAGAACAAAATTAGGGTTGATCGCGCCGATATTTATATAAAGCTCATTTGACATACCTGTCGAAGAACTCAATTGTCCTTGCCATGGCGGTGCTGAAGTAATTTGAGATGTTGTGGTTGTCGCCATCGTATTTGTACAACTCCACGTATTGATTCACATCCAACATCTGATAGAACAATTTCTCGGAAAATTCCACAGGTACGTCTGTGTCTGCTGTGCCGTGATGGAGTTGAATGGGACCGGAAATCTCGCTCAAGTATGAATTGGCTGAGATGGAATTCCAGAACGCAGGGTTCTCTTTGGGTGTGCCATATAGCTGTGTGTAGGTTGTCCGCCATGAGCCGGGACGAGGTTGAGAATCAGGGGATGACCCGGTCCCTCTGCGCCAGTTGTAGAGCAGGTCTTCATAGGAGCCAACGACTCCCGCCCAGACCACGCCGGCTTTGATGTCTTTGGTGATGACCATCGAACGCAGGGTGATGTATCCGCCCATGGAATGACCCCACATGCCAATGCGGTTTGGGTCGGCATCAGGATAGCGTTTCATCGAAGCGACCGCGTTGAGCACGTCGATGGTGTAATCAGGATTGCTGTATGCGCCGCGCGCTTCTCCCTCGGAACGGTCATGCCCGCGATAATCAGAACGGAAGACAATGTAGCCACTGCGCGCGATCAGGTCTACATAGGCGACATATCTTTCAGTGGTCACATACACATCGGGTGGAATGTATCCGTGGTTGAAGATGATAACAGGCCAGCCTGTGATCGGCTTCTCACCATTGGGGACGGTCATCAACGCGTAGATCTTCAAACCTTCGGAAAGATAGGAAACATAATAACGCTGGTAATTTACACCGGGATCAAGTTTCTTTTCGATCACGACGTCACTGCCGGGGTACTCGTGTGCACGCATCGCCGAGATCTCAAGCGGATGCGGAATTGGTGCCGCAGTCGGAATGGGCGTGGATGTCAGTGCGGCGGTTGGGATGAGCGTCGCTGTGGGAAAGGATATGGCTGTTGATGATGGGACAACTGTCGGTGTGGAGTGGGCAGCGGTGACATCTGCCCCGCAGGCGTTTAGAGTAAGTGTAAATATTCCCAGAAACAACCAGTAAGTTTTGAGTCGATTCATCGCTAAAGTCCTTTGATGGGATTTAGGACGACATCGTTTATTGTTTTTTTACTTTATGAGTAGGCTTTCTGCATGTGCTTCACGGATTTCGTGACGAGTTCCTTGAGTACCTTCATATCCACATCTTCAAGTTTTTTGATATACAGACAGGATTTGCCTGTTGCGTGTTTGCCGAGTTTCTTCAGTAAAGAGTCATATTCATCGAAACCGGACATGGTGTATAGCGTGAGATTTTGTTTACGCGGTGAAAAGCCTGTCAGGAACCAGTCGCCTTCGCGCCCCGATGCGTATTTGTAGTGATATGTGCCGAAGCCCACGATGCTTGTGCCCCACATCTTTGGCTCGACTTTTGTGACTTTTTTCATGATCTCCATGATTTGGATGCAATCCTTGCGTACTTTTCATCCTTGATGCCCTTGATGAATTTATCCACGCTCGCTTTTGTTGCTTTTGTCTTTAGTTCAGCCATGTTGTGCTCCTGATTTCTAAAGTCATTTGGTGTCGTAGGTCAGGCTTGCAGCATGACGCTGTTTTTGCTGTTGAGATGGCGGGTTGATTTTAAAATCGAGCAATCCCCACACATCCAATGAATCACAGGGATACAGAGGCACTGATAAATCTTTTGAAAATCTCCGTGCCTCAATGTCTCATTGGTTTGCTCATGTGAATCTGCATCAGATTTATTGCTCTATTAATTTGGAAAATTTCGAAAAACTGCCTTATCTTATTCAGCCTCTGCCAATTTAGTCTTGAGGAACAGCCATGGCGCGAGGAAGGCTATCCAGAAGGTGGCGAGACCATACCGAACGTAGCGAAGAATGTAGCCCAATGTTGTCTCATCGGGGGTGATGGCTGAGAAGGCAAAATCTAACCCGGTGTAGAGTACGAGTAAACCGAAAATTCCAACCAGATAACGAATGCCTCGCTGAGTCCAATCTCCTTGGGCATTGAAGCGTGCATATTTGCGCATCAATGCGTAACCAGCATACGTGCCGAACGCCGCTCCTGCAAGTGTGATGAATTGATTGACGTTCCGGGCGTCAGTGGAGTATTGACTCCATTCCGCTGGATCAGGCGTCCCTGAGACGATGAAGCGGATGATGAATCCGATGAGCACAAAGCCGAGCGAGTCTACAAACCCCAACATGATCTGGGTGGATAACGGTCTTTCGTCCAGCCAATCACGGAGCATCGTTTCCCATTTCGCCACTGCCCACAAAACGGCGAAACCGATCAACCAGCCGAATAACACATCCTGCGGGAAGTGCACGGCAAGGTAAAGACGTGAAAAGGCGATGAAAAAGACCACGATGCTGATCAACCAGCGTGCCCAATTCTGTTTGACCTGTTTGATCAGATACCCGCCAACCGCAAGCGAATCGCTGGAATGGGAGGATGGGATGCCATAGGATGTTTCAACTCCCATTTGTTTTACCCCGCCCAGCCAATACGGACGTGGTTCATGGAGGAGCAGTTTGAATGAGGTGGAGATGAAATCAGTGTAGATTAGGACCAAAAGCGTGCGGACACCGATGCGCCGATCCACCGCCCAATAGATGAAGGGGATAAAGACCAGGTAAAACTCGATGCGACCAAGGAATGTGAAGCCATTCATGATCCCATCCAGCGCGGGGCTGAGCGTTTGGATGGATTGGATGAGACGGATACCGAATTGATAGATTGCGTCCATGGGGTCCTCCTTCTAGATGGTTGGATGATTCAGTACACAATTTTTTCGAAGAAAATACTAGAAATCTGCCTCATTTTATGCTACAGTATAAGAAAGAGATGTTCGTCACATGAAAGGAGGTTTCCATGACTCCGAAGAAACGACTGAACATTCTTTTCGCAGACGACGGCTCTCAACATGCCCAGGCAGCGGTTGAGTTACTGAAGGATTTTCCCCTCACTCGCAACAGCCGAATATCGGTCATTCACGGGTTCAGTTCCGGACAGGTTCAGCATATTCCTGAATATGAGCATATGCTCGAACGCACAAAGGAACAACTATTGACCCGGCATCTGAGTGTCGAGACCGAGTTGAAACTGGGCCCGGCTGCCGAGATGATCATCGAACGCGCCGAAGAGAAAAAGCCGGATCTAATTGTTCTAGGTGCCAAGGGACTTCGATCAACGGTGGGCATCCTGCTGGGCGGTGTGGCACAGCAGGTGGTCGAATATGTCTGTTGCCCGGTGCTCATCGTGCGGGCGCCGTATCGCGGCTTGCGCCACATCCTGCTGGTGACCGATGGTTCGACCCACAGCCAACGGGCGGCGCGTTACCTTGGCAACTTCCCGCTCCCTGACAAACTGGACTTGCGAGTGATGCACGTTTTGCCTCCGATGAAACGCCCTATCATGATGGAGCCATATTACGGCGGCTGGCAGACGGTCTACGCTCAATTTCCTTCAAGGGAGGAGGAAAAAGCCATTGAAGAACGGGAGGCGAGGATCGGACAGGCGCTTCTCAAACGGACCTCGAACCTGCTCCAGCAAAAGGGACTCAAGTCCACCTCCGTGCTCACGCGTGGCGACGCGGCGACCGAGATCATTGAGTATGCGGACATGCATCAGCTTGACCTGATCGTGGCAGGGTCACGCGGCTTGAGCGAGTTCAAAGGCTGGTGGATCGGGAGCGTCTCGCGCAAACTTGTTCATTATGCCAAAAGTTCGGTCCTGATCGTAAAGGGACCACGAAAGGAATAACCCTATGGAAGTACAGATCGGAAGAGTCACACATTTCTACGGTCACATTTGCGTGGCGGTCTTGCGTTTGAACGAGAACCTCAAACTCGGCGACAAGATCCACATCCTTGGTCATACTACGGACTTTACACAACGCGTCAACTCGATCGAGATCGAGCATCATCCCGTGGTATGGGTCAAGCCGGGCGATGACGTGGCGATCAAGGTCATCGGACCAGTACGGGAACACGACATTGTCTATCGCGTCACAGAAGAGGAAACCGAACCGCATCTTGCGTGATATTGATCGAAAGCTATGAATGACATAGGGGATTTTGGTGTTTAACACAACCGGTCTCGTAAACCAAAACGGGTTGGAAGTTTCTCCAACCCGTTTTGGTTACTTATGTGATTACGAGTTATGGCTTAAGAACCGTGTAACTGCTCACAGGCATCAATGAATGGATTGATATACAGGGCTGTGGATACTTGCTGCTCCTTGGCGCGTTGCCGCTTATTATCCTGCAGCCAAAGATAGAATGTGAGCAGGGCAGTGATAAAGACACCAACTACCGCTATTAGTGCTGAAACTATAGTTGTATCCATTTTGTCTCCTGTTTTTGATGGATGTTATTATTCCGGCAGACCAAGGGTCCATAATCATGGTACTCCCTTTACGCCGAAGTTTCAACAATATTCCCACGAAAAAACCTGAAGGATCTTATCTTTTCATCTCTGTCACTTCCCATAGTGTACAGATCGGCCTCAGCCGGAAATTAATTCCTGTGAATGGGGCAACCATGTTCACCTGTTCGGTGTGAAAGGCATTGGTGGGCAATCTGCGGATCTGCTCGAAGAAGCAGTGTAGACTCGGTATCGGAACCCGCCATGCGCAAACCGGATGCCCTCACAACTAAAATGATGCAAGTCAATGACAAGAAGAACCTTGTCAATCGTCCGGCCTTTGAAAAAGAAGTGGCGAAGTATTCCCGCAGTGGAGCGAAGGAGGCGAACTCTATTTTCTTGTTAATACGGCGTCGCTAAATGATTCGGCAAGCATACTTTCAAAAAGGTTTTCTACTTACCTTCCCGCCTCGCGAGGCTCAAACGCCGAGTTCATCCCCCGCAGCGACTCGACACTTCGACAAGCTCAGTGACCGTCCGCGCCATCACACCTTGAACTAATCAAAAAAGCCAACTCACTCAACAGGCTGGCTTTTTTCGTGTAAATTTGTGCAATCCTGTCTTGGTTAAGCAAATCTTGCACACTCTCTTGAACCACTGAGACGCAGAAACACAGAGAAAAACAAGGAAAAACCCCGTGGTTGGTGGGCTGTGTTCAAGATGATCTTGACTGGCACAAAATTCGTGCAATCCGTGGTTAAAAATCTGTAAGATTAGATTCGGGGTAAATCACGTTTTTGTAGTCTTGAAACGCTCCCCAATCCTCAACGCGATCGTATCTTTTGTGATTTGACGAAAAATGGACTTTTACCAACGATCGATCGAGGTCGGGGTGGGAGGCGATAAGCTCACGGTCGCCATACCGAAACGCTTCCAGTACCATGCGCATGTGATGATGAAAGATTTCATAACGCCAACGGGCGCTGCCGAAGACCAGCCCGCCGTTGACATGACAATATACGTGCAGGGAAAGTGTCCTGCCATCCTGTTTTAGCTCGGCAAGCACCTCGTCACGCATGAGATGGGTATAAAAGCCCGAAATCTGCTTTTGATCATATTCGCTGGCAATGGACAGGAACAGATCGCCGGTTGCGTCGGAGTGAGTGAGCGTGTAACGCCGCGGCAGGGATAATTCCAATGCGCTTGTTCCCTGATGGAATGTGACGTGCAGTTTTTCAGG
Source organism: uncultured Anaerolinea sp. (assembly GCA_964436455.1). GTDB lineage: Bacteria > Chloroflexota > Anaerolineae > Anaerolineales > Villigracilaceae > Defluviilinea. The sequence goes on along the minus strand of CAYTDB010000031.1, from coordinate 9,334 downwards.
GTTTAATTCAGACATGAGGATCTCTCGAATTATCCGGAATATTTTCCCAAAACGAGACAGGCATTCTGCCCGCCCAGACCAAAGCTGTTCGAGAGAACGATCTGAAGTTCCGCCTGACGCGAATGGTTCGGGACATAATCAAGGTCACATTCAGGATCGGGTGTTTCGAGGTTGACGGTTGGATGAATGCTGCCTTCTTCCAGCGACTTCACACACGCGATCGCCTCCAGCGCGCCCGAGCCTCCCATGCAGTGACCGATCATGGACTTTGTTGAACTGATGGGAATTTGATATGCCCGTCCGCCAAACACATGCTTGATGGCTTTGGTTTCCATCAAATCATTGACAACCGTACCCGTTCCGTGAGCGTTAATGTAACCCACTTTTTCCTCAGGACAATCAGCATCCGCCAGTGCCCATTGCATGGCATTGGCTGCGCCTCTGCCTTCCGAGTCAGGGGCGGCGCTATGACCGGCGTCGGATGAGGTGGCATAGCCAAGAACTTCCGCATAAATACGGGCGGAGCGGCTGCGTGCATGCTGCAGACCTTCAAGCACGAGAATACCGCAGCCTTCACCCATGACAAAACCATCCCGCTCTGCGTCAAACGGACGGGCTGCCCGCCCGGGTTCCTGACCATATTTGCAGGCAAGGACGGTCATTGCCTCAAAAGCTTTCATCACATCGGGATGGATGAGCGTATCCACACCTCCCGTGATCATGATATCCGCCCGGTCCGCGCGGATCTGATCCAGCGCCAAGCCAATGGCTTGTGTGCCGCTGGCACATGTGGCAGAGACTGTATGGAACGGTCCTGCTGCACCGGCATACGAACTGATGTAATGACTCGGCATGTTCGGCAAACCGTTGATCAAGGCAGTGGGGTTAATGCGACTGCCATTGAGGCGATGATCAAGCGATGTTTCCAGCAGAACCTCAAACCCAGCGTTGGCTGTTCCCAGTACAACGCCGCTGCGCTCACTTTGTGCCCGGATCGCCTCCAGGGTCAGGTTGGAATCGGCGATTGCCAGAGAAGCAGCTGCCAGCGCCATTTGAGACGCGCGGGACATCCGCCGTGCATTTTTGACAGGGATATTGAATTTCACAGGATCAAAATCCACTTCGCCGGCAGCCTGTGTTTTCATGGAGGCGGCATCGAAACGGCTGATGTGACGAATCCCCGAACGCCCAGCCAGCAGGCTTTTCCAGAACTCTGCTACACCCCCAAGCGAAGAGACGGCCCCCATGCCGGTGACAACCACTCTTTGTTTTGACATCTTTTTCTTCTCCGAGATAAGGAACTATTCTTGGTAGAGGAGGGAAGGGGGCAGTGACTCAACCTCCCGATGGCCGCCTCTGGTTGACACAACGCCCTTATACTCTTCTTGTTGATCATCTGATTTCATAGGCAATCATTCCCGCTTTCATCGCACCAATGACTGTACCATCCACTTCTTCTGCGCCAGGGAAAAACCATTCTTCGGAATCAATTTTTTCACTTGAATATTTAAATATGGCGAAATCCCAATTATCCATTTTCCCATTCCATGTGAGACGACAAATGGGCAAAGGCTCATACCGATCTATACGATCCAGATATGGAAATTTGCCTTTGAAATGGGCTGAATAACCGCGCCTTATCTTCTTTGGAAAGAAGGCGCTCAAGAGCGATATAGATTCTTCCAGGTTTACATGATTGACATCATCGATTAGTTTTTGCACTTCTTCCTGAATTTCTGTTGGAATGGATTGTTTCTTCGGCAGGGTTATTCTCCAAAACCTGGACTCAACATGAACTGAAACAACCCCTCCACCTGCCTCCCCGCCTCGGACATCCTCCCCCGTCGAAGATCCCCGAAATCGAGCGAAAGGAGCAAGCCATCCAGATATTCGACAATTATTCTCGTCATGATTTTGTCGTCTTTACTATACGTGGAACGATGACAATCCCTAAATAACCAGATGCATGTTCCGGATTTTAGCACAACCACCGCCTCAAAAGCGAACTGGGTTGCTCTTTAAGAACATCGGCTAGACCAGAGAAGAACTTGTTACCCTGTGGAACAAACACAACCCCGACGACCAGGTCGGCTTCTCTGCGAATTAGTCCGCTTCAGTCAAAGCAGAACGCCCCGAATCATAACTGGGGGCGTTCTTTTTCAACTGGGCTTCCGCTCTTATTCATTTTCCATTGGCGGGTCAGTGTCCGCACCCTCCGCTTCACGAATCACCCGTGCCACCGTCTCACGCAATACATCCACATCAACTGGTTTGGTCAGGTAGACTGTGGCACCCGCATCCAACCCCGCACGTATATCAGCAGACGATGTCCTGGCGGAAACGATCACCACTGGGATCTGCTGCAAGCCCGGTTCACGCTGTAAGAAGCGCAGCACTTCCAACCCCGAAACATCAGGCATCATGATGTCGAGCAGCACCACATCGGGGTTTTCAGCTTGGATCTCTGACAGGGCGCCGGTGCTGCTATGAATTTTACTTACCTGATACCCGTCAATGCTCAAAATTTCCTCAAGCAGGTCAGCCACGTCTGGTTGATCTTCAACAATAATAATTTTTTTGGGGAGGGATGTCATACGGACTCCTCTGCCAAGACCGTGCCAGTTACAGTTTCGGCATTCGTGTTCATAATACCATGTCAGTGAAGTATCCAACACATATGCAACGAGTGTGTAACTTTTTCTCTCCATCCCGATATCAACAATAAAACTTAACCCGGTTGGCTTCTCCGCGATTGCGATATACCCTCGTATCTAAAAACAGGACTATCCTTTTCAATTTTTATTGAGGGCGAATTGTATCGAGAGCACCCCGCTGGATCATTTCACAGCACACCTTTGCGTAGCAGTATCCCTGTTTACAAGGAGAACCACAAGCCCGAATTTGATTCCTTCGACGAGATCTCTGAGAAAGCGCTACCCTTGTTTGAAAATGAGGAAACCCGCAGGATGCCTATAACCACCAATGCCACGGTTGCTGGCGTTGCACGGGAATAATCTTAATGCGCAATACTCTGCCCCTTTTTGGGCAAGCGCTGTAAAGGAAGGCTGGCGTACTTTCCTGTTGCACTCCTTGCAGATCATCAATCCCTTCGCCTGCGTTTGGGATGATTTGGAACTCGGCGCGCAGGAGATCAAAATCCACTATGAGGGACTGACCGCTTCAGACTCACCCGCAGCTGGTTCAACCGTAGTAGGCGGATTCTCAAAAGGAAGCGAAATGGCAATCTGGCTGGCGCTAAAAGAAACCATCCCGATGGCTGGCTTTATCGCCATCAACCTGGGTGGACCTTATATTCGAGACCTGGACAAGCTCCTGCCCCTGTTCGAAGCGTGCCAATCACTCTTCGAAAGGTTATCCCCCCCTTTCCGTGTCCTCATATCCAGGATTGGTTTCTATGAAATGTGGGTGACAGTCATCTACAAAACGACTGTTACCTGAACATTAAGTTAAACGGTACCCTATGGCTTGTATCTCCACAGCTCCCTGCCAGTCCCATCTCCGCCATTTGCCTGGAAATACAACTGGTTGTTATACACAGCCAAAAAGGATGGGAACGAATCGCCGCTCTTGTTGAGGTCTTCCACGCGGCTCGGGGTGGCGCCGTTGAACTTCCACAGTTCATGGCCTGTGCCATCGTTGCTGTTGGCGCTGAAATACAACTCAGTATTGAAGAAAGTCAGGAATGCGGGGTTTGAGTCTCCTGCTCCGGGATTGATATCTGCTGCGCGGCTGGGGGCGTTACCGTCATACTTCCATAATTCCGTGCCAAAACCGTCGTTGGCGTTGGCGCTGAAGTACAGGATGTTGTTGAAGACCTCCAGATATGCCGGGTTGGCATTACCCACGCCGGGATTGATATCGGTCACGCGGCTGGCAACAGTGCCATCATACTTCCACAATTCCGTTCCTGCTCCATCGTTGCTGGTGGCACTGAAATACAGGGCGTTGTTGTATACGGTCAAATATGCCGGGTTCGAGTCGCCTCCATTGTAAATATCAGTAACCCGGCTGGCAGTGTTCCCGTCTGTTTTCCACAGTTCATTGCCTGCGCCATCACTGCCAGTTGCACTAAAGTACAGCGCGCCGTTGAATACGGTCATATAGGATGGGTTGGCGTTCCCTCCTGCTCCGTTGATATCGGTCAGCCGTCCGATGGCAGATCCGTTATATCTCCATAGTTCCACACCCGCACCATCGTTGCCATTAGCGCTGAAATACAGGTAACCGTTGTACTCCACCAGGCCCGTCGGGTTCGATCCTTCTGTCCCGAGGAAGATATCTGCGGCGCGTGTGATGGAGTTTGCGGAGGCATCGTACTTCCACAGTTCGTTTCCTGCGTTATCCAAACCAATGGCGCTAAAATACAAAATATTGTTGAAGACTGCCAGGTGGGATGGATTGCCGTCTGCGGGACCGGGATTGATATCCGCTACGCGTTGCACCAGGGTAGTAGGGGGTTGGGTGGCAGTGGGGGTCACAACAGGAGTGGAAAGACCAGCCTCCAGGGTGTAGGTCCTGTCAGCCCCGGAGGGCTTCCATATCTCGATAATATAATCCCCGTTGGAAGGAATGATCCCAGTCCATGTGAGAGTGGCATCTCTAGCCTTCAATGTATTACCCTTGGTGGCATACACTGAAACTTGCAAATCCGCTGCGGGGGTGATGAGTCTGATGCTCAGCGTTTGTCCCTGCAATGCAGTCAAAATGTAGTACGCCCTGCCTTTGGCTGCTGTCACCATTCCATTGAGTGTGACCACGTTTATTCCACCCGGATAGGTGATACGGATCGGTTCATCCGGAACATGGGACGGATTCCCGTTTGCGGAATTGTTCGGCACTTTGAGATTGATCCCGGGCGTCAATGCCAGTCCCTTGTTGGCTTCCTTCAGTACATCGATATCGGCGTTGAATTTATTCGCAATGGATTCCCATGTATCGCCCGATTGGACCGGGTAATTGCTCACACACGGCGGACCGTAAATATGGCCGTTGCTACCGATATTTGGTATTTTCAGAGTATTGATGGGCCAGATCTTTGCCGGGTCGATCACCTGCGGGTTGGCATCTCTCACTGCCTTGAAATCCGCTCCGTAGCAGCGCGCGATCTGGAGCATCCATTCCCCTTTTTGAACCGGGTGTGTGATCGTGGTGCCGGGTGTGTACGTTCCACCTGAAACGGCTGTGTTATCAACGACTACTGTGACAGGGCTGGTGTTGGTTGCGCCGCCTCCAGATGCAATGGCATTGAACACCAATTCACTTGCGTTTCGGTCGGTATCTGTGGTGACATAGGAACTGCTGCATAGGATGGTCCCACCTGCAGGGAGGGAAGTCCCTTGTGTACCACAGATGATGGTGCCCAGGCGATCAGCACGGATGGTGAATTCCGCAGGACCCAGAGGGGTTGAGCTGATGTTTCGGACGGTAAAGGTGAATGTAATGGTTTGTCCGGCAGCATTGTAAGTGGTTGGACTGTGAGTGCTCGAGAGTTCAAGCGATGGTGTCAAGGTTATCTTAACGGTAGTGGTGACGGTATTCGAAATGACTTCTCCTGCCTTGGCAGATGCATTGCTCGTCACCGACCCTGCATTCAGGTCTGCTTGTGTGATGGTATAGATCGTTGAGCAGGTAATGCTCTCACCTGGATCCAGGTTGTCATTCAAGTCCCCAACAGCGTTGATTGGCGGACAGGTGACGTTAATGCCTCGGCTGTCGGTAACAGTTACAGGTCCGGTAAGAGCCGTGTTTCCCGTATTGCTTAGGATATATTGGTAATTGATGAATTGTCCCACGGTGTTGTAGGTTTCACCTGGAGTTGGAACATTCAACGTCAACGCGGTGACATCCTCAGGTAACAAGCCTGGTGGGTTTTCGGGGGTACTACCCAGATAGCAGGCAGAGAGGATTCCAGTGAGAACGGCCGCCATTAAACCCAGAGAGAGAATCCTTTGCATAATCCACATCCTTGTCGTATAAAGATCTTTACTGGCTAGACAACAAGAGTATAGCATGATTGGAATCAAAAATACGCTTGTTTGATGATTGGATTTGGGGAAATGGATATAAATGTTATGCTTCGGAAATCAAACGTTTTCTGTTTTGTTTTATACTTTAATGGATGATGCCAACGAAACAAAAGGAAAAACTTCCCAAGCCTCGGTTCTCTGAGTTCAGGAACTTTATCCTTGGTCTTTTCAGGAGACAGGTTTTCCCTTTCCTCCTGCTTCTGGGGGTGCTTGTTTTCCTTGTTCCAATCCTGATCCCTGAATTCTCCATTCCCATTGTTCTCGGCGTATGTATTATATTGGTTGGTTTTGTCTGGGCAGCTTTCCTGGATCATCGCGATCTGTTGCGCGGTCATCAGATCGCGGCTGTTACCATCCCCAGAGAGAAAAACAAACGATCAGGCGTTGCCATCTCGTTCGTGTCTGGAAATGAATTTCAGTATTCCATCGCCGATCCGTATTCCGGGCAGAACCTCCACATCACACAGATGCAAAATAATAAAGGCGTAAAATGTCACTTCGATGAGCGTGGCAGATTTCTTATCAATGGTGAGGTATATTACCTGTTGGGCAGGGGTAACCTCGAGATCAATTTCCAGTTATATAACTCTGGAGATGTATCACTCGATATCCTTTCCGTGTATGTGGACGATAATCTGGAGCTGAACCACCTGCGCATATATCTTGATGGGATATTCCTGCTAGGGAACAAGGTGCGATTCCCGCTCCATTTGAAGAAAGGCGGGTTTATCACTCTTCAATCGCGTCACACGATCTCGCTTGGTACGGGCTCCACTGACACCCTTTTTGCTGCTGACATACTTGCCCTTCCTGAATCTGTTTTATATGACGTCATTGTGAATACATCGAACGAAAATGGGAAACGACAATCCTTCGTGGCTGAACTGCCAGTTTCCTCGAGATCTCTCGTTGATCTGTATGTAAATCAATGGCGGGAATATGACCAACAGGAATTTCTGTCGCTGGCAGGACATAAGCAGGCTAGAGATGTGTAGCCTGTTTTTTCGGAGTGTGCACGCAAAAGGTGTCAGGCAGCGAGAGGCAAAAGAGAACGTGCAGAAACGAGAATTTGCCATTCACCGTTCATCCAAGCCGTACGTGCTTTCACAGTCAAAATAGCGCCATCCACATGCCATTGTGCACCAGGCAGTTTCAAGCGCTGGGTAACGATTTGTTTGCAGCCGCTTTCCATGACGCCGCTGCCAATCAACAAGTTGGAAGCACGAAATTGGTCATAGCGCATCCGTTCACTATTGTTGGAATAGTACGTCAGGGATTGCTGCGCCCACTTGGATTTTTTGGCTAGCAGGCGGCAAGCTTCGATAACCAATTCGACCCGGCCTTGCCATAAGTCTTCGGTCACCTGGTGCAGCCACGTTTGACGTTCTTCCAGAGTTGGAAAAGCCTCTTCGGCAATGCGTTTCAAGCGGTCAGCAACGTGATACCCATCCACAATTTGAACGGCGTTTGGAAAATATTGAGCAATCAAGTTCCATATCCAAACCGCACCCTCGCAGATAAATACCAACAAGCGCGCATGGTCTGCGCCAACGGTACAGCCTGTCGCCCAGAGTAACTTGCCAAATTCCTGTGCCTCAGCGATGTCGCAGAAGTATTTTTTGTTCTTGGCACGCAACACGATCTCTTCGCATTGCCTCTTCTCCTTTTGGCGCGTAGATGGCTGACCCACAGGCACAACTTCGCCTTCGTACCAACAGCCAGCCTTCAAATCCCGCCAGGTTTCGCGGTTTTCCAGCGCTTTTTCCTGTGGATCACGGGGTTCGATCCGTACTTTGGCGGCCTCGATCGAGCCATCCAGAATGTCGCACGCAACGGGCTGGCTCCGTTCCCGTTGCTGGAGGCTTTTCTCGTCCTGCATGGCTTCGACCAATTCTTGATCCGCTTGGCGTTGCAGTTCACCCATTTTTTGAGTTTCGCTGCGCACCGTATTCTCCGATACTTCAAACAGCAGGTACTCTTTCAACCATTTCCGTCCTTCCTCCAACGACTCCTTGATCCCGCTCAAGGCGATCAGGTGCGCCAAGCCTGCCGTCACCTTGCCCGCTTCGATCCCGTAGCGGCTGTTCACTGGCGCCTGACCCTTTTGGCAGTCGCAGCCGGCATAATACGCTCTTTTGTATACCACCTTGCCAAACACGCTCCAAATCGTCGCTGCACGACGCCGTTGGTATTGCAGTTGGCCGCCACAGCTGCACTTGATTTCTGTTTCCAGTTCATCCTCCCCATTTTCCAGGAATTGCTTCAATGCGCTTTGTCCGACGGCCTGCAGGGTTTCACGCAACCCCATTTCAATATCGCCGATTCGAACCTTTTCCTCTTCTGTTTGCCTCACTGCCTCTTCAAGAACTTCCGCCACCAGTTTGCCTATTTGGTTTATCTTTTCAATCTTATATTTCCTTTCGTACCTCGGGTAGTTTGGTTTGGTTGAGCCCGAACTATCCTACCCGAAGTTCTCTCTACCTGATAACCTTTGCTTGCACACTTTTCGGATCCCGAAATCCATGTCTATTTTAGGAGTGGTATAATCCTGGTTATGAAAAGATTTATGCAAGCCACCGCTGCCGCAGCTACCGGTGCAGCCCAGTTCGGGACTGCTCTACGACCGTAGGTTGCCTGTGACAGCGTGAGACTTAATTAACTTTGTCCTTCAAGTCCCGAATCCACACAGGTTCGGGACTTTCTTTTTACCTTAAACCTTCGACCTTCAACTATTTGTCAATTGGTATAATTCCGCCACTCTACAACTTTGGAGTACTTCAACTATGACCAAAAAACTTTCAGGTAATGAGATCCGCCAGACCTTCATAGACTTTTTCGTCGAACACGGACATACCGCCGTGCCTTCGATGTCGCTTGTCCCAGGCGGGGACAACACGCTTCTTTTCACAAACTCGGGCATGGTCCAGTTTAAAGATGTCTTCATCGGCACCGACAAGAAACCCTACACCCGCGCCGTTGACTCGCAGAAGTGCATGCGCGTGGCGGGCAAGCATAACGACCTCGACGATGTCGGTCGTGACGATACCCACCACACCTTCTTCGAGATGCTCGGCAATTGGTCGTTTGGAGATTACTACAAAAAAGAAGCCATTGCCTGGTCGTGGCAGTTGCTTACCGATGTTTGGGGTCTACCGAAGGACAAACTTTACGCCACTTGTTTCGAAGACGACAAAGGCAACGTCCCGCGTGACTATGAATCCGCGGATATCTGGAATGAACAACCCGGCTTTGATCCGTCAAACGATCTCTTTTATGGGCGCAAGGAA
>CAYTDB010000030.1:0-47794 GCA_964436455.1 uncultured Anaerolinea sp. | reverse complement strand
CCACCATCATCGGCGGCAAAGGCAAGAAAGGCGACATCGAAGGACGCATCAAGGAGATCCGCAACGAGATCGATAAGAGCACCAGCGATTACGATCGCGAGAAGCTCCAGGAACGCCTTGCCAAGTTGAGCGGCGGCGTTGCCATCATCCGTGTTGGTGCCGCGACCGAGACCGAGATGAAGGAAAAGAAACACCGTGTTGAAGATGCCCTCTCCGCCGCGCGCGCCGCAGTGGAAGAAGGTATCGTCCCTGGTGGTGAAATCTCCCTCATCAACGCCTCCACCAAGCTCGATAAGCTTGCCAAGGAATACGCCGAAGATAACGAAGAAATTCGTGTTGGTATCAACATCGTCAAGAAGGCCCTTGAAGCCCCGATCCGCAAACTTGCTTCGAACGCTGGCGAAGATGGGTCTGTCATCATTGACACTGTCCGCCGCACGGCCATCGAGAAGAAGAACAAGAATATCGGCTTCAACGTCCTCACCGGCAAGTACGTGGACATGATCCAGGCTGGCGTCATTGACCCGGTCAAGGTTGTGCGTGGCGCGCTTGAAAATGCCGCATCCATCGCCGCGATGATCCTGACCACGGATGTGCTCATCACCGACATGCCCGAGAAGGACAAAGCCCCTGCCATGCCTCCTGGCGGCATGGGTGGCATGGATTACTAAAATCCATTCCCAAAAAATCTGTAGGGACACGATATATCGTGTCCCTACTTTTTTAACGTATAATTCGTGCGATGTTTCTTCAAATTAAAAAAATTATTTGGATATCCATAACCCTCGCACTCGGACTCTCCGCGTGCGCTTCTGTTTCCACGCCGCCACCGGCTTCATTCACCCCTGAGCCGACATTCACACCTTTGCCTCCCACCCCCACCTCCGAGCCGATGGCTTTGACCGTGAACGGGGAGGGCATCACGGCTGCTGAACTCGACACGGAAGTCCAGCGCTATGTTGCTGCCCAAACTGCTTTGGGCAAGCCTGTTGACCAGGGGATAGTTGAAAAGACTGTCACGGATGATTTCATCGCGCAGTTAATTCTTGCCCAGACGGCACGTACGAATGGGTTTGTGCTCGATGAAGCGGGATTGCAGGCACGCATCGATTCCCTCGCTTCCAGCCTGGGCGGGGCGGAGGCGCTGTCAGTGTGGCAGCAGGCTCATGGGTACAGCGAGCAGGCTTTTCGGTCCGCTTTGAAGCGTGCGGCGGAGGCGGCGTGGATGCGTGACAGGATAATTTCCAATATCGGTAATGCCGTCGAGCAGGTACACGTCCAGCAAATTCTGCTCTATAATCAAGAAACGGCTCAGAACTTCCTGTTGCAGTTAAATGGCGGTGCTGATTTCGACGAACTTGCGTTGAAAGCTGATCCACTTACACGCGGTGACCTTGGTTGGGTGCCGCGCGGCTACCTGCTCAATCCTCAAATTGAGGAGGCTGCGTTCAGTCTGGCGGTGAGTCAATACAGCGATGTGATCACAACGGATGTGGGGTTTCACATCGTAAAGGTGTTGGCGCACGATCCGGCACGACCACTTTCGCCGGATGCGTACCTGGCTTTGCAGGAACGAACGCTTAAAAAATGGATCGAGGACCAGAAACAATTTGCAGACGTGGTGCTTGCGCCGAATTAGTCTGATTGACGGAGTGACATAGATGAAAAAATTACAATCCTTGGAAGTGTGGGATATCCTATCGATTGCGATGCTGGTGTTGACCGCCTGCGCTGCAGGTTATTTTTTACTGATCTTTTTGGATCCCAATTCGTCGTTGAATGTATTGCCGCCAACAGGTCCACTTGCCAACACGCCGACCAGCACACCTGCGCCAATCAAACTCGAGCCTACATGGACTGCCAGCCCCACACTGGAGATGACGCCCACCAGCACGCCGCGTCCCACGTGGACTCCGCTCTATACCGATACGCCTTTCTCGCTCGTGCCACCCACGCGCACACCCAAACCGACGGCCACTCCCAAGGCTCCGTTTAGTGCATCCGTCCAGCAAGTGGATAGCACCATCATCCACCCGGAATTTGCCTGTAACTGGGCGGGGATTGGCGGGACAGTGATGGATACGAATAATAGCGACATTATCGGAACGGTTGTTGTCCTGCGCGGCTTTTTGGATGGCAAGACGGTGGATCTCACAACCGTATCCGGCATCAACAAGGAATATGGTCAATCGGGTTATGAATTTGTGTTGGGGAGCGCGCCCATTGCTTCGAATAAGACATTATACGTCCAGCTTGTAGACCAGAGCGGTGTCCCACTTTCCGACAAGGTGGAGGTGGTTACATCCGCCGATTGTGCGAAGAACCTTGTGATTGTGCGGTTTAAGAAGAACCGATAAATTGCTCGAACACGGAAGTGACTGTCACCTGCCAGAAGACAGTCACTTTTCATTTAAACTGCCACGTTCCAATGTTCGTACTTTTTGTTCTTCCCCCGCAATATATCTTCATAAATTGCCCGTAACTTTGTTGTGATGGGTCCCATTGTTCCGGATCCAACTGCGAGATGGTCAACTTTTGTCACAGCCACGATCTGCGCGGCGGTGCCTGTCATGAACAGCTCCTCCGAAATGAAAACCTCGGTGCGGTCGATCGAACGCTCGATAACAGTCAAGCCCAGTTCATTGCGTGCCAGTTCAATTACGGCTTTGCGGGTAATTCCTTCAAGGATGTTATCCGTCACGGGTGGTGTAATCAAAACCCCATCCCGCAGCATGAAGATGTTCATTGCCGAGCCTTCTGAGATGTGCCCGTTATGATCCAACACGAGTGCCTCGTCGAAGCCTGAACGTTGGGCATCTGTCTTGATCAACGATGAATTGACATATGCACCGGAAACCTTGCCGCGTGCCGGGATGACATTATCGTCGATCCGGCGCCATGAAGAAACTGTTACGTGCGCATTGGTATCGTTCTTTACATAGGGTTCGTACGCTATCACGAACATACAGAACTCATCTTTCAAATCATGCAGTTTCACGCCGATGCCCAGGTCTGCTTTGTAGAAGATGGGGCGCAGGTAAATGTCGCACTGCCAGTTGTCGGTGCGGAGCAGATCGAGTGTGAGTTTTATCAAACTTTCCTCATCGTAGTCGATTTGCATTGACAGCATCTTCGCCGAGTGCAGCAGACGACGGAAATGGTCATAGGGACGAAAAACGAAGAGACGTTTCTTCTCTTCGTTCCAATATCCGCGCAGACCGCCGAAGACGGCTGTGCCGTATAAAAAGCCATGCGTGGCTATGTTGATTTTTGCTTCCGATAGCGGGACGACCTTTCCCTCAAAGAATGCGTGCTTCGAGAGATCCACAAAGGCACCTCCAAAGTTGGGATGGTAATATTCTAACAGCGGGCATTATACCTGATTCACTCTTTGTCTCTTTGGATGAAGAACCGCTTCCTCCTTAGCCGACACCTGGATCCTGCTTCCAAACCTGACCTTGACATCTGGCAGAATCCCATTAAAATCTAATTCGATAAACATCGAATTAGATTGAGAGTGTGAAATATGGAAACCCGAAACAACGAAGTAATGGATTTTGTCAAGGCCATGGCATCTGCTGAACGCTTGCGTGTGGTCGGCGCCCTCGTGCGCGGACGTGCTACGCAGGCACAGATTGCCGAACAATTGCATCTCCCAGTACGGGATGTGTATAACCACCTTGCCTTTCTTGAGCACGTGAACGTGGTCCATGAGGAGGATGGCGTCTATGAACTGGATGAGAGAGCGATCGAGGCGCTCGCGCGCGGTCAGTTCGAGAATACTCAACCGCAGTATGAGAATCAGCCTCAGGATGTCCGTAAAGTTTTGAAGGCATATCTAAACACGGATGGAACGCTCAAGCAGATTCCCACCGACACAAAAAAGATGCTTGTCATCCTGAACTTCATCGTGGACGCGTTCTCTTTTGACGCGACCTACACAGAAAAGGAAGTCAACACCATCCTGCGTCGCTTCAACCCTGATACAGCTGCCCTGCGCCGTTACCTCGTGGACAACGGTTTTATGGATCGTGAAAGTGACGGCACGAAATACTGGCGTGTGAAGAAGGGGATGGAATGAGCGAGGAACTTGTCACCTTCTTCAAGGCATTGGCCGATGCCAACCGTCTCAAGATCGTCGGTTTGCTGGCGGAAAAATCCTATAGTGTGGAGGAGCTTGCGGCATTGCTAGAGCTCAAGCCCTCCACGGTCTCGCATCACCTGGCGCGGTTGACCAAGGCAGGTCTGGTCAGGATGCATTCTGAAAGTTACTATAGTGTGTATCAACTGGACCAGAAAGTGCTGGAGGAAAAATCGCGCAGTATTTTTTCGCAGGAGGAGCTATCCACCGTTGCAGCGGAGGTGGATGTGGATGCTTATGATTCGAAGGTGGTTCGCGACTTTACGCGGCGCGATGGTAGTTTGAAAACCATCCCCTCCCAGCGCAGGAAACTGGATGCAGTCCTGCGTCATGTTGTGAAATCGTTCGATCTGGGAAAACGCTACAGCGAAAAGCGTGTCAACGAGATTCTATCGAAGTACCACGAAGATACCGCAACCCTGCGGCGCGAATTAGTTGGTGCTGGATTGATGGAACGCGAAGGCGGGGGAGGGGATTACTGGAGAGTTTGATGTGGGGTTTAGCAAAACGAAAGTAAATGAAGTGACTGTCATTATGCAATCATTGGAAGCGCCATGAAAATGACAGTCACCTTTGACTCAATAACAACCCTGCCAATTCGCTGGTCGTCTTCAATATCGTATCCGCGTCTTTTTTCCTCAACTCCGATTCTTCACCAAAACCACATAACACGCCCACCGTCTGCGTGCCTGCGGATTTGCCCGCGCGCATGTCCACGGTGGTATCTCCGATCATCAGGCACTCCTCAGGCTTGACACCCATCTTTTGCGCGGCGAGCAGGATCGGATCGGGATAGGGCTTCGTATGCTCAGCGGATTGACCGGTGATGATCGCATCGAAATATTTTGTAAGGTGAAATTGTTCCAGAAAGCGCATCGTTCCCTTTTCGTCGCGCGCACTGACAACCGACATCGGATAATGCCCCTTGAGTATTTTCAGCATCTCGTCCACGCCGGGGATGAGCCAGAACGTCTTCGACTGTTTCTTTTGATGACGCGAGATCCAATCGATCAATGCGACGATCTCATCATCCAGTCCGATTGTATCTGTGAGACCGAGTAAGGCATTGCCCGGCGCCTCCACCCACATTACAAATCGACGGGCAGAATGCTCTGGATCCTTGAACAGGAAGCGTGGAAAAAAGCGCTGTACCTTGTGAACATACACATCATCGGTATCGCTCAAGGTGCCATCCACATCGAAACATAAGGCTTTAATACGGGGAAAATCGAGTGTCATATTCCTATTTTACCTTGACAATGATAGGTGGGTGTTGTGCTATACTTCGATTATTGCTCTGATCTATGACAATTCCTAAAGATCCGGACCGGACAAGAGTATTACTCGAACTCCTCTTTCACGTCAGCAGGGAGTTAGCCACCGCACTCGATTTGCGGACGGTGCTTCAACGCGTGTTGTATGAGGCATTGCAAAATGTAGGCGGTGAGCGTTGCAGTATAGTTGTATTGGATGATTCGGGCAAAGCAGTGGATGCTACCATTGTCTATGGCTCGAAAATACACGAACATACCACCCAGCAAATGCGCGAAACAATGGAGCGTGGTCTTGCGGGATGGGTGACACAAAACCGTAAGGGTGTATATATCCCTGATACAAGCAATGACGACCGCTGGTTGATCCGCCCTGATGACACGGACCGCTTCGGATCCAAGTCGGCGATATGTGTTCCACTATTGGCGCGCGAGAAGATGGTAGGCGTGTTGACTTTGGTCCACACCAAACCCAACTCGTTTTCAACAGAACAACTTGACCTGATGCAAGCCATCGCCGACCAGGCTGGCATCGCCGTGTTGAACGCGCGTCTTTATACCGAAAGCCAGCGGCAGGCACGCGTCATGACCGCACTTGCGGAGGGCGCCGCTGCCATGAACGCCTCGCTACGTATGGAGGATGTGTACCAGCGCGTCCTCATCCAAGCCATGCAGGCATTGCAGGTGGAAACAGTCGCGCTGGGAATGATCGAAGGCGAACACATCGTTTTCTGCGCGGCTGCGGGATATAACGCGGGCAATATCCTCGGCACGACGGTCGAATTGGGTACAGGTATCATCGGAGCTGTCACGCGCGATGGGCGCGGAGTGGTGGTACCAGACATCAACAAGGAAAAGAATTTTGGTGAAGCAGACAGGCTCGGGGGCGTTGAGATGCGTGCGGTGCTGATCGCACCGATCCAATCACAGGGACGCATCATCGGCATCCTGGAAGCGATCAATCCGGTCGCCAGGACATTTGATCCTGATGCGTTATTGGTAATGACAGGGATCGGTGGTCTGGCGGGAACGACCATCCAGAATGCCCAGTTGTTCGAGCGTTTGCAGGCTGCGCATAAACGCTACCGCGACCTGTTCGAAGAAAGCATCGACCCGATTGTCATCACAGATTGGGATGGGCATATTATCGAAGCCAATCGTCAGGCGAGCCTCTTGAGCGGTTACACGCGTGAAGAGTTACAGGAAATGAGCATAGACCAGTTGCATGAGGTGAACTGGAACAAGACCGGCATGGAATTCGAATTCCTGCGCGGTAACCTTATGGTCTCATATGAATCATCCCTGCACAAGCAGAATGAATCACATGTTCCGGCAGAAGTACATGCGCGCCGTGTGGAGTTTGATTCAACGGATTCGATCCAGTGGATCCTGCGCGATATTACTGAGCGCAAGGAATTGGACAGCCTGCGCGAAGACCTGACCTCGATGATCTATCATGACCTGCGTTCGCCGCTTGCCAACATTGTCTCGAGCTTTGATGTGATCACGTACATGGTCCCCGAACCGGAACGCGAGACGGTTCAATCCATACTGAAAATTGCCGAGAACTCAACCGACCGGATCCAGCGCCTGGTCAGTTCTCTGCTCGATGTCAGCCGCTTGGAATCCGGCCAGCCTGTTGCCGATCAAGCTGTTGTAGAAACCCTCGCCTTGATTCGCAAAGCGGTGGATGATGTGGGTCCTGCCGTCAAGGGACGTAAACAGACATTAAAGCTACAGCTGCCCGATCAGCTGCCTCCCATTTGGGTGGATGAGGATATGGCGCGCCGTGTCTTGATCAACCTGGTCGAAAACTCCAGTAAATACTCACCCAGCGAAGGAACCATTGAAGTTGACGCGCAGGCGGAGGATGGCTGGGTGCATTTCTCGGTTAGAGATGAAGGCTCGGGTATCCCGCCCTCCGAGCAAGACCATATCTTCGACAAATTCACGCGCCTTCGTGGCAAGGGTAAGGCTGGCGGCTTGGGGATCGGGTTGGCGTTCTGCCGCCTCGCCGTGCAAGGACATGGTGGTCGCATCTGGGTGGAAAGTGACAATGACAAAGGCTCGACCTTCCATTTCACCTTTCCGGTGGCAACGAAGGAACAGATGGATTCGACCGCTTCGGATACGGACGAGGGAAAAAACAAATAATACCCACGGTCGGAATTGGGCTTCCCGCCTTCCAAAAAAGCACGAAGCCCAACCGAGTGAGGTATAACAGGCAGCCCCACACCTGTTAATTAAAGGAGTATGCGTTAGATGGATGCCATTACAAAGAATGTGTATATCGAAGAACGATTCCCCGGTGTGACGTTGGGCGTCATTGTCCAGCCGCGCGGGTTGATCCAGATCGACGCGCCGACCGCGCCGGAAGATGGACGCTCATGGCGTGCCTCCCTGATGGGAATGGGCAATGGTCATGAACGCGTGCTCATCAACCTCGATTCACATCCCGACCGCACGTTGGGAGTCCGCATGATGGATTGCACGGTCATCGCTCATGAACAAACCGCGCGTGCCTTCCAAAACCGTCCGAACACATTCAAGGCACAGGGCGACGAGACTGGTGCCAACTGGGAAGCCATCCCCGGCTTGGGAAGTGTGCGCTGGGCGCCGCCTGAGATTTCCTTTGTGAGCACAATGTCCCTGTATTGGGGCGATACGCCTGTCATTCTCGAGAGTCATCCCGGACCCACTGAAGGTGCCATCTGGGTTATCCTGCCGGAGGAGATGGTTGTTTTCGTAGGCGATGCCGTCCTCAAGGGGCAGCCTCCCTTCCTTGCACATGCCGACATCCCTGCCTGGCTTGAAGCGCTCGATTATTTACAAGGCGGCGACTTCAAGGGCTACACGGTCATCGGCGGCAGGGATGGCGTGGTCTCTTCTCAGGCGATCAAGAGCCAACATGAATTTCTCAAGAAACTCAATGCGAAGATCGAGAAACTCGGTGCAAAGAAATCCTCTCCCGCGAACTCCACCGATAAACTTGCCGACCAGGTTTTGAAGGAATTCAAGGCTCCCGTCGCCAAACAGAAGCAATATTCCCATCGCCTGCGTTTTGGATTGCGCAATTATTATGCACGCCATTATGCTTCCGCTTCACGCAGTGTTGTGGATGAATAATGAACGCACTGCCTCTCTTTGAAGTAACACGCGGCGACCTGGTTGAATCCATCCATTACGGCTGCATCGCAGTGGCGGATTCGAACGGAAAATTGATCGCATCTTATGGCGACCCGCAAGCGGTCGCCTTTTTGCGCTCCAGCGCCAAACCATTCCAGGCATTGCCCTTCGTTGAACGCGGTGGTGTGGAGCACTTCGGCTTTGCCTTGCGAGAACTTTCCATTGCATGCGCATCACATGAGGGAAGCAACCTGCACGTGGAGACTGTAAGAAGCATGCAGAAGAAAATCGGCATCGATGAAAGCCATTTACAATGCGGTTCCCATCTGCCGGGTGATGTAAGCGCGTTCAGGGATCTGATATTGACTGATGGAACGCCAACACCGATCCGCAACAATTGTTCGGGAAAACATACTGCTATGCTTGCCCATGCGAAGATGCGCGGATTCCCGCTCGAAAATTACCTTGATATCAACCATCCGATCCAACAGGATATCCTCGCCTCTTTCGCGGAGATGTGCCTGATCCCGTCCGAAAAAGTCCATCCTGGCACTGACGGCTGTTCTGCCCCTAATTTTGCGATACCATTGTATAACGCTGCGTTGGGCATGGCGCGCTTTTGTGATCCGCATGCGTTGACGGAAGCCCGTGCAAACGCCTGCCGCAAGATCATTACCGCCATGATAACGTATCCCGAAATGGTCAGCGCCGATGGGGAGTTCGATTGCGAGTTGATGCAGGCAGGGGAGGGGAGAATCCTATGCAAGCGCGGCGCGGAGGGGTACCAGATCATTGGTCTCATGCCCGGTGTATTGGGGCAGGATTCTCCCGGTGTGGGTATCGCCTTCAAAGTTTCAGATGGCGATGCCTCGCGCAAGGATATGAACTTGGAGTCAAGCGTCCGCGTTCGCCCGGCGGTGACGCTCGAAATCCTGCGTCAGCTGGGTGCCCTGTCTCCGAAGTTGAAGCAGGCTCTCGGTCGATTTGGACCCGTAAAGTCCATCCAAAACCATCGTGGCATTGTCACAGGTCAGTCTCGTCCAGTCTTTGCATTCCAGTAAGCCTTTTGAAAGAGAATTGCAACGCCCCCTTTATCACGAATTAAGGCAAGGGTGTTACAATCCAACTTACTATAAAGACAGGATTGAGAGCCTATTATGTCGAGTGCCGGGGACCAAATTCTCCTTGTTGAAGATGATCCAAAAATCAGTGACTTGATCGCCCGTCAAACGCTTAAATCTGTGGGGTATCAGGTGGATGTGGTTTCGGATTCGTCTTCCGCCATCAAAAAGGCGCTTCAGACTCCCCCGGACCTGATCATTGCAAATATAAATCTGCCTGGCTTAAGCACAAAAGACCTGCTGGTTGCGCTTACATCACAAGGTGTGGATACGCCCCTGCTTGTGATTGCCAACAAGGGGCAGGAGCACGATATCATCCAGGCGTTCCGGCTTGGCGCGGCAGATTACATCCTGTGGCCCGCGCGCGATGCAGAAGTTTTATCTGTGGTGGAACGTGTGTTTGCCAGGGTGCGAAGTGCACGCGAAAACAAACGGCTCGACCTGCAGGTCAGCGAGATGAACGAGCAGCTACAGCGCAAGGTGCGCGAGTTGACTGCCATTATGAACCTGGGCAAGGCGGTCATATCCATTGCTGATCCAAAGGTGCTGTTTCAAAAAATTGTAGACGGTGCTGCGCAGGTTGCAAATACCGGCATTGCATGGCTGCTTGTGCGTGACCAGGAAAGCAAAGCGTTCCATCTCGTTGCCCATCGCGGACTGCCGAATACATGGGCGGCGAAGATGAATATGCCTTTGGATGACGGTGTCAGTTCACTGGTGGCTCTCTCCGGCGAAACCCTTGCAATGATGGGCGATCCGCTTCTCAAGTTTAGGATCGTGAACCTGGGCAATTCTGTTTGTGTGGTTCCGATCAAGGTGCGAGATGAAGTGATCGGCATGTTGCTCGTTGTCCGTAAGGAGGAGAAGGCATTCTCCAAGACCGAGCAGACATTGCTTGAAGCCGTCGCGGATTATGCTTCGATCTCGCTTGTGAATGCGAGATTGTTCCGCGCTTTGAACGAGACAGCTCAGAATGCAAAGGAAGCGCAGAGACGCCAGAACATTGTATTGGAGAATGTCCGCAACTCGGTTGCAGAGGAGTTGCGCGCTGCCATGTATCCCGTGGATCTTTTGCTGACTGGCAAGCCCGGTTCGCTGAACGATGAACAAAAACAGGCTTTGCAGGCAACCCGCGCGGCTTTACAACGCCTTTCACGTGCCGCTGAAAAAACCACGCCTCCAGTGCCTGTAACGCTAAAAAACAAAGTAAAATTCCCGTAGAGACTTATGCCGAAAAAAGAACTTATCCTGCTGGCATTGGACGAATCACATACATTGAAATTAATGGACCGCGCCTTGCAAGCCGTTAATTATGATACGGCGATTGCCGGTGACATAAAGGCTTTAAGCCGTTTATTGCAGGAGACCACGCCTTCTCTATTAATGGTTGGCGAAAGGTTCGATGGGAATGATGGACTGACTATCATTGAAGAACTGCTCGAACGCTTCCCGACACTTCCCTTTTTGGCTTACACTGAGAAAGTTAAACCTGAGTTCGCAAAGAGTGTCTTTAAACTAGGTATTGGTGGATATCTTGCTCCTCCTCTTAAGACTGATGACATTGTCGGGATTGTTGAAGGGGCGCTTATACATGCCAACCGCGTGGGAGATTGGCTCAGACGCGAGGTTAAACGGACAACATCCTCGCTCAAGAAACGCGCCCAGATCTCCGAGTCCGAACGTAGCCGCATGGAGACCGTAATCAACAGCATCCACGATAACGTAATGATCCTGGATGAAGAAAATCAGATCCTGCTGGTGAACCCTGCCATGTGCGCTTCATTTGGTCTGGATGAGAAATCAATTGCTGGCAAACCTGTTCTCGATGTGATCCAACACCCTGATCTGCGGGCGTTAATTACAAATAGCAATGGAAATAACGATCCTCTTCATCACCATGAAGTCAGTTTCCCCGATGGAAGAGTGGCGAGTGCCCAAATGATGGAAATCCCTGAAGTTGGATATGCCATCACCATGCAGGATATTACCTATCTGAAGGAAGTGGATCGGGTTCGCAATGAGGTCGTGCACACGGTATCTCATGATCTGCGTTCTCCCCTTACATCGGTGATCGGCTATACAGAATTGATCGCGCGGGCAGGTTCCCTCAATGATATGCAGCAGGACTTCCTGAAACGAATTCAGGAAAGTGTCCAGCACATCACAAACCTTATGAACGATCTTCTGGAACTTGGGAGTATCGAGGCTGGTCTGGATACCCGACGCGAATGGGTGCAATTGGATGGTCTTCTCCATTACACGCTCGACATGTTGCAGGGCCAGGTCAAATCCAAGCACATCAAGGTACAGACAGATATTGCCGCCGATATCCCTGCCATGAGGGCGAACCCTGTCCGTTTACGCCAGGTGCTTGATAATGTTGTTGGCAATGCCATCAAGTATTCGGATAAGGATGGGGAGGTACATGTATCCATCAAGGCTGAGGGTGACCAGATCATCCTGCAGGTCTCAGATAATGGACCGGGTATCCCCGCGCAGGACCAGGCGCGTATCTTTGATAAATTCTACCGAGGGCGGAATATGGACAAGCAGGAAGGTTCTGGTCTGGGTCTTGCCATTGTCAAGAGCATAGTGGATGCACACCAGGGGCGCATTTGGGTCGAATCCAATTTGGGGCAGGGGAGTACCTTCTTCATCGTTCTGCCGGTCAGCAGCCCACCAGTCCCCACTGGAAAAAAATAAAATCAAATCACACAGCCAGCAGTCTGGCTGATTCCAAATTTTCATGTTAAAGCGATGCCGCCGCCGAGTGATTTACCCGACGGCGGCTTTCGCCAAAGGAGGAGACAATGAGGAGCATTTGGAGGTGTCTTTGAGTTGTCTCCACGCTCATAATATCCCACCTGCAGCCCTTCCGCTATCGTAAAAAGTAACCGATAGCCGGTGACATAAGACATTATTCAAACTGCTCTGTTTGAAATGAAAAATGGCTACTGACCGGCTTTTGAGAGAAAATCCCTCAAGATTTGAACCGCATCTTCGGGGGTGCGATACAGCTTCACGGTCAGGTTGGAATCGGGGTTCCCGCTGACCATCTTTGAAACCTTGCGCCCTTCCAGGTGTAACGCCAGAACGGGTTTCCCGATCCCGAGTGCGAAGCCAATCTCATACCCCACCCCATGTGATGGCACACTGACCTCTGCAATTAACGCGTCACAGGCGCGGATCCATGCCACGTCGCGTTCATAAACCTCCCTGGGATGAATGACCGCCTCCACCGACGTTACACCTGTTTCTGCCAAGTGAGCCGTTGGCACAGCGTGACCATCCTCCAGCAACGCGTGGACAATGTCCTGATATATAGACTCAAATTCTCGTCCGCCGGTGATCGAGCAGGCGAAGTAGATATTCATTTTTTGGGTAATCTCGAAAGGATGGAATCATTGACGCGTTTCTTTGCAGGTTTGGGATAGGGATCTTCCCCGGTACGAAAACTATCGATCTCTGAACTCAACTTCATCCAGTCCTTTACAAGGATCACAAAGTGTGGAGTCTTGTCCTTGAAAAAGAACCGCGAGAGAAACATGCGGAGTACTACCGGTGAAATGGGATAAGACTTTAACTCGAGCACAATGGCGGTCTGACTTGCCAGCGGTGCAAAAATGTCACGCACCCAACCGGACATGCTTTTGGGTGGGAATAGCTGCTTCATCTCCGTCGTGGTTGTTTTATGAAGTCTTTTGTAGGAGATGTTCACCCGCAAGAATGGCGTTACAAGTTTTATATAATTTGGAAACGGTTGAATATAGGCGAGCTGTCGTATCACGAGGAAGAAGATGCCGACGAAGATTGCCAATACACCGACCCCTGCAAACAACTGCCAGCGCCACGGGATGTATTTGTAAACGGGATGTGTGTACTCCCCATATGCCAGCGCGAACAGCACAACCCCAATGGCAAACATGGGAGTCCACCATCGGTTGAGCAAGTGCTGATAGACAATGAGCGGGAATTTGTGACCGCCTCGTGTCATACGCTAGTTTTCGTCGTCCCTGTGGATGTTCAAGCCTCTTCTTTCCTTGACTTCGACCTGTTCTCCGGTTAACTGCGTGCTGAGTTTGCTGATGGCTTGGGTCAGGTCCTCGCCGCGCAGGCTGAAGGTCACATCGCCGCGTGTCTTTTCGACCAGGTTGCGGACGATATCCGTCTGGCGGCGTAAACCACTCGTGATCGCATCCGGGAAGTCCATGGTCACAAGAGCCGAGTAAATGTCGTCCATGTGGCTGAGCAGGCGCTCTGCTTCCTGCGAATATCCTGCCCGCAGGATATCCAAGATGCGGCGGCGCAATTCCCCAACCACTTCCGCGAGCCCATTGAGGTATGTGGCATATTCCACACTCAGTTCCTCGGGCGTATGAAGCGCCTGGTTCTGGATCAAGGCACAGGTCACGTTTGCTTCGACAAACTCCTTGAGAGAATCTTGTGTGTAACCGGCATAATATAGATCAGGGTGATCCGTGAGATCATTTCTTAACTTGTTTGCCAGTGTTTGAGCTTCAGCTAAATATCCCTCCATTGCATCGTAGTCGTTGCGATGAACAGCACGGATGGCAAGCGAGCAGGCGCGTGTAAGCTGGCGTGCCTGTTTGAGCGCCTCATCCCGAATGGATGTACGGACCTCAAAGTTTTGTCTGATCACCTCAGCGATCTTTTCAAGTTTATGCATATTGACCTTCTCTTCCTTGTCATTCCTTGGGTGGCTCGGGCGGTTGAAGCCCTTTAAATAGATTATCTGCCAGCGAGCTACCACGAGGAACATTGATCTCGCCGAAGGCAGCTTCGTAGCGTGCAAGGTTTTCCTGTAGAGCGCGCAGGAGTAATTTTGCGCTTAACGGTGTCATGAGAATACGTGCCTGAACTGCTGCCTTGTTTTCGCCCGGCAGTATCTGGGCAAAGTCGATGACGATATCAGCGGGGGAATGCGCGATCCGTGCGAGATTGGTGTAGAGAGGCTTGAGCCCATCTGCCATTTCAATTTTCGGACCGGGTGCGGGTTGTTGTTGCGGAGCAGGTGTTGTCATAATGTTTTTTATACAAAAAACGGGTCTAATCAAACGGAACCCCCGTTTCATTAGACCCGTTCAAAACAGGTTCGTTAGAACGGAATATCATCCTCAGGTGGGATCTCGGCACTCTCAAAACCTCCGCCTTGCATCGGCATATCGCTGCTTTCGCCACGGGAGGACAGGAAGCGGACAGTGCTGGCTGTCACTTCGAAGGAGGCACCGGCGGAGCCATCCTGCTTGGTCCACACACGCGGTCCACCGGTGGCTTTATCAGGTGTGAGGCGTCCTTCGACAAGAACCTTCATGCCTTTCTTAACATACTGGTTGCAGACTTCCGCCTGCTTGCCCCATGTGGTGACACGGAACCAAACGGTCTCCTTGACCTGCTCGCCGTTGCCTGATGTATATTGGCGGTTCGTGGCAACTGAAAACGATGTGACTGCCTGACCGGATGGGGTGTAGCGCATTTCGGGGTCTTTGCCGACATTGCCAACGATGATAAGGGTGTGGTACATGTGAAGGTAATCTCCTTTAGTTTCAGGTACCCGCCGAATTTCGACGGGGGTTCCGACGTAATTGATTCATTTTACTCCATCATGTTCTTTTTAACCTAGAG
This sequence comes from uncultured Anaerolinea sp., assembly GCA_964436455.1. Classification (GTDB taxonomy): domain Bacteria; phylum Chloroflexota; class Anaerolineae; order Anaerolineales; family Villigracilaceae; genus Defluviilinea. Next base: position 32,492 of record CAYTDB010000030.1, on the reverse strand, counting down.
ATATGGACAGGTGAGTCGAATATGGGTTTCATTTTGTTACATGAGTTCGGCATTATGCAATACATGCTCGTAAGATAACAATCGAACTGTTCGTCAAGAAACGCAAGGAATAAATTTTGCCCGGAGGAAAAATATGTCAAAAGATACAGCACCTGCCCGTTATCATCCTGTGCATGTTGCTTTGCATTGGTTGATATTCCTGCTTGTCGTTATGATGCTGGGTGTGGGAAAATTTGTCATGCCCGGCGTGCCGGTGAATGATCCGCAAAAGCCTTCCATGTTGCAGATACATGCATTTATCGGTGGTTTCATTACGGTTCTGCTGATCGTGCGCCTGATCCTTCTCTTCACTGTCAAGCGACCTGTTCCTGCGGACGCAGGGAATTCTTTCCTTAACTTTGTTGCGAAGACAGTCCATTTTCTGCTTTATCTGATGTTGATCGGCATGGCGGTCAGTGGATTAGGCATGTTTCAACAGGCAAACCTGCCGGCGGTTTTCAATGGAGAACTCCCCTATCCCCAGGACTTCTTTTTATATCTGCCGCGCATGGGACACGGGCTTGTTTCCACACTTTTACTTTTGTTGATCCTCCTGCATTTCGGTGCGGCAATGTACCATCAGTTCATCCGCAAGGATAACCTGCTCTCCCGCATGTGGTTCGGGAAAAAATGATGAGATCAAAATTCCGAAGGCGAAAGGCTTCGGAATTTTTTTGCTGCTGGTTCTCCGGTACTATTCTTCAAAAAACACGGAACCTTTGTGACGGGGTTGTCGTCCATTTCGTGCACAACTTGGAGGTGCACGATGAAACTGACAACCAACTCGATCCTTATAGCACTCGGCGTTATATTCTTTGCGGTCATGGCGTGTTTTCCCATTACCATCTTCGCCCTGCCACTCATCAATACACAACATACACCAACACCGGATTCGTATGCCACATTGCAGGCGATGGTGACACAGACCATCGTCGCCATGACTCAGAATGCGCCCACCCAAACGCCTGTCCCCCCGACGGCAACCCCGCTTCCTCCCACGCTGACGCCTGTCCCGCCGACCAACACGCCTCTCCCCACAGCGACGGCTATTTCGTACTGCGATTGGGTGACCTTCGTCAAGGATGTGACCGTGCCCGATGGCACGCAATTCACCTCAGGCGAGAATTTCACAAAAACCTGGCGTTTGCAGAACCGCGGCACCTGCACATGGACTCCTGATTACATGCTGGTCTTCGTGCGCGGTGACTCGATGGGCGGTACGACCGCAGTTCGCCTGCCCGGTTATGTTTCCCCCGGTCAAACCGTGGATGTATCCGTCACGCTGACAGCTCCCATCCAAAAAGGGAACTATGTTGGACACTGGATGTTGCGCAACCAATACGGTATCCTGTTCGGGTATGGCGACAATGCCAACAAGGCATTCTTCGTGGACATCAATGTGAAAGACCTGCCGCATGGCGAAGTGACCGGGAACTTCTACTATCCCAGCGAGTTCAACCCGCCATTGACCCTGTACTTTGAAAATGCGCTAACCGGTGAGACCATCCAGTTCTCCATCCCTGAGAGCAACCCTTCCTACAAGGTGCTGCTCCCAAACGGAACCTACTATGCCTATGCCTGGGCACCAAACTACAACCTGCAAGGTGCGTATGTCTTTGAAAATCTGACCATGAAACCATTCGTTGTCAAAGGCGGACAGACCACCAGCGGCATCAACCTGACCGACTGGAGTATATACCCTCACAGCCGCGGACAGTAAACAGACAGGCGACCCAACCAGGTCGCCTGTCTTTACACTTCAAGAGTGTAGAGGATGGTTTCCATTTCCTGCGGCGTCAACCCGCCATGATGACCGTAGAAGCCCTGTTCGAATTTGTCCTTTTCATACCACCACACGGACTCATAGCGATAGGGGAGAATCACCAAATTCCCCACGCGCTCGCGAAATCGGTCAGATATTTCAGGACCAAAGAATCCTTCCTTGATGAGTGTCTCTGTTTTGACAACATCGGCTTTGCCTTCGAGTCGTTTGGAAAGAAAGGCTTGGGCTTCATCGGACCGATCTTCGTGGAGATACAGGAACAGGTCACGCGCTGAACCGGCAGGGACGAGGAGTTTTCCGTTGCGATTTGTCCGTATGAATCTTTCGAAACCTTGAAAGCGTGGATCCTTGTTGAGGTAAATGGTCGTATCAGGGTCCACTTCAGAAGCGCCGTGGTCAGCTGTCATCAGAAAGAGGACGCGTTTTTTCCCTTTGAAGATGCGGTCGAAGTAATGTTCCATCATCAGGAGAAAGGTTTCGATCTCGGCTTCGGTCTGCGGCGCGGTGGGACCGTACTCATGGCAGAGCGCATCGATCTTGTCGAAGTAGAGATGCACGTATGTGGGATGCTTTTCTTTTTCGAGCAGCAACTTCAGGTTAACCAAAGCCTCTGAAAGCGTTTTGAACGATTTTTGTTTTGCGCCTCTCATTACAACATTTGAATAAGTGGAGGGTGTGTAATCGCGTATTCCAAACACGTAGGGCTTGACGCCAAGTTTTTTCAATGCTGGGTAGAAAACCCCTTGCGGATAGATCGCTGCAGGTTTGATCTTCGTCTCTTTGAGTGTGTCACGCTGTTTTGTGCCAGAGTAGGAAAACAACAACGGTGCGATGACAGCGTTCACATTCGGTTCGTAGTAATACCACTCATGCACGCCACTGACACCGACAGGCAGCCCCGTGTGAATGGTCGTAACGTGTGCGGCAGTAGTGGATGGGAATTGAGAAGTCAGTTTTTCGATCCTGCCATGCCGGGCAATGCGTTGGATGAATGCTGAGCCTTGAAAGCGTTCAAAGAACCGCCAGCCAAAGGCATCGACTAGGAACAGAACCACCGCGTCATACTTCCCGGATGCGAATGCCTCCGTGATGCGGTTTGGGATTCCCGCGAAGCCGCCTCGGTCATATCTTGGTTTGATGAAGGTTGGGTTCATTTAGTATTCGATATCGGGCACGGACATTTCGAGTTTTCGACACTCATCCGTTTTGCAGACTTTGAGTTGGGCAAGCCAATTATGGAGGGTGGAGAGGGTTTCCTCACTGAGTTGACTGGAAAGGTTTTCCATTTCGTAGGGGTCGTTGACGAGATCGTAGAATTCCAACTCTTCGTTTTCGTATTCAACATAGATGAACTTCCCGGTTCTCACGCCTCGATAGGCAATGACTGGCGACTCGCGGTCAAGGTATCCGGTTTCGATCAGCAGTAGTTGACGCCAATCCGCAGGTTGTTGTGCGGATGAGAGCATGAATGTTGCAAACGAACGTCCATCGACGAACTCGGCAGGTTTAGCACCGGCAAGTTCGGCGATGGTGGGAGCGATGTCGATGTTGGCGGTCATCTGTGTGACGGTTGTTCCCGGCTGGATGCCCGGTCCGCGGACGTACAATGGCACGTGGATATCTTCCTCGTATGCGAGCATTTTCCCGGAAGGCAGCATGTGTTCGCCCATATGGAAGCCATTGTCGGATGTGAAGAAGATATAGGTATTATCCAATTGACCGGTTTCCTCAAGCAGTTGCACCAGGTCTGCGACCATCTCATCCACTGCCTGCATGGTCTGCACACGTTTCACAAAAAGGGCATCCGCCTCCTCGGTCTCGAACAGACCGCCTGTCCGTCTCAGATCGCGGATGATGAAAGGCTTATCCGAGACATCCTCTTCATGGAACGAGGGACTCTTGGGATAGATCAGGTCTGTATACATATCTGCGTGACGGGGTGCGGGGGTGTCGGGTCCGTGCGGGGCATAGACGGAGATGAAAGAAAAGAACGGGGAGCCTTTTTCGACGCTTTTGCTGATGAAATCGAGCGCCTGCCCATTGATCACATCCGTGCTGTAATCATCATCCTTCTTTTGGTGCCTGACCAGTTTTCCATTCTCGCTCATGGTATAGGCGAAGTAGAACGGTTCCCCTTCATCGAGGAACACGTGCCAGTCAGCCCAGCCGGGCGGGATGTAACTGCGCTTCACGCCGGCGGGATATAAGTTCAGGTATTTTCCAAGGAATGAATTCTTGTACCCTTCGCTTTTCATCCATGTGGCAATCGTATTGCTGTTGTTGCCGAGTTCGTGGAACTCTTCGAAGCCGGGAGAGTTTTCGAAGATGCCGGTGTTGTGCGGATACTGTCCGCGCAGTATGGAGGAACGCGAGGGACAGCACGCAGAGGAAGTCACAAAATAATTTGTAAACGTGGCTCCCTGATCCCGTATTAATTCATTGACATTGGGCATGTACGGCATCAGGGAAAAATCAAGATCATCCGTGAGGATGAAGATGATATTGGGATGGTCCTCAAAAGAGATCCGTGGCTGACTCAAAAAATACACCCCTGCCAGTACGATGAGAATTAATACAATTACCCCGCTGATCCAACGCATTCCTTTATTGTTCATTATTCTTCCTTGTTTGTTTCTGTCAGCATCATCCTTGCTGCCCGCCTGCCGATCTCCACAGCGAAGTTCGTGCCTCGATCCCACGGATAGACCTGGCTCATCGAAGCGAAATACAACCTTTCGATGGGCGTCTGTATCGCGGGGATGTGCTTCGAGTGATTGATCAGCGGCACGGGCTGGGCGTAATTCGTCTTGTTTACCCAAACATTCTTGATCCAATCATGAGAAAATTCCGGATTAATCCGCTCGAAAGCAGGAATGAACCTTTCCAACAACTCCTCGTTGCTCAACGAGAAATATTCATGACCCAGCTCAAGATAATCGCCCGCATACACGATATGGTCGCCGCCGAAATGTTCCTTCGAAACATAGTTCGTGTGCTCCACCAATGCCAGCATCGGGAAACCCGCCTCCTTGGGCAGGTTGAACCAATAGTAGCCGTCTTTCGAGAGCTGATGCTTGAGTGACAATACCATCACCACCGCGCCCATCGATTTTAACTCGAGCAGCCCCTTCAAATACTCTTCGGGAAGGTCTGGACACATCTTCGCCATCAGATTCGGGGATGTGGTGACCAGTACTTGATCGAACGACTCGACACCGCCGCCCGCGTCAATGGACAAACCCGATGCCTGATTCTTCTTAATGAATTTGACACCTGTCCCAAGCCGAATCTCTACCCCCATCTCGCCAAGCTTCTCTGCGAACATATCAGAGAATTTCTGAAAGCCACCCTCGAACGTGCCGAGGCGTGATGTGCGTGCATGAATGCGCGCCCACATCCATGCCATGTTGACGTCTTTGTAGAACGGACCGAACTTGCCGATTAGCAGCGGCTTCCACATCTGCTCATAGACCTGCCTGCCCGCCCACTTCATCATCCATGAATCGGCGGTCATTTTTTCGAGGGACTTCCAGTCGTTCGTGATACGGAGAAAGAGTCCGACAAACCCAAAGCGGATTTTGTTGGGTCCAAACCCAAGTCCAGGAAAGAGAAGCGCATTGAGGATCGAGTCGAAGGGGTAAAACTTATCCTTGTACAACATTACCGTGAGGGGACGCGGGAAGATGACCTTGTCGTCCCAGCCCAGCTCTTTGATCAATCCCAGCATTGAACTATCTGACTGGAACCAGTGGTGATAGAACTTCTCGACTGACCAATCCCAATGCGGTTCCTTGAACCCCGAAGCCAGCCCGCCGACAAATTCGGCGGACTCGAATATCGTGACATCATGTCCGGCTTTTTTCAGATCATATGCTGCGGAAAGACCAGCGTATCCGGCGCCTATGATTGCTATTTTCATATCAACTCCAGTTACATTATAAGTGACAGTCACCTCGAAGGTGACTGTCACTTGATTTACTATTTGGTTCGTTTCTCAACTTTTTCAGCAAGGGCTTTGAGTTTGCCCCACTGTTGGCGCACGATGTAGATCATTGCCAGGTTCTGTATCCAGCGCATTTCGCATCTGGGATTCTCTGCAAGATATTCGAAGACCTGCATGGCTTTTTCATCCGTGCGGTGCGACTTGGCGTATTCTATCGCGAGTTGCACCAGAAAGGCTTCTCTTTGTTTTCTTACTTGTGTGTCCTGTTCAAGTTTCTTGCTTGCCTGATTCACGCGTTCATGAACACGCGCCACCGCGGCTTCGAGTTCATCCACGGTGAAAGGCTTGATGAGATATTCCTGCACGCCAATGGACATGGCTGCCCGCAGGGTGGATGTGTCCTTTTCGGCAGAAATGATTACGCAGCCTGTACCCGGCAGGATCTTGTGGATTTCCTTGTATGCAGTCAGTCCATCCATTTCGGGCATGTTGATGTCGAGGAAGACAATGTCCGGCTGGTGTTCTTTGGCGAACTGAACAGCCTGCACCCCATTCGATGCAATGGCAACCACTTCCACTTCGTCTATGGTAGCAAGCATCAGACGGGTGTTGCGGCGCGTTTCCTGAATGTCATCGGCGATGAGCACCCTCATTTTCCTGCTCGGATGTTCTGCGGGTTGCGTCATTTTTAGCTCCTTCCCGCAAGTATAACCGAGAGATTCGAGATGTGCGGTTCCCACGCTGTCCCCATTTTTGAACCACTGAGACACCGAGTCACGAAGTATTTATGCGTCCGCCGTTTCCGCCCTTAGTGAATCGCTCCAATGGATGCCTTCGCGTGTAAGGTAGTATGCGCCAAGCAAGGTGATCGGCACCCACAGCGCGACATGAAGCACGAGTGTATATCCCGCCGCGGTGGCTTGGTCCACACCATAAGCGGTCAACACCGCAATGCCGGGAGCGTCGAACGTGCCGATGTAGCCGGGTGCAGAGGGGATGGTCGTCGCGAGATTGACGATACCATTCATCAGCATCAAAGCAAAGAAAGATACACTAAAATCAAAAGCGTGCATCACGAACCAGTACTTGCCGGTTTCCAACAGCCAGATGATGACCGATGTAAAGAAAACCATCAACACATTGAACGGCGAACGCAGGGACGCCAGCCCATCGAGGAACTTATTCATGATGCCAATGATCTTTTCGTGCAGTCGTTTTGGGGTGAGATGCTCGATGACCCACAACCCGACCTTTGCAGTTGTATGTGGGAACATTGCCGCCAACAAGAAAATTCCCAATGCACCAAGAAAGACTCCCGTGCCAATCACCGCCACTTGTTGAATGTTCCCAACGAAACCGGATGCGCCGGTTAGCTTCGCCAACTCAGGCAGGTTGACAAAGACAAACGCCAACATCACCACGCCATCGAAGATGCGCTCGACAATAATGGTTGCCAAGGAGGCGGAGACTGATACCCCTTCTTTTCTTTTGAGGATCACCGCCCGTAACACCTCTCCGGCGCGGGCGGGATAAATATTATTTCCCATATACCCGATGGTCGTGATGGGGAACATGTTCTTCGTGGGGATCTTCCTGATGGGACCGAGCAGGTAATGCCACCTCCACGCCCGCACCCAGACACCAATGAAGTAGACCGCGATACCGGGAATCAGCCACAGGTAATTAGCCTGCTTGACCGCGCCCCAGAATTCATCCAATTGCAAGCCGCGTAAAGCCAGCCAAATGAAAAGGATGCTGATCAGCACCCCGAGCCAGAATTGCCATTTTCTCATGCGGCGGATTGTACCAGACGAGCTGAGGTACAAAGGTTTGAATGATCCATACGTGCCAAAGGTCTTTTCGTTTGCAACTCTATCCCTTTTGGTTCCTTTGCCCCTTTGAGACTATAATCACCTCATGCAACTCAACCAACCTGCTCCCGATTTTGAACTCCCTGACCTCACGGGCAACATCCGCAAACTCAGTGATTATCGCGGCAGGATAATCATCATCAATTTTTGGTCGTGTGAATGTCCGCATGCAGAACGCACGGACAATTCGATATTGGAGTGGCTCAAAGAATGGGACGGGGAGGTGGAACTGCTTTCGGTCGCATCGAATCAGAATGAGTCTGCTCAAAGTGTGGAGAAGGTTGCTCGAAACCGAAGCCTGCCCAAGATCCTGATCGACGCGGGGCATGAGGTGGCGGACCTCTATGAAGCGGTCACTACTCCGCATGTCTTTATCGTGGATCGGGAAGGAATCCTGCGCTATCGTGGCGCGGTGGATGATGTCACATTCCGTAACAGGACAGCGACACGCTTCTTTCTTAAAGAGACAGTTGATACATTGCTCGATGGACATTTACCAACACTGTCGGAGACTCCCGCCTACGGATGCACCATCGTGCGTGAAATTTGATAGAATCTAACCATGATTGATTTACCTGCTCGAGTCGCTTTTTTGAGGAAGATCCATCTCTTTTATGGTTTGGAGGATGATGAACTGGAAACCATCGCAAAGGAGATAGAAGAGGTTTCCTGTCCCGAGGGGGCGGTTGTTTTTTCCCAGGACAGCAAATCTGAAGGTTTTTATTTGATCTATCAAGGGAGTGTCCGTATTATCCGCAAGCAAAAGAATAAGGAGTATCAACTGGCACTGCTTGTGAAGAACGACTATTTCGGCGAAATGGGCTTGATTGCCCGTAGGAAGCGTTCGGGAACAGTGACAGCAACCAGTGACACACTCCTGTTTGTGTTGAAGCGCGAAGACTTTGAGACATTCTTCAAATCGACCCCTCAGCTCCGCCTGAATCTCGACGTCGCAGTTCAAAGCCGAAAGCTGGCGCGCACGCTGCAATTCAAGTGGCTGCGATCGGACGAGGTGATCTATTTTCTGGCACGTAAACATCGCATCATCTTGTTCCAAAAATTGATCCTGCCTGTACTTGCAGTGGTTGCACCGTTGGCGTTCTTCTATGCATACTCGTCCATCTTGTCATGGTCCATTGTTATGCTTGCAGCGATTATGTTGTCGGTCGCTGTGATTGGCTGGATTGTGTGGACAGTGATCGATTGGGGCAACGATTATTACATTGTCACCAATCAGCGTGTGGTGTGGCTCGAGAAGGTGGTTGGTCTTTATGACAGCCGTCAGGAGTCGCCTCTCAGCACGATCCTTTCGGTTGGCGTGGAAACAGGGCAGTTGGGTCGTATCCTTGATTACGGTGATGTCATCATCCGTACCTGGGTTGGCAGGATACCCTTTAATCATGTCAACCATCCTCAGCAGGCGCAACACATGATCGAGGAATATTGGAACCGTACCAAGGAGCAGGCGGTTAGCATAGAGAAGGAGGCAATGAAGAACGCAATCCGTAAACGATTGGGTTTGCCTCTTCAAAGTTCCGGGCGCGGATTTGGTGAAACAGTCCCGGTTGTCAAGAAGGAGGCGCCACCTCCCAAGCCGAACGCTGGCTGGCAGAAAATCCTAAAATTTCTTGGCGCAAATACATTAAAACTCCGCTACGAAACGGGGGAAAACGTCTTCTACCGCAAGCATTGGGTTGTGCTGCTCATAAGGGCATGGATACCCGCTCTGGGGACTTTTGGAACATTGCTGTTGTTGATCATCCGCTTGTTCCAACTGTTGCTCGATTCTGAAAAATATTTGTTTTCCTTTCAAAACGGTTTCAAGCCGGATACATGGGCAGTTGTGTTCTTCTTTTCCTTTTTTCCCTTTGCTTTCTGGCTCCTTTATCAAGTGATGGACTGGAGTAACGACCAATTCGAAGTGACGAACGAACAGATCATTGATATTGACCGAAAACCATTCGGTACAGAGTCTCGGAATGCGGCTCAATTGGAAAGTATATTGGGAACGAATTATGAACGTCGTGGAATTCTTGGCAACCTGTTCAACTATGGAACTGTCTATATCACGGTGGGTGGCACCAAACTTGCCTTTGAAGATGTGATGGACCCCGCGACCGTCCAGTCAGATATCGATAGCCGCCGTATGGCACGCAAGACAAAACAGGATGAAGCAAGGCTCACAAGTGAACGTGACCGCATGGCGGAATGGCTGGTGACGTACCATAGAAGCGCACAGGAATTCCATGAGGAAGAAAAGAAAAATAAACAAAAACCAGAGTAAAATCGGAAACTCCAAATATACATATAAAGGTTGAACCAAAGAATGACTCTCCGTAAGATCGTTACACTCCCAGATCCTGTATTGAGGCGTAAAGCCCATGACGTTACGAATTTTGATAAAAATCTCCTGACCCTCATCGATGATATGGTTGAAACCATGCGCGACGCACCGGGCGTGGGACTTGCCGCGCCGCAGATCGGACTCTCTGACCGACTGATCGTGGTCGAATATTATGAGCGTGAAGATGATGAAGAGAACGAAGAAGCTCCCAAAAAAGTGTGGGCGGTGGTCAACCCTGAGATGGTGAAGAAATCAGAAGAAACCATCATGGGCGTGGAAGGCTGTCTTTCCATCCCCGGCTTGTTGGGTGAGGTGGAACGCCATGCGGAAGTTCATGTGAAGGGCTTGAACCGTCACGGCAAACCGATGAAGATCAAGGCAAAGGGCTGGTTGGCGCGCATCTTCCAGCATGAGATCGATCACTTGAACGGGGTTCTATTCACGGACCTGGCAACACAGGTCTGGCAACCGAAACAGGAAGTGGAGCAGGAACAGGAATTTTGATGACTTCCCTTTGCCGACTGACCCATGGTGACCTGCCGCGCTTGCGTCAATTTTGGATCGAGCATTGGGGCGGGGAAGAGATGGTTATCCATGGAGATATTTTCCGCCTCGAACAGCTTGATGGGTTTGTTGTTGAAGATGGTAATGAATGGGTTGGTCTGCTTACATTCTTTGCAAATAACGATGGATGTGAGGTCACTTCCCTTGATAGTCTTAGTGAAGGACTGGGCATTGGAACAAGATTGCTGGATGCAGTTGTGGAGGAAGCGCGGAAACAAAATTGTGAACGCGTCTTTCTCACCACGACAAATGACAACCTGCACGCGCTCCGCTTTTACCAGAAACGCGGATTTGAACTCGTCACTGTCCATCGCGGCGCGGTAAACCAAGCGAGAAAGATCAAGCCTTCCATCCCGGTGATCGGCAATGATGGCATCCCGATCAGGGATGAGATCGAACTGGAAATGTTGTTATAGGTCAGAAGTTGAGAGTCAAAGGTCGAAAGCTAAACTCTTGACCTGCGGCCTTTGACCTTCAACCTGAAACCATGTTTATAAAACGCCTCTCCCTCACCAACTTTCGCAAATTCGCCCGCCTGGACCTTGATCTTCCCAGGCAGGTTGTTTTGCTGACGGGGGACAATGCGCAGGGCAAGACCACCATCCTTGAAGCCATATACTTTCTCGCGGCGTTCACGTCCTTGCAAACGTCGGCAGACCGTCAAATCGTTAATCTTGATGAGGCGAAAAAGGATTCGCTCACGGTCACCCGCCTTGTAGCGGAGTTTCAAAAGGCGAACCGCAAACACCGCATCGAAGTGCGGTTGATCCTTGAACCTGTCGGCGTGTTGAACGGTCAGCGTTTGCGCAAGGAAATCCTGCTCGACGGTGTGAAGAAACCTGCCAATGAGATCGTCGGTCAGTTCAATGCAGTTATCTTTGTGCCGCAGATGTCGCAGATCATCGAGGGGGCGCCGGAGGAGCGCAGGCGCTATCTCAATCTTGCATTGGCGCAGTCCGTGCCGGCGTATGCGCGTGTCCTTTCTGAATATAACCAGGTGATCACGCAGCGCAATGCATTGCTCAAGGCGTTGAATGAGAATGGGGGAAGCCGCGACCAGCTTGACGTGTGGGATGTTGCGCTGAGTCGGCTTGGATCACAGATCATCCTGTGGCGCATCGAAGCCATCCAGCGGATCGAACATCTCGCTTCACGCGTTCATCACGAACTGACTCACGGAACCGAGATCCTTCGTCTTGCCTATGAGCCTGCCTACGATCCGCTGCCGAACCCGAACGGACAGTTGGGCTTGAAAATCGATACCGCTGTTGACCGTTCCGGGTTCGTGTTGGATGAGATACAGAACGGTTTCCGTGAACGGCTGCGTGAGCTGCGGAACGAGGAGATCGCGCGCGGTGTGACCACCATCGGACCACACCGCGACGAACTGCGTTTTCTCGCGAACGATTATGATCTTGGTAATTACGGCTCGCGTGGACAGATCCGTACCGCGTTGCTGTCGTTGAAACTGGCCGAAGTCAATTGGATGAAGGAACGCACAACTGAGTGGCCCGTCATCCTGCTCGATGAAGTGATGGCGGAACTGGATGTGCAGCGCCGCGCGGACTTGTTGAAGTATGTCGGCGAAAGCGAGCAGGTGTTGTTCACAACCACGGATTTGAATTTATTTGCGCCTGAGTTTGTGAAGAAGGCAGAAGTGTGGAAGGTGGGGAACGGGAGAGTGGAGATGTGATTCATCGTTGACAAAGTGCCCGAAGGGTAGCGGAGCAAGCCATCGTCCTGAGTGAAGCGAAGACGAAGGAGGCGAGCACAGTCGAACCGTGGATTTGTGGTAACCTTTGAAATATGGAATTACGTTGCTTAGGGCGCTTCGACTGCTGGCAGAAAGCCACTGCCCTCCGCTCACCGCGAAAGATTTTTTATGACCCTATCAGACCCTTTCATCAAATCAGTCCTTGAAAAATTAGACTCGCCCGATGTCATAGGTGTTGGCATCGTAGGTAGTTATGCGCGCGGACAAGAGTCAAAATACAGCGATGTGGACTTTGATATCTTTGTCAGCAAGCTGCCTGAGAGTGATTATCACCGTTACACGCTGCGTTATTGGGGTGGGAAACTGGTCAGCTTAAAATATGCATTGCTCGATGATGAACTTGCCGCGTTGACAAATCCACGACGGGCGATCTGGGCGGTACCGGGCTTAAGCGGGATGAAGATCGTGCTTGATAAAGATGGTTCGCTAACTGAGTTGCAAAAGATGGCACGGAAATTTGATTTTTCCCTGCTGCAGCATGACGCCGATGAATTTGCCGCTGAGGAGATCATGGGATGTGCGGAGGAAGTGCACAAGATATTAAACGGTCTGGCTCGTTCGCATGAATCCACGGTGTTGTATGCCACTTGGGGATTGGTGGCGAACATTCTTGAGGCGGTGGCTGTGCAGAGGGGCATCATGGTCGTCAGTGAGAATCGTTATTTTGATCTGATTCAGGAATCCGTGGGGCGTGACACGAAGTGGGTCAGCATCTTCCGCACAGCCTGGGGACTCGACTCCACCTCGTCCCAATATCAATCACGCGGCGCGGCGGCATTGAAGTTATATCGTCTTACCGTGGCAATGTTCGATGGGTTGATCCCTGAAAAACATCGCGAGGTGGTTCAGAATACATTGCGGTTGGTCAAGGAAGCCGGTATATGATCATTCTGCAATATTGGTGGATGATCGAAACACTTGTCATCATTACCATTTTTATAGGGATCTTGTTCTGGGTGGTTCGTTCAGAAAAACGACGTAAGACAAAACCCAGGGTTGTGCCAAAGACATTTGGCGGTAGGTTTGGTTTTGTCCTCATGTATCTTTTGCGAATTGTTGGGCTTGGTGTGGGAACAATTCTTGCAGTTACCCTGGGCGTGATCATCGAAAGCAATATCTATACGGTTATTAAAGATACATTGCCTGCACCGAGCGAGGTTGTTATTCCGCCTGAGCTGCCGTTCGATGTGAAGGAAGTGAAGTTCGAGGGCGGTGATGGTTTGATGATGGCGGGATGGAGAGTCCCTTCGCAAAACGGGGTGACAGTCATTCTCTTGCATGGCTATGGCGGAAACCGCACTATGATGCTCTGGCATGCAGAACGACTTGTGAAAGCCGGTTATGGTGTGTTGTTGTATGATGAGCGTGCCTCAGGTGAAAGCGAAGGAACGCGCCGCTCCTTCGGTTGGGAGGATCCAAGCGATGTTGGCGGGGCGTTAAGGTTTATTGAGACTGAGTCAGGCAACCGGGCTGAAAGAATCGGGATCGCTGGCTGTTCCATCGGCGGGCAGATCGCTTTGCAGTCTGCGGCGCGTTATCCTGAACTTGAGGCGGTCTGGGCGGACGGTCCCGCCAGCGTGCGCGCACGCGACCTCATGCCCAGTAAAAATCTGCTCGTAACTTTTGCTATTTTGGGAAATTATTCACTCGATTGGATGTTTGAGCTACGGCTGGGTATCGACGCGCCTCCGCCGATGATCGAAGTCATCGGTACTATCGCACCGCGTCGTATCATGCTGGTGGGGGGCGGGCGATCGATGCTTCTTTACGGCAGTGAGGGCGAAGCCAGATTGCCGCGGTATGCAGCGTATGCCGGGACGAATGCCCAGACATGGGTCATTCCCGAAGCCATACATTGTGACGGACCTGTCCATCGCCCCGATGAGTACGCGGAGCGACTGATTGATTTTTTCGACACCACTTTTGGGATAACAAGATGAGCGATTTAAAAAAACGTGCAATAAAAGTTCATGAACGATTGTTGGAATTCTATGGCGAGCCGATCTGGCGCAACCCGTTACCCGCCATTGACGAACTGGTCTCGACCATCCTTTCGCAGAACACCAACGATGTGAACCGTGACCGTGCCTTCGATGTGTTGCTTGCAAAATTTCCAACATGGGAAGATGTGCGCGATGCGAAGGAGAAAAATGTAGTCGAAGCCATCCGCCCTGCGGGACTTGCGAATCAAAAAGGTCCGCGCATTCAGCAGGTGTTGAAAGCCATCACTGAAGAACGCGGAAATCTGGATTTATCTTTTCTCAAGCAAATGTCTGTGGATGACGCGCGGGACTGGCTGACAAAATTCAATGGTGTGGGACCGAAGACCGCCGCGATTGTGCTGTGCTTCTCATTGGACATGCCTGCCTTCCCTGTGGATACTCACGTCTACCGCGTGACAGGGCGCATCGGACTTCGCCCGGAGCGGATGACCGTTGAACAGGCACACCCGCATCTGGAGTCTCTATTCCCGCCTGAAACCTATTACGCCGCGCACTTAAATATCATTCGACTAGGCCGTGAAATATGCACTGCACGTAAAGCGCTTTGTGAGAAGTGCCCGATCGTCAAGCTATGTGACTACGGAAAAAATCGTAAATCGTGAACCAACAATCGCAAATCTATCGGTTATCCCCATCCCCTCGAATCTTGCCTCTTTCCAATCTGCTGTAAAGTTTCTCTATATTGTATTCAGCGATTTCGTCGAGCGTTAAGTCCAACTCTGTGGCAACCTGGGCGATGTACCACAACACATCACCGAGTTCGGCTTTGAGCGCATCGCGTGTTTCTTCGTTAATGTGTCCGTCCCTATCGCGAAACACTTTCTTGATCTTGCCAGCAACTTCACCTGCCTCGTTGGCGAGTCCCAGTACAGGATAAATGACAGGATGCCCAATGGATGGGTAACCTGCCGTCTTGCGTGATTTTGTTTGATATTCGTCGAAGTTCATTTCTCTCTCCAGAAAATTTCCCCAATCATACTCGAAATGACAACCCTGCTTTAACAGCAGAGTAAAAGTCGGATTATTTTTACTTCCATGTTTTGCATAATGTCATGCTCCCGAAGGACATACCTGCACCCACCGAAGACGCGGTGTCAGGACGATGAGAGCGGTAGCGAAGCATCTCTGCAATTGTCTCGGAGATCCTGCGCCTTCGCTCAGGGTGACAAAACCACATTAATGGGCAAAAATCACTGATGACTGGTGAAAGATTTGATCATGCCACACGAGACAAAGTACAAGTAACATAAAATTCCTCAATCCCTTAATCCTTCCTGATAATCCTTCTTGCAATCCCATCTTCCATCGGTTATCCTTACGCGTGGGAGTGGTTAGGTCCCGGTGGGTCTCCTGGTCTTCAAAACCTGTGGCGGGTCGCGTTGCGGGCCGCGGTGGGTTCGACTCCCATCCACTCCCGCCTAATTTTAGACCATTGACAATGGACCATGGACGATTGATGATGGTCTATTGTTAGTGGTCCATTGCCCGAATAAAGGTGCCATTCATGTCTCTTCCTGAAGTAGAAGTATTGAATAGTTATGTCTCCCGCATCTTCCGTGTGGAGGATGTCACTGCGGGTGATCCGCAAAAATGGATCGTGCGCTATCGCGGTTATTTTTTGAACGAAGACGACAGTGCTGCCGCTTATGACCAACTGGCAGACCTGGTCAAGCCGTATGGACTCACTCCGCTGTTTCGGAATGAGCAGGGCGGGCAGATTATTTATCTTGTGCAAACGCCTCCCATCCCCAAGCAGTCTACGCGGATTTATGTCAATATCATCCTATTCATCCTGACCGTGTTCAGTGTCATGCTGATGGGCGTGGACATTCCGCCTGAAGCAATTCCTGCCAACGGTCCGGTCCCATTTACGTTGGTATTCAAATATATTTTCTCTGGCTGGCCCTTTGCATTGAGCATGATGGGCATCCTGTTTGCTCACGAAATGGGACATTACATTGCCTGTCGCATTTACGGTGTCCCTGCTACTCCTCCGTTCTTCATCCCTGCGCCGTTCATCAGCCCTGTGGGAACTTTTGGTGCGTTCATTGCCATGCGTGGCATCCCGAAGAACAAACGTATTTTATTCGATGTCGGTGTGGCAGGTCCGATTGCGGGATTGGTGATCGCGGTCCCGGTTTTGTTCCTGGGGTTGTGGCTTTCGCCGTTGGGTCCAATCGAACAATTGCCGGGCGGTTCTTCAGGATTTTTGGAAGGCAATTCATTGTTTTATCTTTTTGCCAAATACATGGTCTTCGGTAAATTGCTTCCTGAACCTGTCAACTACGGTAATCTTTCGCCGTTTCTATATTGGATACGCTACTTCCTCTCCGGTCAACCGATTCCCTTCAATGGGTTGGATGTACAACTCCATTCGGTGGCGCTGGCTGGCTGGTTCGGTTTGCTTGTCACCGCACTGAACCTTGTCCCTGTGGGGACGTTGGATGGCGGTCATGTGGCGTATGGTCTCTTTGGCGAGAAGGCACGCAAGATATTCCCCATTGCGATGGGAGTTCTGATCGCTTTGATCTTCCTGCCCGGCTTGATAACCTTCTCGTTCGGCTCGTTCAATTTCAGCTGGTTGTTGTGGGCGTTCATTCTATTCTGGCTGGGCAATGTCCGCACACAGCCATTGGACGACATTACTCCGCTCGACCCAACCCGCCGCATGATTGGGTATATCATGCTGGTCGTGTTCGTTTTGCTATTTACGCCGATACCCATGGTGGCATACTAGACTTGATGTGTCACTCTGAGGGAGTCTCGCGCCGAGCGGAGGGCGGAGCCCGAAGTCGAAGCGTGAGCGATCGAAGGTCCCGCTCTTTTGGAGTAGAAACCCTTCGTTTTCGCTCAGGGTGTCATAGGGTTGTAATCTAAATGCGAACATCACACAAATTATTAGCGATCTTCAGCTTATTCTTTCTCCTTGTTTCTGCCTGTACTCCATCCAACACTTCACCCTTACCCCCGCAAATACCGGTCTCTGAGGCGACGGTCACGCCATTAGCGGCGAAAACGCCCACGCAGGCTGTGAGCAGCTTGAACGTCGAGGAAGAAGCGCTGCGCGGGACGCAGGTCACAGTCTGGCATCCGTGGTTTGGTTCGGAGGCGAGTCTGTTTGGATTGCAGGTCGCAGAGTTCAATAAAACGAATGAGTGGGGGATCATCGTCAGCGCGGAAGCCAAAACGAATTATAGCGAACTGTTCAATCAGACCGATGCCGCTCTCAAGAATTCTACAAATCCTAACCTCGTGATCGCGTTCCCCGAACATGCCATTGGCTGGCGTGAACATGTCCTTGACTTGAATCCGTATGTGCGCGATCCGGTCTTTGGCATGAGCGCACTGGAGATGTCGGAATTTCCGACCGTGATCTGGCAGCAGGATGAAGTGGACGGTGTGCGCCTGGGGATGCCAGCCCAACGGACGGGACGCTTCATTCTCTACAACCAAACCTGGGCGCGTGAACTCGGATTTAATTCCCCGCCCGAAACTTCCTTTGACTTTGAAGAACAGGCTTGCGCGGCAAACCAGGCGCTTGCGAAGGATGCAGATGAAAACAACGACGCGCTGGGCGGCTGGCTGATCGACGCGAATGCGGCAACACCCCTATCCTGGATGTATGCCTTCAACGGCAGCATGCAGGAGGAGCAGGGGTATCGTATTCTTACGAACAATAACATCGATGCGTTTAAATTTTTGAAGGTATTGCAACAGAAGAGTTGTGCATGGGTCGCTTCGCCTGATATATCGGTCTATGATCGTTTTGCTTCGCGACAGGCTTTGTTCGCAACTGCCAGCCTGGAAGAGTTCATGGATCAATCACGCGCGTTTGGCGCTTTAGGCAGCAAGGATGAGTGGATCGTTCTGCCGTTTCCCGGTACTGACCAGACCGCCTTTGTAGTTTACGGTTCATCGTTCATTGTCTTTGAATCGGATGATGTGACCCAGCTCGCCTCATGGCTGTTCATCCACTGGATGCTTTCGGCGGCGAATCAAGCCAAATGGGTGCAAAGCACGGGACTCTTGCCTCTTCGTTCTTCGACAACTGGCCTGCTTGCTGATTACTCGGACTCTCATCCGCAATGGGCTCAGGCAGTGGACCTGCTCCCAACCGGAAAGATGACTCCCAAACTTGCCTCATGGCGCGTCGTGCGAGTCATGCTCTCGGATGGTTTCCGTGATATGTTCGATACCATCCGCCACCCTGACCTGACCGATGGACAGGTGCCGGTGATCTTGAAACAAATGGAGGATACTGCTCAAGATTTGAATCAATAATATTTGTGTGCGATAATAATCGTGGGAGGAGCGGGTGTCATAAACGAATAGGAGATAAGATGGAATACACACAACTGGGACGGACAGGCTTGAAGGTATCGCGCCTGTGTCTGGGAACGATGAACTTCGGACCCTTTACGACCGAAGATGACTCGTTCACCATCATGGATAAGGCATTGGGTCTGGGGATCAATTTCTTTGACACAGCCAATGTCTATGGTTGGAAGATGGGGGAGGGGATAACAGAGCAGATCGTTGGTCGTTGGTTTGCGCAGGGCGGAGGACGACGCGAGAAAACAGTCATCGCGACAAAAGTCTATGGGCGCATGGGGGATTGGCCCAATCAATCGCGCGTTTCTGCTTTGAGCATTCGCCAGCAGGTTGAGGGGTCTCTCAGGCGTTTGCAGACTGATTACATCGACATCTACCAGATGCATCACATTGACCGCAGCACACCCTGGCAGGAGATCTGGCAGGCGATGGAGACACTCGTGCAGCAGGGCAAGATCCTGTATGCAGGTTCCTCCAATTTTGCGGGCTGGCATATTGCCAAAGCACAAGCCGCCGCCAAGGCGCGCCATTTCTTGGGCTTGGTTAGTGAGCAATGCCTGTATAACGTCAAGGATCGCATGGTCGAGATGGAAGTCCTGCCTGCCTGTGCAGATCATGGCTTGGGAGTGATACCGTGGAGTCCGCTGGCGGGTGGTTTGCTGGGTGGTGCGTTACAGAAGGTCAAAGAGGGGCGTCGTGCAAGCAAAAGCCGACAGGATGAGATCAAGAAGAACCACAAGCAACTGGAAGCATGGGAGAAGTTCTGCAAGCAAAAAGGCGAAAAGCCAGCCGATGCAGCGCTGGCATGGCTGCTGGCGAATCCCGTTGTGACCGCGCCGATCATTGGTCCGCGCACGGTCGAGCAGTTGACCGGTTCACTGCGGGCGCTCAAGATCCGCTTGAGCAAAGCCGATATGGAAAAAATCGATGCCATCTGGCCCGGTCCCGGCGGTGAAGCACCTGAAGCATTTGCGTGGTAAATCATGTTGGAACGTTCGAAGGTTTGAACGTTCCAACGTTTTATATGTACCCTAAATATTCCTATCCGCGTGGTTTATTTGCGAGAGCGGCTCTCGATGCCGTCCTTTTGCGCCATAGAAATTTCCGCATGGATGCATGGGCGTGCATTGAGAATTTGCATCCACCGTTGAAGGTATTGGGGGAGGAAAACATTCCACAAGGCGGACCTTGTGTTATCACAGTCAATCATTATCATCGCGACGGATTTCGAGCCGAGTGGCTTGCATTGGCAATTGCTGCGACGGTTCCCGTTCATATGCACTGGGTGATGACCCGCGAGTGGACATATCCTGGCAAGTTGTACGCGTCATTGGGTGCGGTCTATTCGCGTTTCCTCTTACACCTCCTTGCTCGTATGTATGGTTTCACCACGATGCCTCCCATGCCGCCGCGACCCAGGGATGTGGAAGCGCGTGCCAAATCCGTGCGTGCGGTGTTGGATGTTGTGAGACGCACAAAAGACCCAATCCTTGGGCTTGCCCCCGAAGGATATGACCCTCCCGGTGATGTTTTGTCTCTTCCAGCGAGCGGTGCAGGCAGATTCGGGTTGTTGTTGTCCAATGCCGGTCTCCAGTTTGTCCCTGTTGGTGCGTACGAAGCGGACGGTGTCTTTATCATCCATTTTGGAAAGGCATATCGGTTGAACGCCCCGCGCGGTTTGTCATCCGATGAAAAAGATGCTCAAGCCGCGCAGATCATCATGAAGAATATCGCACAGTTGTTGCCATCTCACTTGCGAGGTGAATTCGTATGAAAAAATTATCCCTGCCTCAATTGCTCATCCTCAACACTTATTGGATTGGGCTATCGTTCATGTGGAACTCGCTGCATCCGATCATCCTGCCGGCGGTTCTGCTCAACTACGTTCCCGATGCGAAAAAGAACACCTATCTCGGTTTGCTGACATTCCTTGGCTTGATCCTTGCAATGGTCATCCAGCCTCTTTCCGGCGCGCTCTCGGATGGATGGAAGTCGCGCTTTGGGCGCAGGCGTCCGTTGATCGTGTTTGGGACTCTCTTCGATTTCGTCTTTCTTTCGTTCCTTGCCTGGAGTGGGGGATTGTTTTGGTTGTTCGTTGGATACATTGGATTGCAACTCAGCTCGAACATCGCACACGGTCCATTGCAGGGACTTCTGCCTGACCGCGTCCCGCGGGAGCAACTGGGAGTCGCTTCATCGTTCAAGAACTTCATGGATATGCTGTCCCTCGTCATTGCCTCGCTTCTCGCGGGACGTATGCTTGATCCCGTTTCGAGAGACCCTACCTCCATTATGCTGGTTGTTATCGGTCTGTTGGCTGTTTCCGCGACGATCACGATCTTTGGGGTAAAAGAGTCTCCCTCTCCCGCTGGGAAAGGGATGCCCGAAGGGCAGGGTGAGGGCGATTTCCTCTCCCAATTCAAAATTGACTTTCGCCAAAACACCTCCTATTGGTGGTTGATCGCGGAACGTGCCTTGTTCCTTCTCGGCATTTATGGTGTTCAGGCATTTGCGCAATATTATTTGCAGGATGTCATCCAGGTCCCTGACCCGCCCAAGCAAACGGGTGACCTGCTCGCCGCATTGACCGTTGCCCTCGTCATCCTTGTCCTTATCGGAGGCTGGTTATCCGATAAATATGGTGCAAAGAGGATTTTGATTGCTGCCACTTACATCTCTGCTCTTGGAATCTTTCTGATGCTCCTTGCCAAAGATATGCGCGGATTACTGATCTTCGGCGCGGTATTTGGTGCCGGAATTGGACTCTTCCTTACATCCAATTGGGCGCTGGCGAACAGCCTCGCACCAGGGGATGAAGCGGGTAAATATCTCGGTCTTACCAATCTGGCAACTGCAGGCTCAGGCGCGTTGGCGCGACTCGAAGGTCCCGCATTGGATTGGTTGAACGCGGCATATCCCGGAGCATGGATCGGTTACAAGGGTTTGTTCATCTTTGGCGGGTTTTGTATCCTTTTGAGTGTGTTGCTATTGAAGAAGATCGAGCCGGAGACAAGTCCTGTTTTGTGAAAAATGCCAATATCATCGGGAGAATGAAGTTGTTTGATTGTGGTAAAATAGCGACCGCACGCGGGAGTCGCCAAGTGGTAAGGCATCAGCCTTCCAAGCTGATATTCGTGGGTTCGAATCCCATCTCCCGCTCTCGAGTTCAGTGATCAGTAGTCAGTGTTCAGTAATCAATTACTGGTGACTGATCACTGATCACTGATTACTTTTTTACTGAAACGGGCCCAAGGCGCAGCGGTTAGCGCAGGCGACTCATAATCGCGAAGTCGCTTGCTCTTAATTAGCCTTGGGTTCGCATAGAGACTGCGCCCGTGGCGCAGTGGTTAGCGCAGGAGACTCATAATCCATTGGTAGTACTGGATCCGTGGCGCAGTGGTTAGCGCAGGGAACTCATAATTCCTTGGTCGGTGGTTCGAATCCACCCGGATCCACTAAAAAGCAAGGTATTTCTACCATCAAACCACTTTCGTTTAAAAAAACGGAGGTGGCTTTGATTTTAAAATCTTAAGTGCACAGCAAATAGGCAATCCTTATGTAGTCCTTACAGGAGAAACCATGACGACCAAAGTTTGTAACCACTGTTTGCAGGAAAAGAACGAAAACGAATTTAGCTGCAGATACAAGGATTTTGGTATCAAGAACCCCGCCTGTAAAACATGTATGGGCGAATTTAACAAAAAATACTATCAGGGAGATACATACAAACAACACAAAGAAAACATCAAAAAAAGAAAAGCGGTTTCTAGGGAAGCTGCTAAAAGCTATGTCTATCAGTATTTACTAACTCACCCATGCGAAAAAAGTGCGGCGAGGCCGACCCGTATGTTTTAGAGTTTCACCATGTCGGCGGTAAAGACCTTGCCATAACAACAATGATGGGCGCCGGTTATTCGATCAGACGTATCCAACATGAAATAAGCAAATGTCAGGTTCTTTGTGCTAACTGCCACAGAAGAGTTACAGCTGAAGAGAGAGGCTGGTATAGATCTCGTAAATAATATTAGTTTTTAATCTAATAGTTCTTTACTAGATACCGTCAGATTAGGCAACGCAAGGGTAACTGGAAGGGTAATCACTTAGTTTGTCCGTTATCTCTCGGCTAAGTAAAGCTAATTACCTGTCACAAACTCCGCACGTAGCAGGAGAAGTGGAGAACCCGTAATGCGTAGGGTTTCCCTCCATCATTTTTCAGTTGACACCGTCGTCATGAGGTATCCGCAGGTGTTTTATTCACCGTTCTGGTCTTAATGGCTTGTCCGTTGCCTTTTATAGTCGTGGCGATCCTTTCGGCTTCTGGGCGACTAATTTTTTGTTAGCAGTAAGTAGGTACCTTTTTACTGATTTCGTCCGTTTTGGTTTTTGATTTAGCCTCATGTCTAAAATTTTCGACTGCGATACCACGTCTTTCATTTGTCCATCTAGTAATTGGTACCACCTCATTTTCTCTTTATTTGTAAGCCCCTTATATATTCTTTTGAATAGCTTAAGGCTTTTTTGATCTGGTCTTCAGTTATGGTATTGTTGTATTTGTTGAGTTCTTCAAGGCAAAGTACAGCTGGGGTGCGATGTAGGTAAACTGCCCTGGGTGTCGATGTGGGTAAACAATACAGGTAGGCTACGATGTTGGTAAATTCCCCTGGGTCACGATGTTAGAAAACAATACAGACTGAGGTTCAGCACACTTGCCAGCCACGTGACCAGCCCCCAGCGCCGCCGTTCTTTGGGCAAATTGAGCACGGCTCCTATAAAAAGCCGTTCACTCAATCCAAGATCAGGACGTTTCCAGCTTGGCGAACTGGGTCCGTGACCCGGTACAACTTGCCAGATTTGTTCGATGGGTTCGGGCCAGTTTACTCTGGTGGAAAGTGCCGAAGCCGTATAAACTGCCATGGCAGGTAGCCTCTCTTCCGAAAAAGTTTGTGTTTCCAACCCTATCTTATCCGTTCGGTGGCTACCTGTCTCCTATCAATTTGTAAAGGTGCTATTTCTCAGTCCTGAACCGTGCCGATTTTTCAAAATATTTTCTTAACCACTATAGTAAGGGGCTTGTTGTTTTGAAGTGCTTTGGAACGAAATAACAAAAAATCGACCCGTTTTGGATCGATTTTTTGTTCTACACTTGGCGGCCCCGACGGGTTTGAACCCACGGAGCGTAAATAGTTTGATGAGTGGTTTTGATGAATTAAATGGTTGTTTTTTTATCTGGATGGTATGTCAATTAATATGGGGTGATTACACCTTGTTATGTCAAACTCAATACCATCCTTTGTATAGTAGGACCCTGTAATTGGAATATTGAGCTGGCTATTGATATTACTTCCTCCCAAACACAAACAGCAATATAGCGAAGATCGTCCAAATAATCATGGGTGGACCGACCTGTGCAAAGGTGTACATGCTGGAAAACACCTGGAAGGCAAAGATCAAAGCTTCACCTGCGGCGAAAACCTGGAAGACCGTCACCAGCTTGCGGTAGGCATCCAAATTGGACGCAGTCAAGTGGATCAGGAACGCCATGACCAGGTTGCCAAATCCGTGCAACATGGCTGTACTGCGGTCGGTGAGGGCGATGCCAAATGCGTTTTCAGCGGTGTCTGGGAAGAACAAATACAGGGAACCGATCACGGTCAAATATGCCACAACCATATACATTATGATTTTTAGTGCTTTCATTGTTATCTCCTGTTATTGATTTGCTTTGAGCCTGTGGAGATGGATTTCCACAGGCTCTTATTCGCTTTACTTCGATGCCGAATATGAGATCCAGCCATCCATGCTGAAGGTGCCTACCTTGGTCACGAAGTTGAAGATTCCTTCAGTATCACCACTGCCTTCTGCATCGGCGAAGCGACCTGTACCGCCGGTGATGGTCCACGGAGAATTGATGCGGATCACAACTGGGTTCCCATTTTCATCGAATTCGAGAACGCCCGCAGGGAAACCATAATACGTACCCCAAAGTTTGTCGCCGTTTGCGGCTGTTTGTTCAAAATAACCATCTTCGATGGCGGCAGTGGCAAGGTTGAAGCAGTGTTGGCGGACAATCGTATATTGACCGATATGTGTTCCCTGTCCGCTGCCTTCGATTTCCACCTTGAGCCTGCCCGGACCACAATCTGCATGCGGCGCCTCCTGAATGACAATCTCAGGTCCGCTTGCCGAGTAGGGACGTTGTTGCCCCTCAGCTGCTGCCTCAGTTGGTGTCAACCCAATGGCAAGGAATGCCGCAATGACCAATACAATCCTGATACTTGCAAAAATCGTTTTCATGTGAACAGCCTCCAATAAAGAATTTTGGACACACGGATTTGTGTCTCTGAATATAACCTTACCCACCGACCGCAAAAAAATCGTTAAATCCTGACCTGGTTTGCAAAACAAAACAGCCTGCGCAATGCAGGCTGTGATACTCTGACTTGATCTCTTTATCGAGGACCTAATGCAAAGTGGACTGCTTGCTCCAGTGGCAATCCGTGCCCCTCAGTCCACATTGCAGTGAATTGTTCTTTTCCAAGCATTTCCTGAACAGCAGATCGAGTATGTTCGTATTCGATCTGAAGAACCGCTTCCAGAAATGTACCCAGATCTTCGCGGATCGAATCCAATGCCCCCAATAATTTTGCGGCGCGCTGTGGGTTTTCTTCTGCATGTGCCAGGCACGCAAACCCGAAAAGCGAATAACCAATGCCGCGTAAATCGCCCATGTTCATGAATAGTTCCAAGCCGGTTGTGTGATGGGAGATCGCTGATTCAAATTCGCCAAATATTCTGGCGATGCGTCCAAGGTGGAATTCTGAAAAGGCAATGCCTTGAGCGGATCCGTGTCCTTCTTGCATCAGATTGATGCATTCTTCAAATTGGGAACGCGCCGGTTCGTAATTTCCCTGGAACGAAGTACCAATGGCAATAAAGTGTAGCGCTATGGAAGTAAGCCATCTATCATCTATCTCTTTCGCTATCTGCAAACATCTTCCAAAGCATTGACCGGCCTCGGCGTGGTCGCCCAGTCCGTTGGCGGTGAAACCCAATCCATGCAGGGAGAATGCGATTCCTGACTTGTTGTTTATCTCTTCGAAAAGCTTCAGGCTGGTTTCCAGTTTGGGACGTACAGATGCAAAGTCGCCCTGCCAACAGGCGAGGAAACCCGATGTCAAGTAGGCCTGCGCTTGTACAGGTGTGGATACGGTAGTCTCTTTAGCTTGCAGTTTATTGATCCAATCACGCCCTTCTGACAGGCGATTATTTATAAGGAAATACCAATGTAAATCTCCTGCCATTTTGAGCCCTGCTTCTACATGAGATGGATTCTCTTCGCAGAAACGGATGGCAGCCCGAAGATTATCGTGATCAGGGACGAAAACTCCCAGCCATGCAAGCATCTCCCTATCAGTCATGAAAAATCCCAGGTGCGGATTGGCGGATTCAACGACTTTAAGATAATAGTCGAGATGGTGTTTCTGAACTTCATATGACTCGCCTGAACGGGACAACGCTTCCAGCGCGTATTGACGGATGGTTTCCAACATGCGGTAGCGTGACTTTCCGTTTTGGTCGCCTTCTCGGATTACAAGGGATTTATCCACAAGGTTTGAGAGCAGAGGCAGGATTTCGCTTTTTTCCAGATGACTATTGGCAGAGCAGATCGCTTCGGTTGCGTCCAGCCCCCAACTGCCCGTGAACACTGCCAGAGAACGGAATAGTCTCTGTTCTTTGTCGTTTAGGAGATCATAGCTCCAGTCCATAACGGCTTGCAGGGTTTGGTGACGTGCCGGGGCGGTGCGGTTGCCATTCGTCAACAATTGAAAACGATCATCGAGGCGGTCGGCGATCTGGTGAGGTGTGAGAAGTTTTGTCCGCGCGGCGGCCAACTCTATCGCTAGGGGAATGCCGTCGAGGCGGGAACAGATCTGGGCTACGAAAGAGGCGTTTTGTTCCGTGAGGGCGAAACCTGAATCGGCTGTTTGGGCACGTTCAACGAACAGGCGAATCCCTTCATATTCCAACAAAAGATCGATTGCAGAAATCTTTTGCGGGGCAGGCAGGGACAGGGTTGGCACCCTCCAGGTTTGTTCTCCTGCCACGTTCAAGGATTCACGGCTGGTGGTGAGGATCGTCAATTGGCTGCAACGCTCGCTCAGAAAATGGGCGATGTGTGCGCATGGTTCAATGAGATGTTCGCAGTTATCGAGGATCAGCAGCAGATTTTTTGCGTGAAGGAAATGGGCAAGCGTTTCTTCCAATGGCTGGTTTGCGATCTCATGCACGCCCAGCGACTTCGAGATCGAATAAGCGACAAGAGATGTACCGGTCAGCGCGGTCAGATCGACCCACCAGACGCCATCTTTGAAGGAATCGATCAGGTCTGTACCAAGTTGGATCGCAAGACGAGTCTTGCCGCTTCCTCCCGGACCTGTGAGAGTCAGCAGTCGAGTGGAGGAGAGCCTCTGCTTGAGATCGGTCAACTCATGTTTGCGACCAATGAACGATGTCAGCGAAAAGGGCAGGTTTGTGATCCGCGCCTCAAGCGGATTCGCAGGAGGAGACTGTCTGATCCAGTCGAACAACGCGGCAGTTTCTGCTGCGGGTTCCACTCCCAATTCCTCTGCCAATGCCTGTTTACATTCTTCATACTGTTTGATGGCAGCGTTGCGGTCACCCGTTGCCGCATGGCAAAACATGATGTGTTGATGGGCGTGTTCATTGGCAGGGTCGAACATTATTATCCTACGGGCATATTCAATGGCTTTCTCGTATTCACTTTGTGAACGCAATTGCTGGGTGAGTTGAAGCAGTGTATCGAGAAACAATGAACGATAATGCTCACGCAGTGGGAAGATCCAATCATCGTAAAAGTCTGAAAGCAGATCGTTCTGGTACAGCTCAAGGTTGACCTGTTTCAGGTCGGATGTGGGAGTGTCCAGAAAATTCACAGCCTGTGTCTCAAATTCAAGTGCATCCACCTGGATTGGGTATTCGGCGTTTATTGAAACACGTTGTCGATCTGCCAGCAGGAGATCGTGTCCGAGCTTTTTATTGAGACCTGCCAGGGCATTTCGCAGAGAGTTGCGGGCTTCTGTATCTGACGAGTCTCCCCAAAATAGCGCTGCCAGTTTCTCCCGTCCATGAGGTTGCGGATGTAGAACAAGATAGGCGAGCAACGCTTCTGCTTTTCGGGTTGGTAGTTGAATGGACTGAGCTTGTCGCTCAATACGAAAATGCCCCAATACATTGATATATAGCTGCGTCTTATCTTGCGCGGGAATTTTTCGCGGCATCTAAGTCCTCGCTCCATGAACCAAAACCGATAAAATTATCTTCCAGGATCACTGTAAGTTCCTGCAATTATAACTACTTTCCAACTTTCTCCATTTCGGGGATACATGACGAGATTTAATGATTATTTTGCGATTTTGGTGCATGATGTGTTATTCGTACTATAGTAACTGAAAGGGACAAGATATGCTTTATAAATTCATCCGAAATACTGTTGGTTTTCTGATCACAGCGGTAGTGATTTTTGTTTCACTCTCATCGCAAAATGTGGCGTTGGCGGCGAAACTCCAAAGTGTGGAATATGAAAGCAGGCTGGACGGTTTTCTTCACACACAAATGGAGACCTATAAGATCCCTGGGTTGGCTATTGCCATCGTTCGCAATGGGGAGGTTGAATACCTGAATGGATATGGGATTGCCAATCCCGGCGGCGACCCGGTCACACCTAATACACCCTTCCATCTGGCGTCGGTTAGCAAGTCGTTTACGGCACTTGCCATCATGCAGTTGGTCGAAGATGGGAAGATCGATCTCAATGACCTCGTGCAGAAACACCTGCCCTGGTTTGATGTAAAAGGCGAGGGTGAATCGGAGATCACTGTAGCGCATTTGATCTACCAGACCAGCGGCTTTTCAGAATATGACGGTAGTCAGATGAACTTACGCTCAAACAACCCTGGCGAATTGGAATCAGCGATCCGTGACTTGGATAAGACGAGCTTGCTCTTTCAACCGGGCAAAGGCTGGGAATACTCGAACATCAATTACAGTTTACTTGGGTTAATGATTCAGCAAGTATCAGGGCAGAGGTATGAGTCCTACATTGAACAAAATATTTTTGCTCCGCTGGGAATGACCAATTCTCATACCTCATTGGATAACGCCCGGGCAAATAACGCCGCCCGCGGTTATACATTTTATTTTGGTATCCCGCTGGCGCTGGATAGAAACATGCCCTACACAACGGCGATTCTCCCAACGGCTGGGTTGTGGGCAAGCGCTTCAGATATGAGTCGTTACTTAGTTGCACATCTGGATGAAGAGGCAGAGATCTTGCTATCTATTGAAGCGATGAAACAGATCCACACGCCCGGGGTGGAAATAGAACCCGGCTACAACTATGCAATGGGCTGGTTCCATGCCCCAAACATCCTCGATCCTGAATTCCTGCAAACCCTCAATACAAACCTGGATCCGAACGATGACCTGCAAGTCCTCTGGCATGAAGGGGATGGACCTGGCTACAAAGCGGTCGCGCTCATGCTCCCTAGACAGGAATATGGCGTTGTCTTATTGATGAACACCAATGACTACACCATTAATTCCGTCTACAAGGATTTTGCTTGGGATGTGACCCTGATCGCCAATGGCGGCGATGCGTTTTATTTCAAACCATCTGGGAGTTGTGTAATTCGTAATGTGCGCTGGCTGGCTGGCGGGTTGATTCTTCTTCTCTTGAGCGGAATGGTATGGACTATCCGTCAGTGGAGACAGGACGAAAATAAAGGTAGGAATCGGGGCAAATGGTTTGTCATCTTTCTAAATCTAATTCTGTTAGCTTTCATCTACCTGAGATTCTTGCCCGATAACAGCGCCAGCCTCCCGATATTATTAGGCTATTCTCCGGATATTGGAATTTTGACAATTCTAATCACGGTCTTCTCACTGGGTTGGGCTGTGGCTGGTGCATGGATGCTTACGAAAGCACGGACAGAATGAACAGTACAACTGTCATCACCAATCTCGACCAAGTCACAGCTAGCTGGCTGACCTCCATCCTCACCCAAAGCGGCTCGTTGACACACGGTGCGGTTCAATCCTTCGCTTTTGGCACTGGACAGGGCAACTGGTCTACCAGCGCCAACCTAAAAGTGACCTATACTGACGATGCCCAAGGGACTTTGCCGCCATGTCTCTTCCTCAAAATGGTGGACACAGACACAGGTGACGGCGAATTTTTCACTGATTCCGAAGTCACCTACTACACCCGCGATTATGTGGATGTGAAGAATCCCCCGCTGTTGCGCTGTTACGATGCATCGTATTCCAGGGAACTCAATCATTATCACCTCCTGCTGGAAGATTTTTCTGGCACCCATATCGAAGCGCATGATAAAGCGCCGACCCTCGAATATGGTCTCGCACTCGCCGAAGGCTTGGGGATCCTCCATGCTCGATGGTGGGGAAAGGCTCGATTGGCAGAAGCAGGTGCGGGTGGGCATGATGCGAGGCACATCCAGAATTGGGTGAATATTGCCGAGCCGGGCGTGGATCATATTCTGGAACATAGGTCGGCGGATTTAGAACCGCATTGGGCAGACCTTATAAGGGAGTTATACGTTGAAAATCCAAAAGCATTGATCGAGCGAGCGCAGGATTTAAACGGATTCACTTTAATTCATGGCGATGTCGGCTCGTCAAATGTGCTTGTACCGCGCAATGGGATTCGTCCGCTTTATATTATTGACCGCCAGCCTTTCAACTGGGGACTGACCACCTGGCTGGGTGTCTATGATATTGCCTATGCCATCGTGCTGGATTGGGACGTGGAACTACGCAGGCATTGTGAAGTTCCAATTCTCAAGCGGTATTACGAAACCCTTCTTCAAAACGGTGTCTCCAATTATTCATGGGAGCGACTTCTTGATGATTATCGCTTGTGCGTTGCAATGGGCGTGTATATTGCCACCGAATACTGCCGCGGCGGCATCAACGAACGCTGGACACATGTCTGGCTTCCGATGCTGCAACGCGCACTGACAGCAGTGGATGATCTGGATTCCCAGACCTTATGGAGGGAAGGTTCCAGCTAGCCTCTGGCGCTTTCAATGGTTATGCATATAACAATCCTTGCGCTCGGCTCCCGTGGTGACGTGCAGCCTTACGCCATACTCGGAAGTGGACTGAAATCTGCGGGGCATCAAGTCCGTTTTATTACATTCGCGAGTTTTGCACCGTTCATCGCCAAACAGGGTTTGGATTTTCATCCCATTCCCGGCGATGCGCAGTCATTGGTTGCAGGTGGCGGGGCAAGCACATTGGGCTTGGTGCGGTCATTCACCGGTCTCGCAAAAGGGTACGCGCGGAGTCTCTCTGACCCGTATTTGGGTGAAACAGATCTCATCATCAACCAGTTGCCCGGTGGTTTGTATGGGTTTGACCTGGCTGAAAAATACAATGTGCCGATGATGCTGGCATCTGTCATTCCATTAGTCCGTACCAACGCAATGCCGTTGATGGGTTTTCCAAATCTGCCTCTGTCCGGCTATAACCAAATGACCTATTCTTTGGGGGAAAAGGTTTTATGGCAGATGTTTCGTTCGGTGGTCAATGAGTGGCGGATCAAAACACTTGACCTTCCGCCTCTGCCACGTAAAGGATATTTTGATCAGCTGGGCACGCAGAAATTTCCTGTCATCAACGGCTTTAGCCAGCATGTCGTGCCGCGCCCTAGTGATTGGAATGAGCACATTCACATCACCGGTTATTGGTTAGAGGAGGAAAAACAATGGGAGCCTTCTAAAGACCTATTGAACTTCCTGGATGCCGGCAAGCCACCAGTGTTCATTGGGTTTGGAAGTATGCCGATCAAGAATCCACGCCGGACCACTGAGATCGTTCTGGAAGCCCTGAAGCGGAGTGGACAGCGCGGCATCCTCCATGCAGGCTGGGGCGGGCTGGGAAACATTTCGCTGCCTGAAAATGTGTTCAAGATCGAATATGCTCCTTACGGCTGGTTATTCCCGCGTATGTCAATGGTCTTCCATCATGGCGGTTCAGGGACAACAGCCTACGCACTTCGTTCATGTGTCCCTTCCTGTGTAATTCCGTTTGTGTTCGATCAGTTTTATTGGGGTAGACGGACCGCACAATTGGGAGTCGGGCTACGGCCTATTCCGATCAAGAAATTGACTCCTGAAAATCTTCAACAAGCGATCGAGATTGGTTATCAAGACACACATATTCGCCAAAACGCAATTGAACTCGGAAATAAAATCCGTGCTGAAAACGGAGTTGGATCTGCTGCCAAAATTCTGGATACATTCCAAACGCAATGATTGTCTCGTTTTTTGCTAAGTATTTCACCATCTGGTTGGGGACCTTGCGAAAATTCAAGCAAGATCGTGGCTGGGGTAATGTTCATTGAAAATTCCCTTCGATCTTGACGACGAGCCCATCTGGATATTTGTTGCCAATCTGTAACTGTTGTGTTACATCGCGGCTTCAATAAGAAAACGCCGTTTAGTGAAAATAGGCTCTTTTGATTCTTCGATCGGACTTGCAAACATTTGGTCTAGCTTATACAGAAAACCATGATGAAAAAATGCGATCATTTATTGCTTGAAGACGCTGGCAACCCTTGGAGATTAGGGAAGCGATTTTTACTCGCTTGGTCGGAAGTTCGAATCTTCTCAGCCCTCTGATTTTGCCTTGTTTTTGAAGAGAATCAGCCTAATTTCGAAGAAAAGTAGGCTTTTGTTGATCCAAAAATCTGACGCGTGAAGATCGGTATACCTTACAGAAAAAACCATGACAAAACAT
>CAYTDB010000029.1:0-47894 GCA_964436455.1 uncultured Anaerolinea sp. | reverse complement strand
GCGTTCATGTCGGTTTGATAGATTGATTCTTTCCGCAGCGAGGGAAATATGGGCGCGCCCAGCGTCAGGAAACCGTATTGGGTAACCAATTCGAAAGTGAGCGCCGTACTGTAGGAAATATCCGTTATTTCTGGTTTCATTATCTTCTCCTTTCAGCTAATGAATTATGGAAAGTAGGTTATCCAGTTAATCCTAACTCTCAGGACCAGCGTCTGTTTACCTGGAATGTCGGCAAATACTCGACTTGATGCTTACTGAGCTTCAAGAACACAGTATCCTCGCGAGCATCACCCATCGCCGAAAGAGGGATGGGCACATCTTTCTGTCCCCATAAATGTCCTTCGCACATCACCAAACGGGTCACCGTACTAGTTGCTGGGTTTATCAGCACATACTCTGAGGATCCATAAACATTGTTCGCCCATTCAACTTGAGCATTTAAAGGATTTTTCATCTTTTATCTTCAAAAATTTATGCAGAATTTCAACCATGAATCCATCATACAAAAACCCTTGCAAACCGCATATCCATCAGCCGGGGAGTGTTTGTCTCCCCCAGTTGGGGGGGTGATCGGTACCCGTTGGTTTGAAGCTTGTAATTGGGATTACTTCGCTGTCACAGTCACCGTCACATACAGGACGCAAAGGGTTCTGCTGTCAGAGACGATCGCCCACGTGGTGCCGTAGATTCCAGGCTCGTCCGGGGCAATCATATCCACGATGATTTTTCCACTTTCTCCATTATTAATGGTTTGATTGAGATCATAACCATCTTTCTTATGCATCTTTGTGCCGCTGATGAACTTGTAATCCACCGAATCTGTGCGCCAATTATTTTCACTGATATTCCTGACTATCCAGACTGCGTCGAAATCGCTGAGGACTGTAATTGAATTCCTCGGCGCAGTAACCGTCACCACGCAGTAGTTCCCGGATGGCTGCCCGGTTGCGATCGGGTTGTCTTGATCTGCCAGGGTTGAGATGGCAACCCAAATGGTTTGACCGAAGCGCTCGCCTTTGTCGTTCTCAATCTGCCAGAAGCCCTGATAGGTTAATGGCTCCTTTGGCGCGATCAAAGTTATGCTCAAATCAACGGTCTGTCCAGGAGCGACATTCACAGGAATATTTAATGGCTGACCATTCATTTTTGAGGCTGCGACATTTCCGTAAGCGTACACCAAACGATAATTTGGCGTCCACGTACAGGTTCCGGTGTTTTCTATCCGCCAGATTTTGACAAATCCCTCTTCGGGCGTGACGAATGGCGGATTTTTCATATTGTTGTCACCGTAGGTTACATCTGCAACGAATTTCATTCCGTTCAGGCAGACTGGCGGGACATCCGTCGGGACAGAGGGAATTGCTGTGACAGGCGGAATCGGCGTGGAAAGAATCCCCGCCACATCGCTCTGAATATACTGTTGAATGAAGCTCAGAATTGTCCCGTCGGTGAGCATTTCATCCATCACACGGTCGATCTCTGCTTTTAGGCGTGGTGTTTCCAACCGCATTGCAACTGCCAGATTTTGCTGATCGAACCCTTTGCCAGCCACTTTCAGATCCTGCCGTGAGCCGTAATAACTGGCTGTCGCCTGGCCGACAACAACAACATCAACTCGCTTTTCGATCAGGTCCCGCACAGCCTCATCAGCCTGCGTGTAACTCAATAATTTATCCGTGCTCATCAGCCCGGTGTCCACCAGTAGATTTTGCGCCATACTTTCATAAGTGGTGCCGCGCTGGACACCCACACGAAAGTCTGCCAGTTGATTGAAATTAGCGATGTCTTTTACGAGTGAATCGTTTCTTGCCAGAACGGCTGTTTGGTTGATGTAATAAACTGGTGAAAATGACATTTGGCTGGCGCGTTCGGGAGTGATGGAAATGGCGGCAACCGCAAGATCGATCTGGTTGAGTTGTAACGCGCCTGCAAGTCCTTCAAAAGCGTAATTCTGTATTTCAACTGGAATCTGCAGGCGGCGCCCGATCTCCTCGATCAAAGCGATGTCAAAACCAACCACCTGAAAATTGGGGTCGACAGAACTAAATGGCGGATAATGCCAAGCTGTGCCCACGACAATTTTTTTATTCGTCACAATACTGTCCCAAACATCATCGCTCAGCGGCGCTGGGCTTGTTGTGCTCGGTGCAAGGATTGCAGTTGGTACAGAAGTGCTGCCTGTGATGGGTATCACGACAGGTGTAACGCAGGATGCAAGCATCATGCTCACGATCATCAATACTGGAAAAAATCTTGGAAACAGCGATTTCATATAATCTCCTTTATTAACTCACCTTTCGCAAAACATTCCGCAGGTTTGAAAATTTACGAAGAAACCCGCAGGACGAATGGATTTCAAAATTTTGATACATGGATTGATTCAGGGCAAAATGCAAACTATGCGTCCATCATACAACCAATACCTTCCAGCCGCATCCATCAGACGGAGAGTGTATGCATCCGCCCCTTGGGGGAGGACTGATCGTTACCATCGCGCAGACTATCAAAAAACAAAGAGGTCATATGAATATGACGTCTCAACCTTAAGTCATGTGCCTTTCAGTGAACTTTATTACATTATTCATCATAATAACAGTCTCAACAGGATATTTTCCTACGGCGGTTTCAGCCGAAAGCATAACAAAATTGGAGCCATCTATGATGGCATTGGCTACATCACTTACCTCGGCTCGGGTCGGGATGCGGTTTTCAGTCATGCTTTCCAGCATCTGTGTAGCGGTAATAACCAGTTTGCCGGCACGGTTACACTTCTTGATGATCATCTTCTGAATAATGGGAATTTTATAAACTGGCAACGACACCCCCATATCCCCGCGCGCTATCATGATACCGTCCGAAACGTTGATTATCTCGTCAATATTGTTTATGCCTTCTCTATTCTCTATTTTGGCGATGACCCGGCACTGCGAGTCTTCTCCAAGCGCCTTTCTCACATCCAGGATATCTTCTTTGGTGCATACGAATGACTGCGCGATATATTCAAAACCGTGCTCTTTACAAAACAATATATCCTGGATATCCTGCCGGCTTATATCGTCAAATACCAGCCGCACTTCTGGAATATTTATACCCTTATGTCCTTTAAGTAAACCGCCGAATACCACTTTGACCTTTAGGCTATTTTTTAGCCGTCCGATCACTTCCAAGCCGATATTTCCATCGTCTATGAATATTTGATGTCCGTTCTTAATATTGCGAAGTGAGCCTTGATAATCAAAAGGTATATTTTCATTTGAGCCTTTTATATTTTGCTGGGTAAGCCAGACGATCTGGTTTTTTTCAAGCAAAACCGGAGCAATAAGATCGCCTACCCTTATGCGATGCCCCCGTAGATCGCCGAGAAGTTTTATTTGCCTGCGATATTTTATGTTTAAAAGCCGAATGAGTTCTATTGCCTGAAGCGATTCTTTTGGTGTACTGTGAGAAAAATTCAGGCGTCCGACATCCATACCGGCAAGCATCATTTTTTCCAGTATCTTTTCATTCGAGGATGCTGGACCAAGTGTGCAAATTATATTAGTCTTAACCACTAGTTATTTCTCCATATTCGCGCCATCAGCCGCGAGGCGTTGTGCTGCCTCCTGCGTAGACAGACCAGTTGCCGAAGAACCGAGCGCGTCGACACTTCCTCGGTGGACTGATTGTGCCAGGCTTTATTTTTTGGTTGTGCGGCAATGGTAGGCGCCGAGGTCATGCTGTGGTTCCTTCATCTGATAATCTTACACATTCGAGTAACCTTTTAACCTCCCGCTCAAACATGTGGACTTTACGCGCAGAACTGAACGCAGAATTATTGGTATTCGTCAACGCGAATGATGGGCGCATTCTCTTCGATACCGCCAGCGAACATCACGCGTCCAGTCCGTCAACACCGTTGAGAATGAGCCAATCTGTTTCTTGACCTGTGAGAACAGGGAACATTTCATCTGCTCATTCGTCCTGCGTTTCACATTTAAGCATGTCACGCAGGCAAGAACACTGTTTCTCATGTTTGCTTCAACGAGAATGCTTAGTGGCTGCCAGATCCTCAGCCCAGTATCCTTCTCGATTGTAGTGGCGATATAGCCCGGTCTCATAATCGCGTGTTAGCAGAGACTCTTCCGTATACTCCGGTGCCTGTTTGATGGTCTCGCGGAGAAGGTTGACAAAGACTTTTGCATCGTCCCAGCTAACGCGCTCGATCCATAACGGTGAAACCAGCACCTTTTTTCCCGGCCACCAGTTCTGTGTATCAATGATTAGATAACGGATCGCCCAGGTCTCGTCATCGATGATGAAATCCTCGACGTGACCAATCTCGCCATCTGAGGCTTGAATGTGATGTCCGCTCACGTCGTGAGTGCTGCGTAAATGGGGGTCCCACGACGCTTTCTCATTATGGACGGGTTCTTTCCACACTTTGCGGTCGCGTATAATGTAGGGATAAGCCCCCCACATGTATGAGCCGCCCCAATACATCGGCATTCCATAATATCCGAAGTAAGACTCCTCGAATTGCCGCGAGACAGGCTTGTCACTACTCAAGGATGGACTGTCCTCAATCTGTTTTTTGGTCAAATCGACGGCAATGTGTTGCTCTTCTTTATTTGCATCAGCCAGCGCATACGGGGTGATCAACACCTGCCTGCCCA
Source organism: uncultured Anaerolinea sp. (assembly GCA_964436455.1). GTDB lineage: Bacteria > Chloroflexota > Anaerolineae > Anaerolineales > Villigracilaceae > Defluviilinea. Next base: position 43,242 of record CAYTDB010000029.1, on the reverse strand, counting down.
TAAGCCAGTTGCCTGTATCAGCGACCAGATAGCGAATCGCCCAATGCTTGTCATCGAAGTAGAATTCTTTGACCTTTCCAATTTCTCCATCAAGACTGTCCAATTTGTAACCTGTTAGTGTTTTAGCTTTGATTAACATAATATTTATCCTTTCGTTCTTGAGTTTCGTTTTTGTTTACTGCCTTCGTCCGGCTGCCAGTGTATCTGTTGTATTGATTTCAACGAGATCTACACGAGCAACAACATTTATAATCTAACGGCGGATTGTCAGGCTTTCCGGCAAGAGGGTTGACTTCCATCCTTTCATCTCATCTTATAACAAACCATCTCCGCTCACATCCATCGACCGGGGAGTGTTTGTCTCCACCACTTGGGGGAGATGAGAGATGTTTACGAATTTTGTAAACATCGATACGGTTTGGCGGTATACATGACTTCAGCGTGCGTCAATGAAAATTCCAGGACTGATTCCGGTATACAATATCAGCTATGGAAATCAGGATCTGAAACAGGAGTCACAATGACGGAATGGCACACACTTGATACACAGGATGCGATCCACCAGATCGATAGCAATTTGGAAAGCGGTCTAACCGCTGTGGAGGCGGCCCGGCGGCTTGAAGAATATGGGCTAAACGAACTGGTCGAGCGAGCGGGCAAAAGTGCCTGGTCTATTCTGCTTGAGCAGTTTACCGGAATCATGGTGGTGATACTGATCATCTCCGCGGTCATTTCCGCGATCCTGGGTGAGACGATCGATGCGATTGTCATCATGATCATCGTGGTATTAAATGCCGTGCTAGGTTTTGTCCAGGAGTACCGGGCTGAACAGGCGATGGCAGCCCTGAAACGAATGGCTGTTCCACATGTTCGCGTCCGGCGTGATGGCCGTTTGCAGGAGGTCACTGCGCTTTCGTTAGTCCCCGGCGACATCATCCAGTTGGAAACGGGAAATAGCGTCCCGGCAGATGCCCGGCTTCTCGAATCTGCCAACTTGCGAGTGCAGGAAGCTGTATTGACCGGGGAATCGGAAGCAGTGGAAAAGGATATAGCACCACTGACAGGGGAGAACCTTCCTTTAGGTGACCGGGTCAACTCCGTCTATATGGGTACAGTTGTCACCTATGGTCATGGCATGGCCCTGATAACGGATACAGGGATGAAGACGCAACTGGGGAAAATTGCCGATATGCTCCAGTCGGTTGGCACCGAAAAAACACCTCTCCAAAGAAGACTCGAACAGCTTGCCAAGGGATTGGCGCTTGCCTCCCTGGTTTTGGTCGCGGTGGTATTTATCCTGGGTCTATTGCGCGGTGAGAATTGGATTGAAATGTTCCGCGTCTCGGTGGCAATGGCAGTAGCTGCTGTTCCGGAGGGGCTGCCTGCGGTGGTCACGATTGCCCTGGCGCTTGGCGCGCAGCGCATGCTCAAACGCAATGCCCTGATCCGAAAATTGCCGGCCGTGGAAACACTCGGTTCGGTAACCGTCATCTGCTCTGATAAGACCGGCACCCTCACCCAGAATCGCATGACCGTCACGTTCGTGGATGTGGCGGAGAATTCGCTTAACCTTCAGACACGTTTACGCAGTTTCAGCCCAACCGTCAGCCCGGAGGATCCGATTGAATCCCTGTTGCAGGAAAGCCCACCCATCGTTCTGACGTTGGCTGGATGCGCATTGTGTAATGACGCCGTGCTCGAGGCAGTCTCTGGGGAATCGGGAACGTTTTCGACGGTGGGCGACCCAACCGAAGGTGCGCTGGTGATCGCCAGCGCCCGGGCGGGATTATGGAAAGCAGACCTGGAAAAGGCTTTTCCGCGGGTTGCCGAACTACCGTTCGATTCAGATCGCAAGCGGATGACGACCGTTCACCGCCCCAACCCTGACTTGGTCCCCGTACTGCTGAACCCTTACCAGGATTCACGCCCGGATTTTTTTGAGCCGGGTCATTATCTGATCATGACCAAAGGTGCTGTCGACAGTCTGCTGGAAGTCTCGAACCGGGTTTGGGCAGCCGGTCAGACAGAACCTTTGAATGAGACCTGGCGCAAGCGTATCCTGAAGGGGAACAACAACCTGGCCAAGAATGGGATGCGGGTACTGGGTCTGGCATTCCGTCAGAGCGATACGGCTGAGGCAGTCGAACGCGATCTTATTTTCATCGGCATGGTGGGCATGATCGACCCGGCTCGTCCCGAGGTCCAGGGTGCCGTGCGGGAAGCCAAAGAGGCCGGGATCCGCACTGTCATGATCACGGGGGACCATCCGCTGACAGCCGCGTATATCGCCGGGGATTTGGGCATCGCCGAGAGAGGAGAAACACTCACCGGCCGTGATCTGGATAGTATGACTGTTGAACAGCTGGAGGCGGTGGTGGAAGATGTGCCGGTGTACGCCCGGGTTTCTCCCGAACACAAGCTCAAGTTGGTCCAGGCTCTGCAGGATCGCGGGCACATTGTCGCGATGACGGGTGATGGTGTAAATGACGCGCCCGCACTTAAGAAGGCGGAAATCGGTGTAGCCATGGGGATCACTGGCACCGATGTTACCAAGGAAGCGTCCGATATGATCTTGCTGGACGACAACTTTGCCACTATTGTCGTCTCTGTGAAGGAGGGTAGGCGGATCTATGACAATATCCGTAAATTCATTAAGTACACGATGACCTCCAATGCCGGGGAGATCTGGGTGATGTTGATTGCGCCGTTCATCGGCATGCCACTGCCGCTTACATCACTGCAAATTCTGTGGGTCAACCTTGTCACCGATGGACTGCCCGGTCTGGCACTGGCGATAGAGCCAGCGGAGAAATCGGTTATGCAGCGACCACCCTATCCACCTCGCGAAAACATTTTTGGGCGGGGGATGGCGCGCGACATCCTATGGATCGGCCTGTTGATGGGGTTGGTCTCTCTTGGCGTTGGCTTCCTGTATTATCGGATCGACCCGTCAGCCTCTCCCGCTGTCTGGCAAACCGTGACATTTACTACGCTCACCTTGGCTCAGATGGGCAACGCCCTGGCTACTCGCTCAGATCGAGATACGCTGTGGCAAATTGGACTGTTTTCAAACAAAGCCATGTTGGGCTCCGTGTTGTTGACGTTTGCCCTGCAAATGGCCGTGATCTATGTGCCGTTCCTCAACCGGACTTTCTCCACGACCCCACTCAGCCTGCGCGATCTGCTGATCAGCCTCGGTTGTGGCACTGTTGTCTTTCTCGCGGTCGAATTGTTCAAGTGGATTCAGCAACGGCAGAAGTAACAGCTGTAACTTGCCAGTTTAACCTTCACTAAGTGTCTACGCATCGTCTGGGACTACGCCCAGAGGATGAGGCCGCTGCGGGGCAGTTGAAATAGTGTTTGTTTTCCTTTAGACTCTGCACATCGCTTCATGGAGGATAAAGGAATGACAGAAGCCTGGATGAATATAGTGATTATTACGCTGACTTATTGGACAGCACCTATGACTGTGTGGATCGGAATGTGCTCAACGCCTACTTTCGCATGGGACAGGGGGCGGGCGGCTTTCGTATCTGGTGGAGGCAGTTGATGGGTTCCGATGATAAGTTGGATAATGCGCGTTGGGGAGATAAGGCAATTTTGCAAGTTACAAGAGGAAGGTCAGAGCTTGATCCGGGCAGCGATGACGCAGCTCAATTTGTCGGTGCGTACCTATCATCATATCCTGAAACTGGCGCGCACGATTGCTGACTTGGCGGGGAGTGAAGAGCCTCCACAAGCCCCACGAGGGTAGCACTCCATGATGAGATTCCGATCACTTCATTTGAACGAACTGATGATTCCAGATCGTAAGCCGCAGCTGTTCCCAGATCTCTCTGAATTATCTTTTCATTGTCATCAAAGCTATCTACAACAATGACGTCTTGTAGCCCAAATTTCTTCACCAGGGCTTCTTCCATTTCAGTATAAACACCCTTTGGAAGATTTACTGAAATACGAATAATTCCTTCTTTCTTTGAGCGATTTAACATCGAAGTCCTTTGCACTACTGACTCCGCGACGGACACCCTCGAAAATCATCAAACCATTTGTCAAAGCGGATTGAAGGAAAATATCGATCCCACCTTTCGACCTGACTCCGTTGTCAATCTCGACGTACGGAACTGGGAAGCGAACATCAACAGACTGAAAGTTAATACAATTTGTACGAGTTTTTTATATCAATCTAGAATCTCTCACTTGTCAAACATTTAGTAATAACAAAGTGGAGTATACTGATATATGTAGGCGCTTAACCACTTACGGTCGGAAGACTCATTTCTGCCAGGTGCGTTACAAAAACCCTCTATCGTAACATTCTATAGCAGTTCTTGATCCCGTTCGCATACGCGAGATGACTCCCCACCCGATTACATCATCAATACCGGCATTAACTCCGTTGATTAAGTAATCCAATTCTGAGTCCGGCAAAAATTGGCAGTATAAAGAAATGAAGGAGTGAGCCATGTTTGATTCTATTCTTGTTCCCCTGGATGGTTCTCAACTGGCCGAATGTGTTCTGCCTCATGCTGTTGCCTTTGCCCGTTCCTTCGGTGCAGAAATTACACTGCTGCTCATACTGGAAAAGAATCAGACAGGCGTATCAGCACAATTGTTTGATTTGCTTAACTGGCAAATCCAAAAAACAAAGGCAACTCTCTACCTTGATGAGATCAAGGGGCGGTTAAAAGAATCAAATACTCGGGCACGGTCAGCAATATTGGAGGGGTTAGTAGCCGAAGGAATTACGGAATATGCTCAAAGCCAAGGCATGAAATTGATTGTTTTGAGCAGCCACGGACGTCACGGTATGACTCAATGGGGAATCAGCAGCACTACACAAAAAGCCATCCTCGGCGCACCCACGTCAGTGCTCATCGTTCGGGCACACCCACAGAATATCCCGACTGGTGAGTTGGTAGAAACCCCGCTTTACCAGCGTATCCTGGTACCGTTGGATGGTTCTCAGCGGGCAGAGCATGTTTTGCCAATTGTGATGCAATTAGCGCAAGTTCATAAGCCGACAATTCATCTTGTACATGTGGTGCAAACCCCGGAAATGGCGCGTCAAATGCCCCCTACCCACGAAGATATCGATCTAGCCACTCTCGTTGTAGCGCGGAATCGAGAAGAAGCCGAACATTATCTCGATCAAGTGAAGACGCGTTCGTATCTGCAAGGCATAGATGTTCAAACTCACCTCATGACCAGCGATCACACAGCTGCATCACTGCATCAAGTGGTGGAGCAGGAACGAATTGATATGGTTACGCTGAGTGCGCATGGGTATTCGGGGAAACATCAATGGCCGTATGGTAGTGTAGTCAGCAATTTCATTTTATATGGCAAAGTATCGCTCCTGATCGTTCAGGATATGCCTGCAAAACAAGAGCAAAAGCCTCTTGAATTGTCATCACGAGAACGCGCAGAGCATTAACTTATGCTGCCTTCGCCGCGGGTTAATCTTTCTTATCCAGCCAAGCCGGACGCAGATAATCGACTGAGTGACTTTGCGCACCGCATAGCCAAAACCCACGCAATGGGTATGGTCCCGCTGCCTGTACGGAATTCAGCAGGAATATCCCACCACCCAAAACCTGATCTACTGGAACAGATGGAAATCTGGGAAAAGACTTTGCGTAATGCCAATGCAATCTTCAAAGCCGTTCCGTCGAACGATTTGCCAGTTTCCCGCGCAGGCGAATGGATGTTGGATAATTTTTATGTGGTTAAACAGACTTTCCAGCAGATCACCGAAAACCTGCCAGTCAGCTTTTTAAACCAGTTACCAAAACTGAATGGGACGTCCCTGCAAGGACACCCTCGCATTTTTGCGCTGGCATGGGAATGGATTGGATATAGCCAGAGCCAGCTTGACCTGACTCAAATTGCCGCTTTTGTGCAAGATTACCAGCAGATCACGCCACTGACGATTGGGGAATTATGGGCTTTGCCGAGCATGCTGCGCATCGGGATTTTAGAGCAGCTCGTCTATGCTGCCGCTGAACTAACAGGGATGGACCTGCCAAAAGGTCTAAGCCCCGTACTAGAGCCGGAATTGCCTCATGAAACCCCGAGCCAGTTCACTTCGCCAGCGCTGTCGAACGAAATTGTTGTAGCCAATTGTTTCCTAAGTCTGCGTCTGCTCTCCACAACGGATTGGGAAGCCTTTTTTGAGCAGACCAGCCGGGTGGAACAGATTTTGCGCGACGATCCTGCGGATATCTATACTCGCATGGATTTTGACACCCGCAACAGTTATCGTAGTGTTATCGAAGAACTGGCCCGCTACTCTGCCTTCAACGAAGAAGAAGTAGCACTCGCCGCAGTAGAACTCGCTCGCAGCGCTGAGAACAAGACTTCAGGGAGGCAGGGGCATATCGGCTTTTATCTACAGGATGCAGGGCGTTCGAAGCTCGAAGCCAGCATCCGCTACCAGCCAGGATTAAGCCTCCGTATCCGGCATGTATTATTAAAAGCCCCTACAGCCACATACCTGGGAAGTATTTCCATTCTTTTCGTACTGTTTGTTTTGGGACTGCTTACCTATACCACGCTTTCTGGTGGTTCGCCTGCTCAGTCCTTTTTTGTCGGACTCCTTGGGGCCGGATTGGCTTTAGAGGCTGGCACCATATTCGTGAACTGGATCGTGACTCATCGCATTCGTCCCAAAAGCCTGCCACGTATGGATTTTTCGGAGGGCATTCCGCCTGGTAATGGGGCAATGGTGGTTATCCCAAGTTTGCTTGAAAGCACAGATGAACTCAACCATCTCCTGCAAGAATTGGAGCTTTATTACCTGGCTAACCCCGACCCGCAATTGACTTATGCCCTCCTGACTGATTTTGGGGATGCTTCGAAACAGAATATGCCGGAGGATGAAAAACTGCTTTCATCGGCAAGGGTTGGTATTGTAAACCTCAACAAAAAATATTTAAAAACAAAACCCTTTTATTTATTCCACCGTCAGCGTCAATGGAATCCATCAGAAGGGGTCTGGATGGGATGGGAGCGCAAGCGCGGTAAACTGGCGGATTTCAATCGATTGCTGCTGAACCTACGGGCTGATTCTCCTGCTGCTCTTCGGGAAACAGCTTACACCACCCAGGTCGGGGAACTAAGCGTTTTGGCGGATGTCAAATATGTAATTACGCTGGATGCAGATACTTCCCTACCGCAAGGCAGTGCCAACCGCTTGATTGCCACTCTGGCGCACCCATTGAACCAGTCCGAATTTGCTCCAAACGGGCATTCGGTGATTGCAGGTTATACCGTGCTGCAACCACGCGTGGATATCAAGCCGACCAGCGCAAACCGCTCCATCTTTTCGCGAATTTTTGCTGCGAATTCCGGGTTTGACCTGTACTCCTTCGCCGTTTCGGATGTGTATCAGGATTTATTTGGTGAAGGTAGTTACGTTGGCAAAGGAATTTACGATGTAGCCGCGTTTGAGCGCAGCCTGGCGGGACAGGTACGACAGAATACTTTGCTTAGCCATGATCTTTTTGAAGGGATTCATGGGCGCGCCGCGTTGGTCACGGATATTCTCCTGTATGAGGAATATCCGTCTCGTTACCTGGTGTATGCGCATCGGCTGCGCCGCTGGATCCGCGGCGACTGGCAACTACTCCCTTGGCTGTTTCCCACTGTCCTTACTGAAAACGGGATAGCGCCCAACCGCCTTTCTTTGATCGACCGTTGGAAAATTTTTGATAATCTGCGGCGCAGTCTGGTATCGGCAAATTTAATTGCATTGCTTGTCGCAGGTTGGCTATTCCTGCCAGGTTCACCCCTGGTCTGGACGTTGCTGGTGATGCTGCCTTCCATCTTCCCCATCGCGATGCAACTTGTCCGGCAAGACAAACACAAACTCAAACGTTTTACGGTCAAATTATTATTCGCACCCATCCGGCTTCCGCTCACACGCTGGGCACTATCCATTCTCTTTCTGCCCTATGAAGCTTTACTTGCCTTGAGTGCCATTGGGGTAACGATTGCCCGCATGTTTATCTTTCACAAACACATGCTGCAATGGACAACCGCAGCGAGGGCGGCGCGTTCTCTTAGATTGAACTCGCGTTACGGAACCTGGGCCGAGATGGGTTTTTCTTCTTTTTTGAGCATTTTAATCGGCGTCACGATTGCCATTTACAACCCAACCGCGCTCTGGGTGGCGCTACCCATATTGGTGGCTTGGCTGATTGCTCCTCAAATTGCTTACCAGATTAGCCAACCGCTAACCCATACCCCCGCGCCGCTCAAGGAGACTCAACGCAGGCGAGTTCTGCGTCTGGCGCGCCGCACCTGGGCATTTTTTGAGCAGTTTGCCGGACCCAATGATCACTGGCTGCCTCCCGATCATTTTCAAGAGTTACCACGTGGCAGCGTAGCCCATTACACCACGCCAACCAACATCGGCTTATTTCTCGTGTCTACTTTATCAGCCTATGATTTGGGCTATATCGGCCTACTGGAATTGGCATTCCGATTGCGCTCAACTTTTGAGACTATTGATAAGATGGAACATTACCGGGGGCATCTTATGAACTGGTACGATTCTCAGACCCTGGCTGCGTTACCGCCCCATTACGTTTCCACGGTGGATAGCGGCAACCTGGCAGCCTGTCTGATCACACTTAAGCAGGGCTGTCTTGCCCTGAAAGATGCACCGCTTCTGGATAGCAAACAATGGCAAGGTCTGCTTGTCCTGCTGGATATTTTGGCAGAAGTGTTGCTGGCACTAGAAAAGAACAATCCGCATGGCTCGATTGAATCTTTTGAAGTGGAGTTGACCAGCATTTACGAGCGCGTCAGTGCCGTCCAAGATAAGCCATCAGACTGGAAAAATACCCTCGACTGGCTCTCAGGCGATGGCTGGGCAAGAGTCTCGCGCCGATTGATGGAATTGCTTGATAGTCATCCCCATCTCCAGCGCGAATCCCTGACCGAACTCCAGCTTTATCTGGATTTGATGTACCAGCACCTGCAAGACATGCATCACAGCCTGGATTTGTTCGCACCCTGGCTTAAGCGTCTGAACGCGCCTACCAAGCAGATCATGCAGACACCCGCCTGGCAGGAGTTTCGCAACACGCTGCTTGCTGAACGGCCGACACTGGGGCAGGCAGCTGATGCCTATGAGCGCATCAAAACAACTTTGGCACATTTCAAGACCCAACTTCAAGATGATGCAGTCCTGGACCCGGCATGGAATGAAATTGCGCGTGACTGGTGCCAAAACCTGGAGGCTGATTTAACGTCAGCCCACGTGAAGATCACGCCTCTGCTGATCGGCTTTAGCGACATCGCAGAAAAGGCGGACGCTGCGATCTCTGAAATGGATTTCCGCTTTTTGTTCAATGAGCATCGCCAGTTGTTCCACATCGGTTACACTCCCAGTGCCGAACGGCTCGACCCGAGCTACTACGATTTGCTGGCTTCTGAATCCCGGATTGCCAGCCTGATTGCGATTGCCAAAGGGGATGTGCCGCAGAGCCACTGGCAGCACCTGGGACGGCCGGTGACAGAAGTTAATGGCAGGCAAGTGTTGCTCTCGTGGAGCGGCACCATGTTCGAATATCTCATGCCAACCCTGTTTGCCAAAAACTATGCCGGAACATTTCTCTCGGATAGCTGTTACGCCGCGATTGATGCACAGAGAAGTTACGGGCAGGAGCAGCAAGTGCCTTGGGGCATCTCAGAATCGGGTTACTACGCTTTTGATCTCGACCAGCACTACCAGTACCGTGCGTTTGGTGTCCCTGCGCTGGGGTACAAACGCGACCTGCCGGATGATCTGGTGATTGCGCCATACGCATCCATAATGGGACTTGCCCTGCAACCACAGGCAGTACTGGAAAATATGGTCCGCCTCGAAAAACTGGAAATGCTCGGACGTTTTGGCTATTACGAGGCGCTCGATTACACCAAGACGCGCCTACCTTCCGGACAGACCCATGCGGCCGTGCAATCTTATATGGCGCATCATCAGGGGATGATTCTATTAGCGGCGTGCAACTTCCTATTGGATGATGTTATGGTAGAGCGATTCCACGCCGATGAGCACATTCAAAGCGTGGAACTTTTGCTTCAGGAAAAGATTCCGCAGAACCCGCCCCTCGAATTTCCCCACACCGACGAACCGGCGGATTTGGATGAGGTTGTGCGCTGGGTCAACAGTGCGCCTTGGCGCGTACCGGTTGATAGTCCCATTCCGCAGGTGCATGTGTTATCGCAGGGCGATACCAGCGTGATGATCACCAACGCGGGAGGGGGATTCAGCCAATGGCGCGAGTTTGCGCTGACACGCTGGCATGTCGATAGCACCCTCGACCAGTGGGGTACGTGGATTTATGTGCAAGACCGCGAGAGCGGTGCCCTCTGGTCAGCTACCCGCCAGCCTATTGTACAAGGTAGTCCCGGTTCCAGTGTGGGATTCAAACCAGAATATTTGGAACACGAGATTCCAGTACAAGATCAGGAAGTTTTGTTTTACCCGCACAAGGTCGAGTTCCAGCGTTCAGACAATGGCATTACACTGCGCACCGGGATTACCGTCAGCGTGGATGGCGTCGAGATCCGGCGGGTGAACATCCTGAATAACAGCGAACAGACTCGAAAGCTAAAACTGACCAGTTACGGCGAAGTTGCCCTGGCAGTGCAGACCGCCGACCGGCGTCACCCGGCCTTCAATAAACTCTTTATTGAGAGCGAATATCTCCCCAGGGAGAATGCGCTCCTTTTCCAGCGCCGTCCGCGTTCTGCAGATGAAAAGCCGGTTGTGTTGATCCATGCAATGCTCATCGAAGCCGGGCGCAAAGTCACTGGCGACCATGAAACCGACCGCGCCCAATTCCTGGGCAGGTCGCGTACGATGCACACCCCGCTGGCGTTACAGGGTGCCAACCATCATCTTTCCAGATCAGTCGGAGGCACCCTCGACCCAATCCTGTCACTGGCGCAGGAAATTGACCTGAAGCCCCGCGCCAAAACCCGGGTCACATTTCTGACCCTGGCAGCCTCCTCCCGTGCTGAAGCCTTGGAAAAGCTGTCTCATTACCAGTCCGGGCAAGCCATCTATCATGCCTTCAACAATGCCCGTGCCCACAGCGAAAGAGAACTGCTCGATCAGGGGTTGGACGCGCCCTCCATCGAAAATATCCAGCGCCTTTTATCGGCCCTGCTCTATCCGGCCGCCGCGCTACGTGCCGCGCCGCATATCCTGGCTAAAAACGAGAAGGGACAGTCCGGTCTATGGGCTTTCGGCATCTCCGGCGATCACCCTATTTTGCTGGTGCGTGTCTACCACGGCGAGTCGTCTCTGCTGATTGAGGCTCTGAAAGCCTTCAGCTATTGGCGCAGTCACCTTGTCACGATCAACTTGGTTATTTTGAACGAAGAGGATACCGGCTATGCCCTCGACCTGCACAACGCCATCCAGCGCCAGATTGTGCGCATGGGTGCGGAGGCTTCCCTGAATCAGCGCGACGGTATTTTCGTGCTGCGTAACGATCAGCTTCAACCTGCCGATAAGATTCTGCTCGAAACTGTGGCTGGCGTTATTTTGGATGAAAAAAGCGGGACCTTGGCTGAACACGCCCTCCGTTTAACCGCCCCATCCACCCGACTGCCAGAATTTATTGCACCCATCTCCCCGGCGCTTGATCCCGAACCAACGGAACCGATCCAACCCCCAGGCAATTTACTCCTCGAAAACGGCCTGGGTGGATTCAGTCCCGATGGCAAGGAATACGTTATCCACCTCCAGCCCGGTCAGCATACGCCTCACCCGTGGGTCAATATCATTGCCAATCCGCAGTTCGGTTTTCTGGTTTCTGAAGTGGGCTCTGGTCCCTCCTGGGCTGGCAACAGCGGTGAGAACCGACTAACCCCTTGGCGCAACGATCCGGTCACGGATATGCCAGGCGAATCGATTTACTTGCGCGACGAGGAAACTGGTCTGGTCTGGTCGCCTACGCCCATGCCAGCCGGGGAGAACACGGCGCATGTCATCCGGCATGGAGCGGGTTATTCAATCTTCGAAAGCCAGAGTCATGGCTTGAACCAGAACCTGTGCCTTTTTGCCGCGCCGGATGCGCCAGTCAAAATCGCGCGCCTGCGCCTGCAAAACTTGTGGAAGCGTCCACGCCGCATCACCATTACCTATTACGCCGAATGGGTACTCGGCACCACACGCGATACACATCAAGCCCATATCACGCCGGAGTTTGACCCCGATAAACATGCCCTGCTTGCCAGCAATCGCTACAACAGTGAATTTGGCGAACGGGTGGCCTTCCTGGCCGCCAATAAAACACTGCATGGCGTGACGTCTGACCGCACGGAATTTTTGGGGCGCATGGGCAGCCTGCGTGCCCCGGCGGCGCTGGGTCGCATTGGCTTGGAAAGCAAAGTTAATGCCGGACTGGATCCTTGCGCCGTCATACAACTGCACGTTGACCTACCTCCCGGTGTAAGTGAGGAAGTCTTTTTCCTGATCGGCGAGGGGGAAAATCGGGCTGAGAGTCTGGAGCTGATTGGGCAGGTGCAGGCTGAGGGTAAGGTTGAAGCGATCTGGCAATCCATCCACCAGCATTGGGACGAAATCCTGGGTAACATCACAGTTGAAACGCCCGATCCCAATATGGATTTGATGCTCAACCGCTGGCTGCTCTATCAGACGATTGCCTGCCGCCTGTGGGGACGCACCGCGTTGTATCAATCCAGCGGGGCGTTTGGGTTCCGGGACCAACTCCAGGATGTGCTGGCACTACTGCACACTCGCCCGGACCTCGTGCGCATCCAGATATTGGAAGCGGCGCGGCACCAATTCGAGGCAGGGGATGTACTCCACTGGTGGAATCCACCCGAGGGTCGTGGGGTGCGAACGCGCTTTTCGGATGATCTGCTCTGGCTGCCATATGTCACCGCTGAGTACGTTACTTCCACCGGTGACAAATCCATTTTGAGTGAACGCATTCCCTTTTTGAAAGGCGAACTGCTCAAGCCCGAAGAAGAAGATCGTTACAGCCAATACGAATCGTCCACTGAAACATACACGCTCTACGACCATTGCCATCGGGCGCTGGAAAAGGGTGCAACGGCTGGCGCACATGGCCTGCCCCTGATGGGCTCGGGTGATTGGAACGACGGCATGAACCGGGTAGGTGTGGATGGACGCGGTGAGAGCATCTGGTTGGGCTGGTTTCTGTATGGCACGCTCAAGCGTTTTTCAATGCTGGCCGCACTGATGGAGGATGATCCTGCTCCATACCTGCAACAAGGCAAGAAGTTATCGCAGGCACTCGAAGACAATGCCTGGGATGGGGACTGGTATCTGCGCGCCTTTTACGATGATGGCTCGCGATTGGGTTCTCATGAAAATAACGAATGCCAAATCGATTCAATTGCCCAATCCTGGGCAGTTTTATCGGGCGCGGCGAATCCAACGCGGGCGGCGCAGGCGATGGAATCCATCAACCGGCTGCTGGTCAAGCCGTTCGAGCAGATGATCTTGCTGTTTACGCCACCCTTCGACAAATCGTCGCGTGACCCCGGTTACATCAAAGGCTACTTGCCGGGTGTGCGCGAAAACGGAGGGCAATATACCCATGCCGCCATCTGGACTGCCTGGGCCTTTGCTGAACTTGGGCAGGGTGAACGGGCTGTGGAGTTGTTCCGCATGTTGAACCCGGTTAGCCATTCAGATACGCCCGAGAAAGCGGCGCTCTACAAGGTGGAACCGTATGTTATCGCCGCAGACATCTACAGCCAAAACTCGCATATCGGCATGGGCGGCTGGACCTGGTACACCGGCTCCTCTGGCTGGATGTACCGCCTGGGTATTGAAGCCATCTTGGGGATCTCGCGTGAAGGTGACGCGCTCAAGATCAATCCCTGTATCCCCAAAGATTGGCCGGGATTTAAAGTGGATTATCGTTTTGGAGACACCCATTACAAGATCAGCGTAGAGAACTCGCAAAAGGTCAATCGCGGCACTCTACAAATTATGTTGGATGGGAATCCGCTGTCTGGCAGACTGCTTCCGCTGATGGACGATGGTCTGCTGCACGAGGTGCGGGTTATGATGGGGTAATTGGAAAAGCTATTCGTTTGCCGGCTATTTAGCGGTGAAGTGATCAGTAACTGTCAATGATAATTAGAAATGGACATGGCGGATTTGAAGGTCTGGCTCCGATTGGGCGATAAGCATCTTGATCCGGCTTATGATCCGGAATACGAGCCGACGGCTGGACCGCTGGAAATAACCCCTGTGCTTGTACAGGACTATTATAAGGAAAGGATGGGACAACTGGAGAGCGAGCCGCGTATCGCTGAATTGCTTGAGAAGGCGGGATGGGACTCCACATCAGGACGAGTAAACCTGAGCACATCTCCTCTACGGTTCCAATTTCAGAGAGCGTCGGTAGAATATGCCTATCCTTATAGCAGTTGGTCGGGCGGAATGTACCAATATGTGGTGCCAAACAGCCTGGAGCTTGAATCCTTCCCTGAAATTACATTGGCACACAGGATCATCCAGGAGCAGCTTTTGACGGGCAAATGGTCCCATTGTTCGATCAACAAACAGGGATGGGCCTACAATAACACAACTGGATATCGTTTGATGGAAACTTCGGAGACCTGGTCGCTGGACGTGGCCCTGGAATGTAATGGGGAATGGAAGATCGCGAATATCAAATTGAATCCGGATGAATCCTACGAAAGACTCGAGATCCATTGAATAATGGAGGCAGTACTGTATGAGACGCATATTCGACCATGAATCGCTCTCGGAACCGGGCCAATGAACTCGGACAATCATCCTCCTGGCTGTATCAGGCTTGTTGGCAATTGTTGCCGTCGCACTGGGGATTGATGACAATCCCCCCGGCGTACTGACATCCTTCCTGGCAGCAATATCTTTTGTGCTCGCATTCAGCCATCATTGGAGGACAACGAAGCAGTTCGGAGTGCTGTTGCTGGCATCTGTTGTCGGCTTTGTTCTGTTCATCATCCTGAATATGATTTCAGACTCCATTACCCAGAACCCGGAAGCCCCGATTGGGCTCCAGAATCTGATACAGAGTCCCGCATACGAAGCACTGAGTTTGATCTTTGCCATGATCTGTCCGGCAGCTTTCGTCGTTGGCGCAGGTGGATTGATTGCCGGGTTTATTCGAAGCCGGCGTCATCCACAGTAAAGACGTTCTGGATCAGTCCGGTAACTGCCAGGTGTATTTTTACGTAACTTTTGGCATCCTATTCTGACGTGCATCATTAGCCATCACGACCGGCCAAAGCAGTACTGGGGAGCCGAAAACGCGCACATTCTGGATGGCTCTGGCAATTTGGGTACAGCCTCGTCTGTGGATCGGCGGGGTGGTCAGTCCCAAACGCGATTTGAATTTGATTCAGGCGTTGGCAGACAAGGTGAGGCAGATGGCTTTGTTTCGTCCGTTATTGCTGGCGGTGGACGGGTTAGCCAGCTATGTCAGTGCCTTTCGTAGTAAACTGCCTCGCTCTGCTGGAGAAACAGGACGGTGCCAGATGGTCTCTTGGCAAGACATCGCCATTGTGCAAGTTGTCAAACAACGTGTGGAAGGTGTCCTACACGCCGAACGGCATATTGTGCAAGGTGCGAAAGACTGGGTGGAACGCCTAATCCAAATAACACAAGGGAAAGGTGTGACACCTGCACCCACCGCAGGTGCGGTGTCAATACCGCATTCATCGAACGCCTCAACGCCACCTTTCGCCAACGCATTAGCGCACTGACACGCCGCGCGCAATTTGGCGCTCCAGGCAGAAACCTTGGTCGCTGGCATGTATCTGGTCGGTTGCTTTTACAACTTCTGCGATTTTCATAAAAGCCTGCGCTTGAAATTGTCCGTTGGTTCATTCGGTCATCGTTGGGTGCAGCGCACCCCAGCCATTGCTGCTGGACTGACCGATCACCCGTGGAGGCCCGCTGAATTGTTTCTTTTCAAAGTTCCTCCGCCGCGTTGGGAATTGCCCAAACAGCGCGGCAGACCCTCTATTGCCATGCTCCAACTCGCTCAGCGATGGGCTACATAACCACGTTTAACTGCGGTGCTACCCTTGGGATCAACAGTGGTCGGTTTGCCACCTTTTTAGCCCTGTTTTCTGTCGGTTGAGGTTTTTGCACGATACGCGATCAATCACGATAATCTGGGTGAGGTCCACCCGTCACGCCGATCAATCACCACCATCTGAAAGAGTCCCTTCTCCTCTGAATCCGTTTTCATCCTTCTGCATAAATAAAAACTCGGAGACTTCACCATCTCCACGTTTTTATTCTTGGCAACCTTCGATTACGCAGTAACCAAAGCCTGATCAACCTCTATGGGCAATTCCAAAAAGACAAAGTGGCTGTTATGGTAAAGATAATCTTCTCCGCTTTCATCAACCACTCGCACAAAATCATCCTTTTCAGCGCGTTCATCAGGGATGATTTCGTAAATCTTACGCGGAATTCGAGACGCTTCGTAATCTTTGTTGTTAATGCAGAGGGCGTATTGTTTTTTTGTTTTCATGGTTATTCATCCAGATAGTGTTTGATCTTCATGTCTTTTCGACCAATTCCGTGCGCATCATACCATTGAAGTTCCACGCGGCGGATTTCTCCGTTAGGAATTCTGACGCTGGCAACACCTTTAAGTTTACGCCATCTCCCGCATCCATGAACTTTTTGCAGGTAGTCAAGAACGCGAATACTCGAACCGACAGCGATGGTTTCTATGGCTTCAATGTTCCCTATGATCTCGAAATCCATATTTACAGTTTGGCCCGAGGCGGGATTGACGGCACTACCGATTTTTCATCAAGCAGAAAAATTGGTAAATCCTTTATCGATCGTGGCAATAAGTCAATGAATGGAGTGATGCGCCGCTCCACTCTCAAGCGAATTCATTCCACCAGTTTATATCCCTTGGATTCAAGGTACTTGCGTTCCTTTTCCTTGTGGATCTCTGCCAGTTTCGCCTTGATCCTGAGCCAATCCTTACCATCCAGTGGATACCAGTGCAATATAAAGAAGGACAAGAGCAGAAGAATGCCCGGAACGAGCACCCAGCCCAACAGGATGCCTGTCTCGGCACTGGTCGATTGCAGCCCCTTTCCTAGAGCCTGATCATACCCCAAGGCTGACATCAAGGACAGCATGACCCATTGTGCCAGGCTGATGGCCGGCTTGGTGATGAAACTGTTTACGCCTGCATACATCCCTTCACGGCGCAGGCCGGTGCGGTGCTCATCCATGTCCACCACATCGCCGTTCATCATGGGGATGAGGTACATCCCGCCCGCAAAACCGATCCCGAACAGGAAAAAGGCAAGCGTAGCCGCAACGCTGTTCCTGCCAAGCAGGACCATGACGAAACAGCCAATCGCAAAGGCCAGGCTGAAGAGCCGCGTGCTGAGCTTGACGCCCCAAGGTTCGCGGCGGTTGATCCACAGGAAGACGCCGCCCACGATTCCCACCGCCAGGGCGACATAAAGCGGTGTGCGAGCCACGTCGATCTCATCGAAGTAATACCACAATCCCTGCATGAGCGAGGTTTGCACAAAAATGATGGTGAAACTGATGACCTCGAACAGCACAAAGGAAAGATTGGTAAAGCACTCCCTAAAGGCCTTGACAAAGCCGGGCTGTTTATCCTCCTGCGTGTAATGCTTTTCTTTATAAAAAAAGGTGCTGGTAAAGATGATCACACCCATGCCGAGTGCGAACAGAGTCATGAACCAGCGGAAGAAACTGATGCCTGCCAGGTCGCCAACCTCGGGCTTGATAGTGGCTTCGATGGCAACCGGCACAACGATGGTGAAGACCATGAAGATGATCTTCCAGATGAAGATGCTGGAACGCGCCTTGTTCGAAATGGCAACCTCGTAGGGCATGATGTACAGGCTGGTGGCGATGGCGGTGTAGAGCGTGTCATACACAAATAACACCAACAACATCTGAACGAAGAGTCCAATCTGGCTGTTCACGCTCGGTATATCCATCCAGAACAGGATGAAACTCAAAATGAAGATCGGCACCCCGTAGCGGATGTAGGGGATTCGCCGCCCGAGTTTGTTCCTGGTGCGGTCGCTGATGTAGCCGAATAATGGGTCGTTGATCGCATTCCAGATCCCGAACAACAACCAGACGATGCCGGTATATTCGGTGGACAGGCCGCGCAGGTTGACGAAGTAATAGGTTAGGGCGCCGGCCGCCACCAGCGATTGCAGGATGGCTACCGAGGCGTCGGCCAGTGAGATCCAGATGCGGCTGGCGAGGGGAACATATTCTTCTTGCAAGGCAGTGGATGTTTGCATGGTTAAATTCTCCAGAAGGATTAGGGTTGTCTTTCTGCGGTTCAACGCCGTTCAAAGAACGGCAGCACATCGAGCGGGGCGGGGTATTCCTTAAGTATAACTGTGCCTGTGAAGGGTTCCTTTGTCCAGTGGTCGCGCCACTGACCAGGCGGAAGGTATATATTACGGACACGTTGGTTGGGAGATGCGACGGGTGCGACTAATATATCATTGCCGAGCAGGAATTCATCATCGCAGGTGAGAGCGCTTCTACCAGGTCGCGGCGCAGCCGGCCCTGGCTCCACTTGGAGTCATCCTTGCCCCAGGTATCCGTGCTCATCAGGCGAATACCGTCCAGGTCCACGCTGGCTTTCCCCTCAAACTGGATGACCAGCTTGCCGTAACCAGTTTTGCTGCCCGGCAGGATCAGCTTGCATGCCCGCCATTGGCTCTCGGGGGTGACCTGCACGGTTCCCGTTCGTGCAGATCCGTTTTCGTTCTTTACGCTGACCCACATGCTTCCCTGGAATGTACCGCGCAACCAGCAGGAAAACACGTAGTCCTGCCCCGCCTTGATGGGCATGGCGCAGGCATCGGCGTGCTTTTTGAGACCGTTGTATCCCAGGTTTTCCAGTCGGCAAGCACCGTTGACGGTCAACCGCGCATACCAGCTGTTTTCCGCGACGGGGTCGTCATGCCGGCTTTCCAGCATGGTGCCAGTGGGGATCCAGTAGCGCAGCCGTTCGACTACCGGGTGCGGATCCGGCTTGAAGATCACCGAGCGCATCCTGCCATAGCCTTTCCGGCTCAGATACACACCATCAAAGCTGGCATTGTTGACCAGGTTGGCATTCAAGCCGCCATCACAGGCGAAGTTGATGTCTTCCAGGAAAATACCAAACAGCATATCACTGACATCGTGCAGGATATGCCCCGCGTTCACATTGACCGAAAAACCATTTTCCAAAGCCTTTCCTTGTCCTCCGTAGCGTCTTGATGCCAAGAATACGGATTACACGTTCATCGCCGATTCTTAGACACGGATGGTTAACACCTGAGTTTCACAACCTTCTGCGGACACATGCACATGTACGGTTCCGGCATGCAACCCTGCTCGAATCACCGCCAGGGCTGGCTTTTTTGAAATTTCCAGTCATGGTGGAAGTTGATCCGCTTCATATGCCTGCTCCTGGTTTTCTAGCCTGGTTTACTGAAAGCGAAATGGAATCGCAGACGTGGTGGAAAGATCGGATGAATTGCTAATATACGCCTGGTAGTCGATATCCTCTTCCACAAAACATTCCTGCGCTTCATCGTAGTACGCCAGATCTTCTTTGAGCACGGTCAGCTCCACCTCAGCCTTTGCACCCGGGTTGAGATACACTTTTCCAAAATCCATCAACTGCTTGACTGGCCGGTCGACCGCGCTGCCGTTCCATCTGACATATAATTGGGCTACCTCGCCGCCGAAACGGTTCCCGCAGTTTTCGACTGTTACTGAGAAGATCACCCGGTCTTTCGCAGTTGACTTCACTTTCGTATCGCGCAGCGCGAAAGTGGTGTAGCTCAGACCGAAGCCGAACGGCGCCCGGGGGGGAATGCCTTCTTTGTCAAACTTGGCGTAGCCGTGATAGTAATCGTAGTGCTGCTGCTCAGCCTGCCATACCACGCTGGGATAATCTTCCTCGCGCTTCGCAATGGCAAAGGGCAGCTTGCCGCTCGGGTTGACCTGGCCAAAGAGCAGGTTGACAGTCGCCGCCGCTCCGCGCACACCCGGGTAGAAGGTCATCAGAACGGCAGGCACGGCTTCAATCCAGGGGTCGAGGAGGATGACATTCCCGCCGATGAGCACCACGGCAGTATGCTTGTTGACACCGCCCAAGTCCTCCAGTATTTTTGCTTCATCTGCACGGATCCCCAGGCTGGTCCGGTCACCCCCGATTTTTGTCATCGGGGAAAGGAATTCGCCTTCGTCGGAGTGGCGCATCCCGACCACAATAATAACCGCATCGGCCTTCGCCAGTTCGGCTTTCGCACCCACCGCATCCCGCGTACGCACAAAACGAACATGCTCCTTCCCCAGCCGCTGTTGCATCACAGCGACCAGGTTATCTGCATTGGCCCGTTTGACATAACTGGAGCCGTGGTCGCCGGTATTTTGAACTTCGGCCAGATCCCCGACAAGCACGACATTGCGCATCTGTTTTTCAGCGAACGGCAAAACCTGATTTTCATTTTTGATCAGCACGGCGGATTTTTCAGCTACCTCCTGGGCAAAGGCCAAGTGCGCTTCATTGCCCGCCAGCGAAGCCGGATAATCCTGGGGATCTTTGGCGTCCTTGAAGGCGATCAGCGTGCGCACGATGCGCCGCGCTGCCTCATCAATGGTTTTGACCAGGATCTTGCCCTCCTGGAGAGCCTTCTTGACTTTCTTGGGCGCGTACTGGTTGCAGTTGGGCATTTCGACATCACAGCCGCCGTTAATCCCAGCGGCGGTGTTGTGAATGCCAAAAACAAAGTCACTCACCACAAAGCCATCAAAGCCCCATTCACCTTTGAGTACCTCATTGAGCAGGTAATGATTGTGGGCGCAGAATTCGCCCTGGTATTTGTTATAGGCGCTCATCACCGAAGCTGCGCCAGCGTCTATCACCTTTTTGAAATGGGGCAGGTACACCTCGCGCTCGGTGCGCTTGTCTGTGGTGACGCTGACCTTAAAGCGCGCATTTTCCATCGAGTTGAAGGCATAGTGCTTGACACAGGCGATCACATTGTGCTGCTGCACGCCGCGCATCAGGGCGACGGCCATCTTGCCCATGTGGATCGAATCTTCGCCATAGACTTCCTGGCTGCGGCCCCAACCCGGGTTGTAGGGCAGGTTAACGCATACCCCGCCAAAGAAATTCCCGCCCACCGCGCGCACTTCCTGGCCGATGATATCGCCGACCTTCTGCTCGAGCGACACATCAAAGGAGGCGCCTCTCGCCATCGTCACCGGGAAGCAGGTACTGCGGTTTGGAATCACACCGCGCGGCCCGTCGCAGAACTGTAGCGTCGGCACGCCCAACCGTTCACATCCGCCGGCCGGGTAGGGAATGTGGTTATACCCATCGCTCAATACCTGCGTGTGGACAGCAAGCCACAGTAAGCTGAGATTGCCACTCATCAGGTGGATCTTTTCTTCCAGGGTCATCTGCTCAACCAGCGACCTGGCTTTGGCATCGTAACGCAAACGTTCCTGCTTGGCGATCATTGTGTGCGCTCCTTGCTTTCCCGTTATATCTTGTCGAAATAATCATTGACCATGTCTCTGGAAAAGGCTAACTCTTCTGTTAACGAACCATTCTGCTCCCCGGCCATGAGTTCACCACGATCTGCCATTTTTTTCCAGGAAGCTCATCGTGCTGTTGCCGATCAAGGCCGCCTGGCTGGGGGGAATTTCCTTATCGATTCCCTTCGTAAAGAAGAAGCCCCAGCCCATGCTGAAGATTTGTTCTTTATACCAAGCTGCTAGCTGTTCGTTGGGGTAGCGGGTGCCATGGAGATGATCGAACATCCCTGTATACCGGTACGCATCGCACAGCGAATCAAACTGATCAATCATGCGCAAAATCACTTGTCGAAAGTCTTTCAGTTGCAAGAGCCGCTCTCTCAGGTTTGAGGTTTCGACAATCCTTCGCAGCATCCGCACGGCAATCTCAGAGGCCATGGGGTCACGATCCGGAAAATATCGATACAGGGAGAAAGGCCGGGTTACGCCCTGTGCTGGCTACTTGGCTCATCCGCCCGGATTTGAGCGGTAAAAGAAGATTATCATGTTATTTTACCCTTATCGCATAATGATCCGGGAGCAGCAAAATGGGCAAAAGCCTTCACTGGCTGCAGGAGCGTATCCTACACTGGATAAAACCTGCCACTTCAGTCCTGATCATCGGCATACTTTCAGATCTGACTCGCAGCCATACCGATCTGGTTGTAGAAAATGCATTGTTGCGCCAACAATTGATCGTTCTCAATCGAGAGGTCAAGCGACCTCAGCTGACCCATCCTGAATGATTTCGCCTGGTGTTTCTATCCCACTTTACGACGTTCTGGAAACAAACTCTTCATATCGTTCAACCCGATACTCTTTTGCGCTGACATCGTGAGTTGTTTCAATTCTATTGGCGGCGGAAATCGCAGGGCAGGCCAAAGATATCACCTGAAACGATCATCTTGATTCAAGAGTTGGGAAAAGAGAATCGGTTATGGGGGACGGAGCGGATCCGTGGTGAATTGCTAAAGCTGGGGATAGAAGTGAGTAAACGGGCCATCCAGAGGTATATGCCGAAAGTGAGGAAGGAACATCCATCGAGCCACATCGTCCCGATGCTCTTGCGGGAGAACGGGGTGACATTCTTGAAGAATCAAGCGAGTGGCATCTGGGCATGCGATTTCATGGTACTAACCGACTGGTTGTTTCGGCAGGGGTATGTATTTGTAGTGATGGAACTGAAAACGCGACGGAAAATGCATACCGGAGTGACGAAATACCCAACCGATGAGTGGACGGCGCAGCAGCTGCGGGAAGCGACACCATGGAGGAAAGCGCCAAAGTATCTGATCGTGATCGGGATAGCAAATAGGGCAGGCACTTTTCTGCAGCAGCAGATGGGCTCAAAGAGATGAAGACACCATATCGAACACCTCAAGCGAATGGAGTTTGTGAAAGGTTCATGGGCAGTCTGCGGCAAGAATGTCTGGATCATATCCTGATCCAGGATGATAGGCATTTAGAGCGGGTAATTACGGAATACACTTCATACTTCAATCTGGAGCGACCACATCAAGGGATGAAACAGCGGATCCATGGTCGGTATGATCTGACAAGATCAAAGCCAACGAGAGGACAGGTCGCCTCGTTGGCAATCCTTGGGGGACTGCATCACAGCTATTCGCGTGCGATGTATCTGAACTGACGCACATCGATTTAGATCAAGAAGTAAATGAACAAGGGTGATTAATATTTACAGATGATCGAAATATGAGATCGACTTGTAATGGGCTGCTTGTGATCGGTGTGTTTTCCTGAACGATTATCCAAATGATTCCAGTGGTATTCATAAATTAAACCATGCCCAACTTGGAGGGAAAAGGAGAATCGCCTGACGAAATTCCTGCCTAAAAACCCAAAAATCTAGCGGATGAAGCAGGTAGCCAGCACAGGGGCCGTGATACAATATCTTACATTATCTTTTTCGATAAGGAGAAGTAAGATATGGATACTGCGACCATTTCGTCGAAATATCAAGTCGTGATTCCCCGCGCGATTCGCGAGAAATGGAATGTCAAGCCAGGGCAGAAAGTGAGGTTTATTATTTATGGTAATCGCCTCGAAATTGTGCCTGTGCGAGACATCAAATCAGCACGTGGCTTTCTAAAGGGGATGAGCAGTACTATTGACCGTGATGAGGAAGATCGCGTATGAATGTGATCGATTCATCTGGTTGGCTGGAGTATTTCATCAATGGCAGTAACGCCGGTTTTTTTGCGCGCGTAATTGAGAACACGGACGAGGTGCTTGTACCGGCTATTAGCCTCTTTGAAGTGTTTAAACGTGTTCTGATTGAGAAAAACAGGAATGACGCCCTCGAAGCGGTGGCAATTATGAAAGATGGGCAGGTGGTTGATCTAGACGATAGCCTCGCTCTTGTGGCTGCTGAACTGTCCTATGAATTGAAACTTCCCATGGCCGACAGCATTATCCTTGCTACTGCCCGTGCAAACAACGCGACCCTCTGGACACAAGACGCACACTTCAAAAGTATGGAGGGCGTGAAGTATATCGAGAAGAAAGGATAGATAATCGAGGATGCACTACGATTGACTGATAGTCATAGGCAGGATTTTGAGAATGATGATATGCCTGTGGGTATTTACGAATCCTGCCCTGCGTATCCTTGGGGAGGTGAAATGGATTGTGAGCATGCCAATTATTTTGATGAAAATAATAATGGTGTAGGGACAACCACCCCTGTTGGAACTTAGAAAGTGGGAAGAGCCTTTATGGAGCCTATGACATGATTGGAAATAGGTTTGAATGGGTGGGGGATTGGTATCAGGCATATCCAGGCAATCAGGATGATGATTCAAATTTTGGAACTACCTATCGAGTGCTGCGTGGTGGTTCTGGGGGTTATAACTTACCTCTCATCCCGACCACTACTCTCCGCATTTATAACAACCCATGGGATCCCAACGTCGGTATCTTCGGCTTTCGTTGCGCCCGTGATGTGGCGCCATAAGGGGGAGCTCACCTTGATCCTGGAATTCTGAAGCATAACAAATCCATAATGGTGGGAAGCGATTTTGTGTGATTTCGTGTAAGATATACGAATTGGCATGAATTCAGAAGTAGTCCCATTGGAGAATGCGACGTGAGCCCAGACGAAAAAATCTGCCCGAATTGCAAATATTCAAACGAACAGGATGCTGTCGTTTGCAAACATTGCGGCACATCTCTGAGTAGCAGCAAATACGCTAGTCAAACTCCCAAAGATCCTGATGTAACTGCATTCCATTCGGAGAAGCAGGAAAAATTCCATATTGTAGAACCGACAATTCCAAATAAAGGAATTGCCATTTATTATGCGGGAAGGGACAAGCCTATCGCGATACTCGCTGATGATGAATTTGTTGTTGGTCGCCAGACGGAAGATACATCAGAATCGATGCTTGATCTCTCTGAGTTTGATGGATTTCAGATGGGGATTTCGAGAAGACATGCGAAGATCAGACGGACACAAACCGGGTATGACATCATTGACCTTTCAAGTACAAACGGTACTTGGATGGAAGACAAACGACTCGTTCCCAAAAAATCCTATCCACTGGTTAGCGGGTCCATATTGCGCTTTGGCCGCATCCGATTGCTTTTCTTTTATCGCTCCAAGACTGAGGGTGGCAGCACATAATCCGCTGTTCAAACAGCATATTCCTGCAGGGTGGTTACCTTGATACTTGAACTCTGAAACGTGACATGGGTGGCTTGAAAACAGAACAGATGTTCTGGTATACTACCGATATCATGTCCATCTGGCAGCGCCTGATGTACTGGATCGGCTTGCGAGAATCCCCTGGCCCGCGCTACTACCAAATATCCGAGAGTCTCCATACTTCCCTGTCCACGCTGGCTTCCCGTGAAAACCGTACTGAACAAGAACTTGCAAAAGATATCTTTGCCGCCGGGCTGAACCAGTACCACGAGACCTTTGAATTATGGGATAAATGGGAGTCCCTCACACCGCGCGAAAAGGAAGTCACTGCGCTGGTGTGTTTGGGATTCACCAATCGCCAGGCGGCTGTCCGCATGGGCATCTCCCCTGAAACGGTCAAATACCATATACACAATGTTTTGGGAAAATACGGCATGAAGAGTCGTTCCCAATTGCAGCAACTCCTGCAGGAATGGGACTTCAGCGCCTGGAAGTAATAGAGGTGGGGAAGTGCGATTCCGCTGCCCCCATATCTGCCTCCCCCGTTGGGTAACCCATATTCACACCCAAAACCTCCCTGTTGGGGAGTTTCTTTTTTTTCAAAGACTTGCTATCTTGTGCGAATGGACATATTACCTGTACTTCGCAAAGACAGCCTGATCGTTGTTTCCTCCCATAATGCTGCCAGAGATGAGATCGCTGAACTGTCGGCTGAGCTCGCCCTGCGCGGCTCGGTTACCGTCCTGGATGGCGGCAACTGTTTCCCGTTCTATCGCTTTGCACGGCTGATCCGATCAAGATCCTTTGAGGGTGCCATTGCCGTCAAACGGCTCTTCATCCGTCGCGCTTTCACCTGCTACCAGATGCTGGAATTACTGTCGTCATCGCCTGCGCTCGATCAACCCTACCTGGTGCTGAACCTGTTGGCGACCTTTTACGATGAACAGATCCCCGAACGGGAAGTCCGCCGACTGCTGGTTGCCTGTCTTGTGGAACTGAACAGACTCTCCATGACGGCACCAGTCATGATCTCGCTCTCCCCGCCGCATCTGGCTGAACGGGCTTTCCTTGTGGAGCAGATCTGTCAAAGCGCTGACAGATCCTTCATACTTGATGAACCCGCTCCCGAGTTCGTTCAACCTGTGTTGTTCTGATCACATGGGACGCACACTCAAATCCATCACGCAGGTCTTCCTTGATGAAGAGCAATCCTTTGCTCGATTTCGTCGTGCTTTGCGCCGCAGTGACCAACTGGTTTTGGACGATCTCTTCGCCTCTGCCCGTCAGCACATTGCAGCTGCGGCATATGCTTCCCATGCCCTGCCGTTCGAGGTCTTTCTCCTATCCATGCTGCTGGAGGAGCATAAGGAGGTTGTACGCTTGCGCCAGTTGGTCGAAGAGATGCAGCATGAGCACAACCAGTGAAATCACAGGCTGGCTGCTTGACCTGTACCCCAATCCCAAAGGTGGTGTTACCCTGTGGCTGATCGGGGAGGATGGAAAGCGGCATCCACTGTATCAGAAGTTCCCTGTCACCTTTTATGTCACGGGGAAGAATGAACAACTGCGTGCCGTTTGGAAATACCTGCAGACTCAACAGATCCCAGTTTCCCTGAGCCGCGCCGAACGCCGTGACCTGTTCAGCGGCATGACGACTGTCCTTGCGGTGGAAGTTGAACAGCCTGCTGATCAACCCGGTCTCTTCAACGCGCTCTCGCGTCAATTCCCTGACCTGACCTATTACGACGCCGACCTGCAATTCTCCCTGCGGCATGCCGCCGTGTATGGGACTTTCCCGCTGGCGAAGTCCAAGATAATGATCGATGAAGCCAATTGGGTCCAATCCATCGACGTGCTCGATTCTCCCTGGGACTTGGACCTGCCTCTGCCTCCGATGCGCATCCTCACCCTTGAGCCTGATGTCGATCCATCCCATGCTGAACCGAAGAAGTTACTCGTGCAAACACCACGCGGGAAATACAAGATCGACCTATCTATTTCTCCCCGAGCCATCTTGGTTGACCTGCAATCCACTCTGTCTCTGTGTGACCCCGACCTGATCCTGACTGCTTACGGAGACACATGGCTCCTGCCTTATCTTCTGAAGTTGTCCGAAGAGACCGGGCTGCCACTTTCCCTCAATCGTGATACCGATCACTCCATTCACCAGAAAGGCGCGCGTTCCTACTTCGCCTATGGACAAGTCATCTACCGAGGGCAGCAGGTGCATCTCTTTGGCCGCCTGCACATCGACATCTACAACGCGGTCATGTATCACGACTACGGCTTGGAAGGTGTCTGGGAACTGGCACGCATTACCTCTTTGCCTGTTCAAACCGTGGCACGTGTTTCGCCTGGGACAGGCATCTCTGCCATGCAGATCGTGACTGCCTTGAAGCAGGGCATCCTTGTCCCCTGGCACAAGCAACAGGCGGAAAGCCCCAAATCCGCTTATGAACTCCTGCGGGTAGATATGGGCGGACTGGTATACCAACCGACCATCGGACTGCACGAAGATGTTGCCGAAGTGGACTTCATCTCAATGTATCCCAGCGTCATGGTGCACTTCAACATCTCACCCGAGACGATCCTGCCTGGAAAGTATGATCCTGAAACCGGCTTGCCTCTTACAAAGCCTGAACCGGGACTTGTCCCGCGAACGCTCAAGCCCTTGCTCGAAAAGCGGATTGCCATCAAAGGCGAACTGCTCACCATGAGCAAGTGGGATGTCCGTTACAAGCACTACAAAGCGATGTCGTTGGCGCACAAGTGGCTCCTGGTCACCTGCTTTGGATATCTGGGCTACAAGAACGCCCGCTTTGGACGGATCGAAGCACACGAGGCGGTCACCGCCTACGGACGGGAAGCCTTGCTGCTTGCCAAGGAGTCGGCGGAAGATATGGATTATGAAGTCTTGCATCTGTACGTGGATGGGATGTGGGTCAGGAAAACAGGTTGTTCCAAGGTGGAAGACTTCGAAGAACTTCTGGATGATATCGTGATCCGTACAGGACTGCCGATCTCGCTGGATGGGATCTACAGATGGGTGTCGTTCCTGCCATCCCGTATGAACAGGAAGGTCCCTGTTTCTAATCGCTATTTTGGTGTCTTCCAGAGTGGGGAGATCAAGATGCGCGGCATTGAGACCCGTCGGCAAGATACACCGCTGTTCATATCCAAGACACAACTGGAAATAATTCAACTACTGGCAACTGTATCTAATACCGATCAACTGCCAGATGTATTACCCAGGATACGAAAGCTGTTGCAAGAACGAATAAATAACATTAGGCAATACCGTATCCCGCTGCATGAATTTGTTGTGCGCCAAACCTTGAGCCGTACCAGTAATGAATATCGCGGCTCTTCGTCGGTAGCGACTGCCATACGACAATTGGAAGCAGTGGGAAAGTCGTTTCGACCTGGGCAGGCAGTTCGCTTTGTGTACACAACGGGATCAACAAGAGTCCATGCCTGGGATCTGCCTTCCTTGCCCGATGTTCGCAGTCTGGATATCCATCGTTACCTCGAGCTGCTGATGCGTGCTGTTGAGACTGTCCTCACGCCACTTGGTTTCTCACGTAAGGAACTGGATGAGTGGGTGTTTGACAATGCGCTGTCGCTTCCGCTGTGGGTCGAAGTGTCCCAACATGGCGGAAAGGCAGTTCTGCTGGACAATGTTGAGGTGATATAATCCTCCACACTATACACCCACCAAGGTTGTACGAGTAAACGAAGAAAATAGAACCTGACAGGCGCAGAAATACCGAAAAAGTTCATATCTGAGTGCGGAGGGTACTTTCCAGTTCATAACCCAAAGGTCGCAGGTTCAAATCCTACCCCCGCTACTTGTGTCAACTGAAGACCGCCAGGCTCACCGATGGCGGTTTTCGATTCTATGAGAATCCAACAAAAGAAAATTTCTATTGGAACTACAATATCAAGGCAATGAATACATCTCGAATCAGGAAAAGTTACTTGTGTCATTTGAAATACGTGATGTAATATTGAAAAATCGTTATTTATTTTGTATCGATGCATGATGAAGAGATTGTATAATAAAGGAAACACTGGCTGAAGATTCTTGACAGTCCGTAACTACAGAAAAACCAATTAGGATGATACTATGTCAAACGTTCCCAACCCCCAACATCGCAATATTTTCGATCCCGCACATGATGTCTATCGCTACATCCCCCGTTCCCTGCAGCCCATCTTCTCGCCCAAAACGGTTGCCGTGATCGGAGCCACTGAAAAAGCCGGCAGTGTTGGACGTACAGTGCTGTGGAACCTGATCAGCAGTCCCTTTGGCGGAACCGTATTTCCCATCAATCCCAAGCGCGAGAATATTTTAGGAATTAAAGCCTATCAGGGCATAAAAGATATCCCCGACCCGATCGATCTTGCCGTGATCGTCACTCCCGCCCCAACTGTCCCTGACATAATCACCGAGTGTGTGGATAGCGGTGTAAAGGGTGCCATTGTGATTTCAGCCGGTTTTAAGGAGATCGGTCCTGAGGGGGTAAAGTTGGAGGAAAAGATTCTACTGGAGGCACGTCGCGGCAAGATGCGTGTCATCGGTCCCAATTGTTTGGGTGTCATGAATCCGTTGACCGGACTGAATGCTACCTTCGCCACCGCCGCCGCGCAACCCGGCAACGTGGCCTTCATCAGCCAGTCTGGTGCTCTCTGCACATCGGTGTTGGATTGGTCCTTCAAGGAGCATGTCGGCTTTTCCGCCTTCGTCTCCATCGGTTCGATGCTGGATGTAGGCTGGGGCGATCTGATCTATCACTTGGGCGACGATCCTCACACCAGCAGCATTGTCATTTACATGGAAACCATCGGGGATGCCCGCGCGTTTCTGTCAGCCGCTCGCGAAGTGGCGTTGGCAAAACCGATCATTGTGATCAAGCCAGGGCGTACAGAAGGCGCAGCGCGTGCCGCTGCTTCCCACACCGGGTCTCTCACAGGGTCGGATGAGGTGCTCGAAGCAGCCTTCCGAAGATGCGGCGTTCTGCGGGTTACGAACATCGGTGATATCTTTGCCATGGCTGAAGTCCTATCGAAACAACCACGTCCAAAAGGACCCAATCTCACCATTGTGACCAACGCGGGCGGTCCCGGCGTGCTTGCCACGGATGCGCTCATCACCAGTGGGGGCAAACTGGCGGAAATTTCTTCCGAAGCAATGCAAAAGCTGAATGAAATACTGCCGCCGCAGTGGAGCCACAACAATCCCATTGATATTCTGGGAGACGCGTCTCCGGAACGTTATGCCCAGACATTGGAAGTGGCAGCCAACGACGATAAAAGTGATGGCCTGTTGGTGATCCTTACCCCTCAAGCCATGACCGATCCCACTGCCACTGCCGAGGCGCTTAGGACATATGCAAAGGGTTACGATAAACCCATCCTGGCTTCATGGTCAGGAGGCCGGGATATTGCCGCAGGGGAATCCATCTTGAATATGGCTGGTATTCCTACTTACAGGTATCCTGATCATGCTGCGGAAGCCTTTACCTATATGTGGAAGTACACCCGCAACCTGCAATCGATCTACGAGACAGTTGGTTTTGCTGGAAGTGGGGAAGGTGCCAATCTGGACCGTGAGTCGGCTGATGCAATTATCAGCGGTGTACGCAAGTCCGGGCGCACCCTGTTGGCGGAGGCGGAATCCAAACAGTTGCTGGCTACCTACAACATCCCGATTACCCCATCCATCATCGCAGTCAGCATGGATGAAGCCATAGCGGGTGCAGACAAGATGGGATATCCCGTTGTGCTCAAATTGCACTCGGAAACCATCACGCATAAAACGGATGTCGGTGGTGTGCAACTTAACCTGAAGGATGCTGACGATGTCCGCCGTGCTTTCGAAGCGATCTGCAAAGGTGTTACGGATAAACATGGCGAGGGACATTTCCTGGGGGTTACTGTCCAGCCTATGATCAAGCTGGATGGTTACGAGTTAATTATCGGGTCCAGCATCGACCCGCAGTTTGGTCCCGTTCTCCTGTTTGGAATGGGCGGGCAGTTGGTCGAGATCTTCAAGGATTCCGCTCTTGCGCTTCCTCCGCTTAACACCACACTTGCACGCCGCATGATCGAACAGACCAAAATCTACGAAGCGCTAAAAGGTGTGCGCGGGCGTGCGCCGATTGACCTGACTGCGCTTGAACACCTACTGGTCAATTTCAGCCAGCTGGTTGTGGAGCAGCCCTGGATCAAAGAGATCGACATCAATCCACTGATGGCTTCGCCGGAAAAACTGCTGGCATTGGATGCGCGCGTCGTGCTTCATGATGTGAAAGATGAAGGTCAGTTGCCGCGATTGGCAATTCGACCGTACCCCAATCAATATGTCGCCCCGTGGACAATGAAGAACGGTCAACCGGTAATCATGCGTCCGATACGCGCCGAAGATGAAATGATGATGCACAGTTTCCACGCTTCACTATCCGACAAAACAGTTTACATGCGCTATCTTTCCCCCATGATGTTGAGCGCACGTATTACCCACGAACGACTTGCGCGCATGACTCACAACGATTACGACCGTGAGATCGCACTGGTGGTGGAAGGAAGGGAACAGGGCGAGCGCGCCATTTGGGGTGTTGCCCGCTTGAGTAAACTGCGTGGCACAAATGAGGATGCCCGTTTCACCATGCTGATAAGCGATCGCTATCAGGGGCTGGGCTTGGGCAAGGAACTGATGAAGCGCATCATCCAGATCGGTCGAAACGAGAAGGTTAAAAATATTATTGCCATGATGTCGCCTGAAAACGAGGCTATGCAGAGCCTCTGCCGATCGGTCGGATTCACGTCCTTTGACATCGAACCTGAGACGAACATGCTCAAGGCGCAGATCATTCTGTAGTAAGCTGTGCCTTGACAATGGGAACCACCGCGATAGACAACAGTGTCCGCCGCTGATGTCGTATAATGGAAGACGCTAGCAAGAAGGTAGATAGAAATGCCAACGATTATTAGAAAATCCCAGCCTGTTATGATCGAAACCCGCCGCGAGGTATACAATTCAACAACCTGGCATGTGCGGTCCAATATCTGGCGTCCGCCAACCGATGTGTATGAGACCGAGGAGAATATCGTAGTTAAAGTGGAAATTGCCGGGATGCGGGACGAAGATCTTGAAGTGGTGGTGCAGGATAACCTGTTATTGATCAGCGGCTCCCGTTCTGATTCGGTGGAACGGAAAGCCTATCATCAAATGGAAATCCCTTTCGGCAAATTCTCGGTGGGCATAGAACTGACCATTCAGGTGAATACCGA
Source organism: uncultured Anaerolinea sp. (assembly GCA_964436455.1). Lineage (GTDB taxonomy): Bacteria > Chloroflexota > Anaerolineae > Anaerolineales > Villigracilaceae > Defluviilinea. The sequence goes on along the minus strand of CAYTDB010000029.1, from coordinate 10,654 downwards.
TAACGCGATCGCAGAATACAAGGATGGCTTTTTGACCATTCAACTTCCCAAGGAAAATTAATTCATGCCTGCTTCTAGGTGGCAAACCAGTTACACTGATCTGATCCGATGGATGGAAGATGCCGATGCCGAATTACTGTCAGCAATCGCGCCTTCCATATTTCCCCGTTCCCAGAAAAACAGGTTCTCAGAGGAGGACACTCCCTCGGAACAGAGCGGACCCATCTACCCGGATGCGCTTCCGATCCTGCCTTTGCGCGGTGTGGTCGTCTACCCAATGACTGCCGTCCCGCTAACGGTGGGACAACCGCGTTCGATCCGTTTGGTGGACGATGTTGTCGCCGGGGATAAACTCGTTGGGCTGGTGACAGCTCTGAACCCGGAGCTTGAGACGCCCGGTCCAGTGGATCTTTATCATGTAGGGACGATTGCCACTATCCATCGACTTTTACGCGCCCCTGACGGAACGGTTCGGTTACTGGTTCAGGGCTTGCATCGATTCCGGCTGAGTGAATTTATCGCAGAGGAACCATATCTCAAGGCGAAGATCCAGCTCGCGCCTGAATTGGTCGAGCAGGGCTTGGAGATCGATGCGCTTGCTCGCAATACGCGTGACCAGTTCCGTCAGATCACACAGATGATCCCTTCTTTCCCGGAAGAGTTGGAATTATCCATTACCTCGGTGGAAGATCCGCTTCAGACGGCATATACCATTGCCAACTTCCAGCGCATGGACTTGACGGATGCCCAGGAAATCCTTGAGATCGATTCGGTTTCGGAAAAACTCAAGAAACTAGTCGGCTTGCTGGTGCGCGAGGCAGAGGTCTTGCAGCTTGGGCAGAAGATCCAGAACGAAGCGCGCGGTGAGATCGAAAAAGTGCAGCGCGATTATTTCCTGCGCGAACAGATGAAGGCCATCCAAAAAGAACTGGGTGAGAAGGATGAGCAGGCTGTTGAAGTCGAGGAGTTTCGCAAAAAGATCGAAGATGCGAAAATGCCTGAAGAGGCGGAAAAACTCGCGAAACGTGAACTGGATCGTCTCTCACGCTTGCCGACAGCCGCGGCGGAATATGGTGTCATCCGCACCTACCTTGACTGGCTTGTATCCGTTCCGTGGTCGGTTGGAACAACGGATAATCTTGATATCAAACGTGCACGCGTGATCCTTGATAAGGACCATTACGGTTTAGAAGATGTCAAGGAGCGTATCCTTGAATTTCTTGCCATTCGCAAACTCAGACTTGAGCGCAAAGATGATGAAAAGGCACCGAGTGAAGACTTGATACGACGTGAGCGCGAAGGTGTGATCCTTTGCTTTGTGGGTCCTCCCGGCGTGGGTAAGACCTCGCTTGGTCAGTCCATTGCGCGGGCGATGGAGAGGAAATTTGTAAGAGCATCCCTGGGCGGTGTCCGGGATGAAGCGGAAATTCGCGGGCATCGCCGCACATATATTGGCGCTATGCCCGGGCGGATCCTGCAATCCCTTCGTCGTGTCGAGTCGAAGAATCCTGTTTTCATGTTGGATGAGATCGACAAGTTGACTTTTGATTTCCACGGTGATCCTGCCTCAGCCTTGCTTGAGGTGCTTGACCCGGAACAGAACGTTGAATTCCGTGATAATTATCTCGAAGTGGCTTACGACCTGTCACAGGTTTTCTTTATCACCACAGCGAATACTCTTGAGACCATTCCTGGTCCACTGCGAGATCGTATGGAGATCATCTATCTCTCGGGCTATACTGAAAATGAGAAGATCGCAATTGCCAAGGGGTATCTTGTCCCTCGGCAGGTGCGCGAGAACAGTCTGCGCCCAAAGGAGATTGCCCTCAAAGATGAAGCCTTGCGCAGGATCATTCGAGAATACACGCGCGAGGCCGGCGTGCGTAATCTTGAACGTAAGATCGGCGCGATCTGCCGGAAGGTGGGAACGCATATTGCTGAGGGAAAACTGAAAAGGACAACCATCACGCCGGAACGCGTGGAGGAGTATCTCGATAACCCGATCTTCCTGCCGAGTGAAGAACTCAGTCGCCGCGTCTCCATCCCGGGGGTTGTGCCTGGCCTTGCATGGACGCCATATGGCGGAGATGTGCTGTTCGTGGAAGCGACGAGCATGCCCGGATCGAAGGGCTTTCAGGTCACCGGTTCCATTGGCAATGTGATGAACGAATCGGCGCGCGCGGCGTTGTCTTTTGTTCGTTCGCGTGCCAAAAAACTTGGGGTGGAGGATGAGTTCTTCAACAAATCGGATATTCACATGCACATCCCTTCCGGCGCACAACCCAAGGATGGTCCATCGGCAGGCGTGACCATGGCGACAGCCATCGTTTCACTGGCTTCGGGGCGCAAGGTCAAACCGCATCTCGGCATGACCGGTGAGATCACTCTGCGCGGGCAGGTGCTTCGGATAGGCGGCGTGAAAGAAAAGGTACTTGCCGCGCATCGTGTTGGTCTACGCACGGTGATCCTGCCGCGCCGCAATGAACAGGACCTCGATGATGTGCCGGATGAGATCAAGCAATCCATGAAATTTGTCTATGTCGACACTGTTGATGAAGTGATCGAATCTTCCCTCGAGTCAGGTGCTAAACATAAAAAGACGAGAACTACGAAGCCGAAAACCAAAACTGCAACAAGGGAGAAAAAAGGGAATGTCAAAAGTGCTGCTCGCAGAAGATGATCGGACAATGGTGTCACTGCTTACAACCCTGCTTAAAATGGAGGGATATGAAGTTGTTTCCCTTGATATTCACGCGGACGTTCCCTCCGCGGTCTCAAAAGAGAAGCCGGATGCGCTCTTGATGGATGTACATCTTGGTGAACAGAGTGGAGTGGATATTGTCCGTGCGATCCGAAAAGATACCGCCAATGAGAATGTCAACATTATAATGACTTCTGGATTGAACAAGAAGGATGAATGTATAAACAGTGGAGCGAACCATTTCATTCTTAAGCCATTCATGCCTGACGACCTTTTGAAATTGTTGAAGAAGTAATAATCGCTGCCCGTGCAATGATTTCCATTCGAGAGTTTCGATACCCTCAGGATTATCCTGCGGTCAGAGAATTGTGGAAAGCGATGGAGAAAGGTGTGCATCTTGGTCGTTCAGATGCTCCGGAGGAAATAGAAAAGAAAATTGCACGCGATCCCGATCTTTTTCTCGTTGCCGAACAGGATGGACAGATCATTGGCTCGGTTATAGGTGGATACGATGGGCGGCGCGGTTTGCTGTATCATCTTGCAATTGCAAAAGAATTTCGTCAAAAGGGTGTGGGCAGTCAATTACTTGATGAGGTGGAAACCCGTTTGCGTGACAAAGGCTGTTTGAAATGTTATCTGATGGTTACGCCGGACAACTCCGAGGTGGAGAGTTTCTATGAAAAACACGGCTGGCATTTTATGGACTATGTCCGTCCGTTTGGAAAAGAATTAAGATGATAATCCGATTTGGAATTCTGACTCTCTCCGACCGTTCCTCGCGCGGCGAACGCACCGACTCCTCCGGACCCGCACTTGCGCGTCTCATCGAAGCAGAAGGCTGGTCCATTGCCAAACAATCTCTCCTCCCCGATGATGAATCTGCGATCCGTGAATTCCTGATTGAATGGGCAGACGGCGGTGAAATGGATGTTATCCTCACCACCGGCGGCACCGGCTTTGCCCCGCGGGATGTTACTCCCGAAGCGACGCGTGCCGTCATTAGCCGCGAAGCACCGGGTCTTGCCGAAGCCATGCGAGCGGCAAGCCTCAGAATCACCCCGCATGCCATGTTATCCCGAATTGTCACGGGAATCCGCAGCAAAACGCTGATCGTCAATTTGCCAGGCAGTCCCAAAGGCGCAGTCGAGAATTTGCAGGTGATCCTTCCGGTACTTCCGCACGCGATTCAACTCCTGCGCGATGACCCCCAATCAGAATCATCTCACTGATTTCCCGTCTCATAGTATAATCCCGCCGCTCTAAAAATTACCAAACAAGGAAAGTGCAAGCATGATCGATGTAAACGAACTTCGCAAAGGCGTCACCTTCGAAATGGATGGTGGACTCTTCAAAGTGCTGGATTACAGCCATAACAAAACCGGACGCGGCAATGCCAATATCCGCATTAAAGCGCGCAATCTGCTCACAGGCGCCAATATCGAGCGCACCTTCAACTCTGGGCAGTCAGTGCAGGATGTGCGGCTGGAGTTCCATAACGTATCCTATCTCTACACTGATGGTGACTTCTATCATTTCATGGATAGCGAAACCTTCGAACAACCCGCCATCAAAAAGGAACTGCTAGGGGATAATGCCCTCTATCTTAAGGAAGGCATGGAAGTAAAATTAACCTTCTACAATGATGCTCCTTTGGATGTGGAAATCCCGTTGTCTGTTGAGCACGAGGTGGTGGAAGCCGAAACCGCCATCCGTGGCGATACAGCCACCGGCGTGACGAAGAAGGTGAAGACCGAGACCGGGCTTGAAGTGCAGTGCCCCCAGTTCGTCAAAGTGGGTGATGTGATCCGCATCAATACAGAAACAGGTGCTTACGTTACTCGCGTGTAACGGCTAATTCTGGTCAGATATTGAGCGGGTGGCTTGGTAATTAAACGAGCCGCCCGCTCATCGTTTATCTGAAAGGATTTATAATAATTCTGATTATGAAAACCCCTGCTGGCAAGGAATGCCCTCATTTTTACGGCGATTACTTCCGCGGACGCAACGTGGAAGAATGCCGCCTGCTCAAAGCCTCCAGTCAACAGTGGACGCGTGACCTGTGCGCCTCCTGTCCCGTCCCGGAGATCAGCATGGCAAATGCCTGCGAATACATGCAATTGCGCCCCAAAGTGGGACGTCCGCTTTCCGCTGCATTCATGCGGCGCGTGCAGGTGGATGCATATTGTGAAAAATCCAAAAAGACCGTGAAGGAGCCGCAGATCGGATGCGGAGAGTGCCACGCTTTGCCGTTCAAGTTTGAAGTCAAATTATGATCTTTCATTTTTGCGCGGGGTAAAACCAAATAAAGGAAATATTCGAACATAATGTCGTTGACGCTGCTTTTTGATCTCGATGACACACTGCTGGATACGAACATCGAGACGTTCGTTCCCGCCTATTTTCAGTCGCTCTCGGAACATCTTGCACCGCATGTCTCTGTAAATGTCATGTTGCCCGCATTAATTTCGGGTATGCGATTAATGCTTGACAGCGAGGACCCGTCCCAAACATTGCAGGATGTGTTTGAAGACGATTTTTATAGGAATCTTGGTATTCCTAAAAATGATCTGGTCGATGTGTTCGAAGATTATTATGAACACATTTTCCCCCGCCTTGAATCAAAAACAGACCGCCGTCCAGGTGCAGCCCCTTTGATCGACTGGGCAAGTTTCAATGGCTATAGGATTGCCATAGCCACCGATCCGTTCTTTCCTCGGAAGGCAACATACCACCGTTTACGTTGGGCTGGACTCGATCCTGAGCAGTTTGAGGTTGTATCCACATTCGAGAATTTTCACTTCAGCAAGACACACGCCGCATATTATGCAGAGATACTGGGGCAGCTTGGTTGGCAGGAAGGACCTGTTCTCATGGTCGGGAACGATGTGGAACGAGATCTGGCTCCTGCGCACCGGCTTGGGCTGAAAACATATTTTATAGACGGGGACTCCGCCTCCAGTCCGAATTTTGAAACGGGGCGCGGCACATTAGCCGATCTTCGTCCCTGGCTTGAGTCCACCGACCTGTCCAAACTTGAGCCTTCGTTCAAATCCCCTGAGGCGGTTTTGGCGATCATGCAATCCACCCCGGCGGTCTTGCAAAGTATTTCATCCACCCTGGCAAAGGAACTTTGGGGGCATGAACCATCCCGGAATGATTGGGCGATGAATGAGCTTGTCTGCCATTTGCGCGATACAGAACGTGAGATCCATCAATTGCAGTTGAACCTGATGCTTGCGCACACGGATGCTTTCATCCCGCGCCCGGATACGAGTGTGTGGGCGAGTGAACGCGATTACCTGCATGTTGATGGTGTTCTTGCACTGCAGGAGTTTACATCTGCGCGCATGGAAACCCTGAATCTTATAAAGAATTCTGATGGTGCGGTGTGGTCTCGTAAGGCTCGGCATGCGATCTTCGGTCCCACCGATTTTCTGGAAGTGTGCAGTTTCATGGCAGACCATGATCGAATGCACGTACAGCAGGCGTGGAAAACGTTGAAGAGCATTCAGAATGGGCGTGTCTAATCCCTGAAAGGCGTGTTTTAATACTTGATTTGAATTTCCCCAAGGAGAACCGGCTTTATGCGTAGAAGAGTTGTAGTGACTGGGATGGGTTGTATCAGTCCGGTCGGAAATACAGTTAATGAGACATGGGATTCGCTGCTGGCTGGAAAATCCGGCGCGGGTCCGATCACTCTGTTCGATGCGAGCAAACACAAAACGCGTTTCGCGGCTGAAGTCAAAAACTTCGATGCGGCATCTGTGTTCGGCAACAGGGAAGCGCGTCGGATGGACCGATTTACACAATTTGCCACTGTGGCAGCTCTGGAAGCCCTTGAGCAGGCAGGTCTCCAGATCGATGATTTCAATCGCGACCGTGTGGGTGTTGTGATTGGCACTGGCATTGGTGGCATTGGAACCATTATGGAGCAGGCTGAAGTGCTGCGCGAACGCGGACCTGAGCGCATCAGCCCGTTCCTTGTGCCCATGATGATCTCGGACAGCGCAGCGGGCATGCTTGCCATCCGTTTCGGCGCGCGTGGACCGAACATGGCTTTGGCAACTGCCTGTGCTTCCGGCAACAATGCCATCGGTGAAGCGCTGGAAATGATCCGCCGCGGTTCGGCAGATACGATGATCGCAGGCGCGTCGGAAGGTGCGCTTGTTTCCATTACGATGGCAGGGATGAATGTGATGGGAGCGCTCTCCACTCGTAACGATGATCTGCTTGCCGCCTCGCGCCCATTCGACAAAGATCGCGATGGATTTTTAATGGGGGAGGGGGCGGGAATTCTAATCCTTGAATCACTCGAGTCTGCTCAGGCTCGCGGGGCGACCATCCTATGTGAGTTGAGCGGTTATGGAACGACTGACGACGCGTATCACATTTCAGCTCCGGCAGAGAATGGAGCAGGCGCGGCGATTTCCATGAAACATGCACTGGACGACGCCGGTTTAAAGGTGACGGATATTGAATACATCAATGCACACGGTACGTCCACGCCTTTGAACGATAAGAGCGAGACTGCGGCGATAAAGACCGTCTTTGGCGAACAGGCTTATAAGATCCCTGTGTCATCCACCAAATCCATGACCGGACATTTACTCGGCGCTTCCGGTGCTGTAGAGGCGGTATTCAGCATTCTGGCGATGCGCGAGGGGATCATTCCCGCCACGATCAATTACCAGACCCCCGATCCGGAATGTGACCTGGATGTTGTTCCAAATCAATCCCGCAAGGCTTCGATCAAACATGCCATGTCCAACTCGTTTGGATTTGGCGGGCACAATGCCACATTGGTGTTCAGTCAATTTGAGGGATAAGAACATGTTGCCGCGTTGACAATCCTTTCGACGCGGCTGAAATTATTAGGAGCACGTTATGCCATATGCACACATTACAGGCTGGGGGATGTCAGTGCCTGAGACGATAATGACAAATGACGATCTGTCCAAGATCGTGGAAACCAATGACCAGTGGATCCGCGAGCGCACAGGGATCCGTGAACGCCATATCGCAAAAGACGGGCAGACCACATCCTCTTTGGGGGTCGAGGCGGCACTCAAGGCGTTAAAGGTTGCAAACCTGCGTCCGACCGATCTCGATTTGATCATATGTTCAACCTCAACACCGGATTATATCTTCCCAGCCACAGCCTGTATGATCCAGGACCAGATCGGAGCGACAAAGGCTGGAGCCTTTGATCTGCTGGCTGCCTGTTCTGGATTTATCTATGCCACCAACATGGCGGCGCAAGCGATCCGAAGCGGATCCATCAAAAGTGCATTGGTGATCGGTGCAGAAACCCTTTCGCGCTTTGTCAATTGGAAGGATAGAAATACCTGCATCCTATTCGGGGATGGCGCGGGGGCGTTCGTCTTGCAGGCAAGTGAAAGACCCGGCGGTGTGTATTCCGCCGTCATGCACTCTGACGGCTCCGGCGGGGACCTCCTTGCCTTGCCTGGCGGCGGAAGTGTCCACCCTGCCACAGAGATGACCGTCCATGAGGGCAAGCATTTCATCGAAATGGATGGCAAGGAAGTCTTTCGGTTTGCGACACGTGTGATGGCGCAGGCAACCAATGAAGCCCTGGATGCCGCGGGAATGAAGATCGAAGATGTGAATTGGATCGTGCCGCATCAGGCCAATATCCGCATTATCGAGGCGGCAGCGCGTGGGCTCAAACAACCCATGGACAGGTTCATTGTTAATCTGGATCGGTACGGCAACACATCCACAGCCTCCATTCCGATTGCAACAGTTGAAGCGGTCGAAAAAGGGCAAATTAAAAGCGGCGACAAACTAGTCATGGTCGGTTTTGGCGCAGGCTTGACCTGGGGCGCACTGACCGCCGAGTGGACAGGTCCGATTCCGAGCAAGAGACCTATCTATCCAGAACAATATCGCGTGCTTGGGCGGGTTCGTTCCCTCGTACGCCGCCTTATCCGCTTTATCGAGGGTATCATCTTTCGTCGTGAACTCTAATAGCAGATTAACTCTGATTGTGGTACGATACAGAAGATACTGATTAAGGAGTAAAGAATGTTTCCACGTCTTGGACCTACGGAATTAATTATCGTTCTTGTGATTGTTCTTCTGCTGTTCGGACCAGGTCGCATCGGCAAGATCGCCGGTGAACTCGGGAAGGGCATCAAATCCTTTCGAGATGGATTAGGCGGGGATAAAAAGGATGATCAATCAACAGACTCGGAAGGGAATATCGAACCCAAATAAGAATCAAAAAGCTCCCCGCACCGGGAGCTTTTTGATTCCGTGCGATATGTGTTTCGGTGGTTAGTAAACCAGTTCTTTGATGTTCTTATCCTTTACCATTTGATCCACAAATTTCTCGTGATTGACCGGTGAACCGATGACGCGCCATGTCCCGATGATGGCATTTTCGGTCTTGGTCTGGTGATGTACCAGTACTTTCAGAGCATTTTTCTCGAGGGCATTTTTGATCTTGTCTCCACCTTTGGTATCAGCTGTAGCGATTACGATCCTATAGGAACGCGCTTCGCGGCTGCGGTCGATCCAGCGTTCGATATAGGGGAAAATGAAAAGCACCACCAGCACCACGCCCGTGGATATCGAAACAAAAACCAATTCGCCTGCACCGATACCCATGCCCAGCGCGGCGGACAGCCATATCGTTGCTGCTGTGGTCAGCCCGCCAACGCGCCCGTGTTCACGTACGATCGCACCTGCTCCTAAAAAGCCGATGCCCGTGACGATGTTTGCCGCAATGCGGGTCTGCGTGAACCCCGGGTCCATGCTGAGAGAAAAGATCGTGAATAATGTTGAGCCAACCGTAATCAGAATGATGGTGCGGAACCCCGCAGCTTTATCTTGAAACTCACGTTCGGCGCCGATCAACCCGCCAGTCAACACCGCCATGCCAACTTTTAGCAAATTTTCGATAAGAATATTATCCATGTATGTATTTTACAATAACTCTTCCAGCTCAGAGATTGCAGTAACAGGATTTTTGCAGACAAAGCCCTCACACACGTAAACAGTCGGTTTCCCGTCCTTGAGCGGACGATCTCTCAACAGTGCTGGTGCGTCTTCTGGTGGGGGATAGGCGGATGCGGCGACGATGACATTCGGTCTAAACCGGGATTGGACGACGCGAATCATCTTTTCCGCAATACCCTGTCCGCCCGCCTCATACACGACTGCAACTTGCTTCGTTTTCCCCAAAGCCATGTCTGCCGCTGACAGCCACCTGCCGAACGCAGTCGGATAACGAGTTGCCATTCCCACAACAAGCCGCAATGATTTTTCTGCAAGGTCGCGGAATTTTCCCTCTCCAGTAAACTCGGCTAGCTTTAATAATGCATCACATGCCAACGCGTTGCCCGATGGGGTTGCATTGTCCTGAATATCTTTCGGGCGAAGCAATAATTGGTCGCCATCCCTCGATGTATCGTAGAATCCGCCTTCGGGGTCTTCGAACAGTTCGATCATTTCATTCGCAAGTTCTTTTGCAGAGACGAACCACCTGTTCTTGAAGTCCGTTTGATACAGCTCAAGCAGACCCAAAATCAATGCAGCGTAGTCTTCAAGAAAAACTTCATTGGTCGTTTTTCCGTCGCGCCAACTATGTTTGAGTTTGCCGTTTGGTCGTAATTCTCAGAGTAAAAATTCTGCGCTGCGGGTAGCCATTTCGTGATATCTGTGCGGAGTGGAGTAAAGCGAAGTCGAAGCGTTTGGGTCATGGTTTGGGAGCAAGCTCCCTGGTTCCCAAACCCGTGCAGCCCCCGCGATCGTAGCAAGCATGAGTCCATTCCACGATGTCAGCACTTTATTGTCGGTGCCGGGTCGGATGCGGGTGGCTCGGACGGATAAAAGTCTGGAATGGTAATCGGCTAATATGGCTGGAACAGTTTCCGGGTCGATTTTGAAGCGGGTGGCGAGGGATGGATCATCCAATGCACGTTGCAGGAC